>CAJXFT010000168.1 GCA_913053235.1 uncultured Alphaproteobacteria bacterium
TCCGTCGAATTCGATGGCAAATGGGTCGGCGAAGGCCCGGCAAACATTTGTTTCGGCACCTCCAAGATCGAATTCACCGTGCAGGACGGCGTGTTGGTGGGCGTCTGGCGCACCGGCGCCGGCCGTATCTTCGACAGCACGCAAGACTTCACATTTGTAATTGATTCAAAGGGAAAAATATCCGGCTATTTCGGTGAAAACCTGACTGTATTCCACATTAAGGGAAAGTTTGCCGGGGAATCGGCGACTGGAGATGTCAAGAATTCGCTATCTGGGGAATGTGAGTCTTCGTGGCATGCGACCCGTATCGAGCGCGCGGAAAAAACCGCCGCCACGCCGGCCTCCCCGTCGGCGGACGATGCGCCGCCGGAGATCGAGGCACCGGGCGAGGTACAGACCGCCGAGCCGGTGATCGAGGCGCCGGACGATGCGCTGCCGGTGATCGAGGCGCCGGGCGAGGTGCAGACCGCCGAGCCGGTGATCGAGGCGCCGGACGATGCGCCGCCGGTGATCGAGGCGCCGGGCGAGGTTCAGACCGCCGAGCCGGTGATCGAGCTGACGGGGCGCGTCAGCGACGCCTCGGCAATCATCGAGTTCACCATCAACGGCGCCGCCGCGCCGTTGCATGCGGATGGCGGCTTTCACCTCAAGCGCGGCGTGGCGCTCGGCCAAAGCGAGCTGGTGATCGCCGCGCTCGACGAATGGGGCAACCGCGCCGAGCGCCGCGTAATGGTATCGAGAAAGGCCAAGGCGAGAAGCGAATCCGCCACCGAGAGGACCGCCGCCGACATTGCTTCGGACACCAGCGCGCCGTTGATCGCCCTGTCGCCGGCTCTAGAGACGGACAATGCAATTGTCGAAATCAGCGGCGGCATCGTCGACGCGTCGGCGATCGTCGAAGTGCGCGTCGGCGGCCGCTCGGTGGCGCTCAGCGCGGACGGCACGTTCAGCATCCGCCGCGGCGTGCCGGTCGGCGACAGCGAACTGGTGATCAGCGCCCTCGACGAATGGGGCAACGAGGCTTCGCGGCGCATCCGCGTCACCCGCCATGCGCCGGCCGAGAAACCAGCCGCCGAACCACCAGCCGAAGAGAGCCAAAGCGCCGCGCTCGTCGAAGAGGAAAGCGACAAGCAGGCGCCGCGCATCACACTGCCGCCCATGCTGGTGACGGAAGGACCCGAAATCGATATTACCGGCAGCGTTTCGGACGATTCGGCGGTCGTCGAAATGTTCGTCAACGAGCGTCCTATGACGCTCCGCGCCGACGGCAGTTTCCGCATCAGCCAGCGCCTCAAGATCGGCGTCAACAAGTTCGCCTTCAGCGCCATCGACGAATGGGGCAACAAAGCGCAGGCGACGATTGACGTGTTGCGCAAACAGCTCGATTTGGCGCTCGGCGACTATCACGCCTTGGTCATCGGCAACAATGATTATAACGACATGCCGAAATTGAAAACCGCGGTCGCCGACGCCGAGGCGATCTCCGAGGTGCTGGAGGATCGCTACGGCTTTACGGTCACCAAGCTGATCAATGCCACCCGGTTCGACGTGATCAGCGCCATGAGCGATCTGCGCGCCAAGCTCTCCTACGACACCAACCTGCTGATCTATTATGCCGGCCACGGCGTCATCGACCCGATAACCGAGCGCGGCTATTGGCTGCCGGTCGACGCCCATCAGAGCATTTCGGCCAACTGGGTGTCGAACGACGACATCACCGACATGGTGAAGGCGATTCCGGCGCGCCACATCCTGGTTATCGCCGATTCGTGCTATTCGGGCACGCTGGTGCGCGCCGCTCCGGTCACCTTCGACACCTGGGAAGATCGCCGCGACTGGCTGAAGCGCATCGTCGGGAAACGCTCGCGCACGGCGCTCGCCTCGGGCGGGCTGGAGCCGGTGGCGGATGCCGGCTCGGGCGGCCATTCGGTGTTCGCCGCGGCCCTACTCGGCGTGCTGCGCGAGAATACGGAAACCGTCGAGGCCCAGGCCCTGTTCGCGCCGGTACGCAAAGCCGTGGTCCTCAACGCCGACCAGACTCCGGTCTATTCCGACATCCGCCTCGCCGGCCATGACGGCGGCGATTTCATCTTCGCCCCGAAATAGGCGCCGGGTGGCGCTCCGCGATTGACGCTGCCCTGTCGTTGTCCTTACCTTCCCGCCTGAGAGGAGCGCGAATGAGCGAAGGCGGAGCAGTGAGGCCGAAGCGGCGACGCGCCGGCGGGCGGGCCGGCAATCTGCGCGGCAAGGGGGCCGCGATCGCGCAATTGCCGTGGAGCCTGCCCGAGAATCCGGACCGCCCGACCGAGCCGCTCGGCGAAGACGGCGTCGCCGCCATCCATGACGGGGTGATGCGCATCCTCGAGGAACTCGGCATCGAATTTCTGCACCCGGAAGCGCTGGAAATTCTCGCGGCCGAGGGCTGTGAAATAACCGGCCAAAACGTCCGCATGGAGCGCGACTTCGTGATGGCGCAGCTCGCCCTCGTCCCGGCCAGCTTCACCATCACGCCGCGCAATCCAGAGCGGCGTATCGAGATCGGCGGCCGGCGCATGGTCTTCGGCAATGTCTCCAGCCCGCCCAACTGTTCCGACCTCGAGCGCGGCCGGCGCGCCGGCGACCGCGAAAGCTTCCGCGATTTCGTCAAGCTCACGCAATATTTCAACTGCATCCATTTCGCCGGCGGCTATCCGGTCGAGCCGCTCGACATCCACCCGTCGGTGCGCCATCTCGATTGCCTCTATGACAAGCTGGTGCTGACCGACAAGGTGGTACACGCCTACAGCCTCGGCAAGGAGCGCATCGAGGACGTGATGGAGATGGTGCGCATCGCCGGCGGCCTGACCTGGCGGGAATTCGAAGAAGCCCCGCGCATGTACACCAACATCAACTCGACCTCGCCGCTCAAGCACGACCATCCGATGCTCGACGGTGCCATGCGTCTGGCGCGCCGGCGCCAGCCCACCATGGTCACGCCGTTTACCCTGGCCGGCGCCATGGCGCCGGTGACCATCGCCGGCGCGGTGGCGCAATCATTGGCCGAAGCGCTCGCCGCCATCACGCTTGTGCAACTGGTGTCGCCGGGCTGCCCGGTGGTGTTCGGCAGCTTCACCTCGAATGTCGATATGAAAACCGGCGCGCCGGCCTTCGGCACCCCGGAATATATGCGGGCGACGCAGATCTCCGGGCAGATGGCGCGCTTTTACGGATTGCCGCTGCGCGCTTCCAACGCCTGCGCCGCCAATTGCGCCGACGCGCAGGCGGCCTGGGAAAGCGCGTTTTCGCTATGGTCGGCACTCTCGGCCGGGGCCAACATGGTCTACCACGCCGCCGGCTGGCTCGAGGGGGGCCTGTGCGCATCCTACGAGAAATTCGTCATGGATTGCGAAACCGTGCAACAGATGATCGCCTATATGCAGCCGGTCGGCAGCGCTGAAGCGGATATCGCCTTCGACGCGATCAAGGAAGTCGGGCCGCGCGGGAATTTCTTCGACTGCGCCCACACCATGGAGCGCTATGAGACCGCCTTTTACAGCCCGTTCCTGTCGGATTGGTCGAATTTCGAAAACTGGCGGGAGGCCGGGGCCGTGCAAACTCCGGAGCGCGCCACCCGCCTATGGAAGAAAATTCTCGCCGAGTTCGAGCCACCGCCGCTCGACCCCGCCATCGCCGAGGAGCTCGCCGCCTTCGTCGCCCGGCGCAAGCGGGAGGGCGGCGCGCCAACCGATTATTAGGCACTCTGACAGCCCCATGACGCCCGGCGCGGGTGACTTTGCGCGCCAGCAGGTCGAGTTCGAGATCGCCCCGCTTGAGCGATGTCGCGTCCGCTCGCCGCGACGTCCACCGTATGGCCGCACTCATGCAGGCCCTTTTGCACATAGGCCGCCATCGCCGCGTCATCCTCGACGAGCAAAATATGCATGCCGATTGTGCACCCTAGCTTTGAGGCTTGTTCACGCTTGATGCGCTCTTTTCGTACTTGGGAAGCTCATCAACCACATTCAACCAGGCGAGCCGCTCGCCGCTATGGACGTGAAACTGCGGTGTGAATTTTTCGGGATCGTCGAGGCTGGCGGCGTAAAAGTGGATTTCATGCGGGTAGCGGTCGGCGTCATAGGCCATCGGCGTGCCGCAGCGCCGGCAGAAAAGGCGGCGCACGCCGGGCGAGGATTCGTAGACGCCGGGCTCGGCGCCGGTGAAGCGGTACGCCGAGCGCGGCACCCCAAAGAAAGTGACGATCGCCGCCGAGCAATTGCGCCGGCAGCTTTCGCAATGGCAGTGGCCGCTCCAGTTTTCCGGCCCGCTATATTGGTAAACCACGTCGCCGCACAGGCAGCGCCCGCCTCTCGATGTCATGATCCTCCTCCCCTTTGATCAATGTTTCGTCAATCATCAATCCGATACTTCCCAACCGGGCTTGTCAACGATCCCTGATCATAAATTCAGCATGCGGCGCGCCGCTGTGCTGTATATTCCCCCGTGACGTGAACAGGAACATGATCGCGGGAGATCAGACATGACGGAGAAGCCTTCGCGCCTCGGCTCGCGCATCGATTTCGGCCGGGACGGCAAGCAATGCGATTATCTGCAACTGCCGCATTCGGTGCACCGCTCGGCCTATGGCTGGTTGCCGGTGCCGCTGGTATGCATCAAGAATGGCGACGGGCCGACGGTGCTGCTCACATCGGGCGTGCACGGCGATGAATATGAAGGGCAGGTGACGCTGTCGCGCCTGATCCGCGAGATCGAGGTCGCCGACGTGAAGGGTCGCATCATCATCCTGCCGATGGCCAACTATCCCGCCGCCAAGGCGGGCCTGCGCACCTCGCCGATCGACGATCTCAATCTCAACCGCGTCTTTCCCGGCGACGCCGACGGCAGCCCGACCCTGATGCTCGCCCATTATATGGAATCGGTGCTGATGCCGCTCGCCGACTATGCCCTCGATCTTCATTCCGGCGGCAGCTCGCTGATGTATCTGCCGACGGTGATCTTGCGCGCCGCCGTGATGTCCGACGCGGTGCAAAAGGAGGTGGTCGAGCTCGGCCGCGTGTTCGGCGCGCCGTATGGCTTTTTCTTTCCGCCCGGCCAGGGCGGCGGCGCCACCAACATGGCCACCGCGGCGCGCCACGGCATCGTGCCCATCGGCACCGAAATGGGCGGCTCAGGCGCCGTCACGCCGGAATGCCTGCGCTATTGTGAATCCGGCGTGCGCCGCGTACTGCGCCATATTGGTGTGTGGAACGGCGCGGTGGGATCGGACGAGCAGCCGGCGGTGGAAACCCGCATGCTCAGCGCCGACAGCTGGGAATCATTCTCCTATGCCAGCGAGGACGGCCTGTTCGAGCCCGTCGTCGAGCTTGGCGACGAGGTCGAGAAGGGGCAATTGGCGGCGCGCATCCACAGCCCGGAGACGCCGTGGCGGGCGCCGGCGGAGGTACATTTCGACGCCGCCGGCCTGGTCGTCTGCAAGCGCCTGCCCGGGCGCACCGAGCGCGGCGATTGCCTCTTCCATCTCGGCGCCGATTTCGATATTTAAAATAACTCCGTGACGTGAAAGGAAGAAAATAATGGTCAAGATCGAATGTGTCGTGGAAGCGAAAAACTGGCTCGGCGAAGGCCCGGTATGGGACGTCAAGGAAGGCGCGCTCTATTGGGTCGACATGCTGGAGCAGGAAATCTGGCGCTATGAGCCGACCAGCGGCAAAACCAAGACCTGGAAACTGCCCAAGGTGGTCGGCGCCTTCTCCATGCGTGAGAGGGGCGGCGCGGTGATCACCATGCGCGACGGCTTTTATTTCTTCGATCCCGAGACCGGCGAGACCGAACTGATCCAGGAAGTCGACGCCGACGAGCCGCGCTCGATGTTCAATGACGGCAAGGTCGACCGCGCCGGGCGCTTCTTCGCCGGCGGCGAGGACGAGGTCTCGGAGCGCGCCATGTGCGGCCTGTTCCGCCTCGATGCCGATCTCAGCGTGCATGAATTGGAGCGCGGCATCATCTGCAACAACGGCCCGTGCTGGAGCCCGGACAACAAAACCTTCTATCACACCGACAGCTTCAAGCAGTCGATCTATGCCTATGATTACGATTTCGCCAGCGGCGATATCAGCAACAAGCGGGTGTTCGCCAGCTCCGAAGAAGAGCGCGGCGTGTTCGACGGCTCGACCGTCGACGAGGAGGGCTATATCTGGAACGCGCGGTTCATGACCGGCGAGCTGGTGCGCCATGCGCCGGACGGCACCATCGAGCGGCGCATCGATCTGCCGGTTCCGACCACCACCAGCGTGATGTTCGGCGGCGACAATCTCGACGAAGCTTACATCACCTCGATGGCCCGCATCGACTGGGCCGGGCCCACCGTGCGCGAGCATTTCCCCGGCGGCGATGCCGGCCTGCCGGCGGCGGCGGGAAATGTTTTCAGGGTCACCGGACTAGGCGTGCGCGGCCTGCCGGAACATAGGTTTGCCGGCTAAAGGCTGCCGCAGCCCGAATAAGCCCCTCTTCCCAGAGGGGAAGAGGGGTTGGGGAGAAGGGGGAAACCAAGCGCGTGAAACGCGCTCGCGAACGCCGGAGCGGCACCCGCGCTCTTTTATTTGGCCCCTCAAGCGCCGGGCGGTCGCATCCGCTCCCTTGGCTTACCTCGTATTAACTCGGGCGCTCAGTCGCGCAGCGGAATGCAAGAAAGTGCATTCCGGGAGGGGTGTGTCGCTTGGGCGAGTCTTTGTGGGTTCCGCCGCCCGTGATAAGCCGTTCTTCCCTGCGAGAAAGAGGGAATTTGACGGCCTTTGGCGGCTGCGTTACCCGGTCATTTGATGCATCTCGCGATCGAACTCGGCGCGCGCCAGCAGGGCGCGCACCACGTCGACGATGCTGACGACGCCCACCAATCTTTCCGCGTCGACCACCGGTAGGTGGCGAATTCCGTTGGCGGTCATTAATTCCATGACGTCATCGACGCTGTTGTCGGGCGTGCAGGTGATGACCGAGCTGCTCATCGCCCGCTCGAGCGGCATGTCGAGATAATCCGGCCCATGTTCGACCAGCCCGCGCACGATATCGCGCTCGGAAAATATTCCGCCGATGCCGCCTTCGCCGTCGTTCACCACCAATACGCCAATGCCGTTTTCCGAAAGCAGACGCGCGCCGTCCGAGACCGGCATCTCGGCGCTGCCGGTCACCACGTCGCCGACCTTGGAATCCAAAATTCTCGCTACCTTCATCGCGTGAGTCCCCACCCGTTTCATTGATGAAAAACGCCCAGCATATCCATCATCGCAACCGAGTTCTGAAGAATGTATTAACCGCCAGGCGAGCGAAGACAGGCCGCGCCACGCCAATATTGAGCCGGGCGGGAATCGAGCCGCCGCGCAGGGGCGTCTCGCGGGCGCTGCAACGGCCTATTTGGCGGCCTCGATCATGATTTCGACCAACAGCTCGGGAAATGCCAGCGTGCTTTGAACGCAGGCGCGGACCGGCGGATTGTCGGTATCGACCCAGGCGTCCCACACCGAGTTCATCTCGTCGAATCGGGAAATATCGGACAACCAAATGGTCGATTTGAGAATCTTGGATTTGTCGGAACCGGCCTCGGCCAGCAGGCCATCGATCTTGGCCAGCACCTGGCGGGTCTGCCCGGCCAAATCCTGGCTGCTGTCATCGGCGATCTGGCCGGCGGTATAGACGGTATCGCCGTGAATGACGGTTTGGCTCATTCTCGGCCCCGGCTTGATACGTGTGATGGTCATCGCGTATTCCTTTCAACGAGAAGCATTGCCGGGCGATCCTAATCGGATATTCGGCAAAATAGAAAGCACCAAAAAGCATGAGCGAAGACAGCGAAGCGGCGCCGGGCAGACTGGTGATCATGTATTGGCGCGATATTCCGGCCCAGCTGCTCGCCACGGCGGGGCGGGTCAAGGCGCGCCGCGAACTGACGCCGCGCTTTCAGGCGGCGATCGACGCCGCCGCCATGAAATGCGGCGCGCACGGCACCGACGACTATCTCGAGGGCTGGCGCAAGGGTGCGCCGCGGCCTTGCGGCGGCGATCTCGAAGCGGCGGTGGAAGAGGCGGCGGCTGGCCTCGAGCG
>CAJXFT010000169.1 GCA_913053235.1 uncultured Alphaproteobacteria bacterium
TTGAGCCGATTTCCGGGTCCCAATCGAGTGTCATGCCCGATTTGGCGAAAGTGATCTTTACCCCGGCACTGGCCGACGAAGCCTCGACCGCTTCCTTGTTGTCTTTGGTCTTGGTCTTCTTCACCGTGGCCGGGCCGAAGGCCTCGAAATGCACGTTCTTTTCCGGCACGCCCCAGTCTTCCAGGGCGGGAACCACCGAGTTCATCATCGGCGGCGGGCCGCACATATAAAAATCGTAATTGTTGGATGGCAGGAGGCGCTTGAACAGCTCGACGCTGACCCGCTCGCCATATTGGTAGTCCTTGCCTTCGACATCGGTTTCCTTGGCCGAGGAGTAGCACACACACATATGTACGTTTTCGTTTTCCCGCGCCACCTGTTCGAGATATTCCTTCATGATCTGCTCGGAGCTGTCGCGCACGCCGTAGAAGAACCAAGTCTCGCGCGTCGAGCCGCTCTCGATAATCTGGTTGAGCATGCTGAGCATCGGCGTCATGCCGATGCCGCCGCCGATCAACACCACCGGGCTCTGTTTGGAGGTGTCCATGAAGAAATGGCCGCCCGGCGCCTTGATATCGATGATATCGCCTTCATGCAGATTGTCGTGGAAATGGTTGGACACCAGCCCCGGCGGCGCTTCCGGCTTGTCGCGCGGCGCCGGCGCCGCCTTGATCGAGCAGCGGTAATAATCCGGATGATACGGGCTGTCCGACAAGGAATAGCAACGGATGACCTGCCTCTTCTGGCCGGCGATATCGAGGCCGAAAGTGAGATACTGGCCCGGTTTGAAAGGCGGCAGCGGCTTGCCGTCATGGGGGGTCAGGTAAAACGAGCAGATAGCGCCGCCTTCCTGTACCTTGCGGTTGATTTCGAATTTGCGGAAACCCTTCCACGACAGCTCGTTGGATTCGCGCTCGATACGGCGCTGGTCCATGATGCGGTCGATCTCGGCGCGCAGCCTTTGATCCTCAATATCGGCGCTGTTGCCGGCGAACGCCGTGCGCCGTGTGTTGCTGGCGATCGCCAAGAACAGGTAAATCGACATCGTTGCCAACAAAATGATGGCGATGACATTAATGGCAATATCCATTCTCTCGGGCCTCCCCCGTTTAGCGGGCTAGAATTTGCGCCTGATTTCGAAGCGCGCGCCGGCCAGGTTCTCATCTTCCATGCGCCAGCCATGCATGGCGTCGGCACGCAGGATCCAGGCCTCGTTCAAGGGGAATTGATAGCGCATGCCGAGCGCATATTCATCCCCCCGGGCCGACCGTCCGACCTCGTTTTCGCCGTCGATCACTTGAAACGCCGCGGCCTCCACCACCAGCTGCCGGTTGAGGGCGAACAGGTATTCCACGCCCAACGCGCCGCCCGCCGTGTTTTGGCCAGTGTCGTCGAGCTTGGGAAAATTGGTCAGGCCGTCGGTCTCGAAATTAATGCCGGTATTCTTGAGAATGCCGCCGGCGGCGCCGGCGCGCGCCGCCGATTGCGGCCGGTCGAGCCCGGCAAACAGGTTGAGATAGGGCACCCAGGTCGAGGGCTTACGCGTGATCAATGAATTTTCGATCAGCACGATCACGCCATCGGCCGTTTGTTGCGCATTGTCGTCGCGGTTTTGGGCGAACGAATAGACGACGCGCGAGCTGTTCGACAGCCACGCCCGGTAGCGCTTCGAAAAGGCCAGGGTGGCGTTGGCGAAGCTCTGGTCGTCGAGCCCCGATTCGCCGTCGAGATAGGCGATGCCCGCTTCCCAATAGCCTTGCATGGCTTCGATGAAGGTGGCGGCGCCGTAGATATTGACATTGTGATCCGCCGCCAGCCCGTCATTGTCGAGAATGCCCGGATTGGTCACCTTGTCGATACCGGCGAAGAAGGTGAAATCCATGTTCGAGATATCGAGCGACGGGCTGTTGAGCGCCGGGATCGCTACTGCGGCGCCAGTGAACGCATCCTCGATCCAGATGCCGTTTTGGAACAAGAGCGGCATCAGGCCGAAGGAAAACGGCACGTCGATGGAGGAATATCGGCCGCTCAGGCCGGAATAGATGGCGCCGCCGTCACCCTCGAAGAAGAGCGCGTCCAAATTGCCGTCAAGCTGCAGATCGCATTCGCGGTCGGGGTCGTTATTGGGCGCGTCATCGCCGAAAAACTCGCAGCGCGTAAATTCCCCCTGCCCGTCGAGCGGTCCGATAAACCAGTGAATTCGCTCGGTCGCCGTGAAGCGGTAATCGAAATCGAGGTTGAGGCGGGTCGCCACCTGGCCGACTTCCGCCGCGCCGTTGTCGTTAAAGGCCAGCGCCGAGCGCCAATCGCCGTAAACGTAAAACTGATTGTAGGTCGGGTTGAGCCTGCCGAGGAAGGTGCCGGCCTCGGTGAACGGCCCGGCCGTGTAGAGTTCTCGTCCCGCCTCGATCATCGGGCGCGGCGTCGGGAAGGCGGATTTGCCGCCATAGATTTCGAGCTGTGCCTCGACGTCATATTCCGCCTCGTCATAGGCCGGGTCCGGCCGGAACACGCTTGAATCATGCTCGACCGCGGTGGCGGCGGGATCGCTCACGATCTCATCCGCCGCCGCGCTTTCAACGCCGACCAATACAAGCGCTCCGGCCAGGAGGGCGAAGCCTCCCGCCGGCCAAAGACGAAGTGATAGCCGATCTTGCCAAAATTTTCCCACGCTTAACCCCCTATTTGAAACTCGACCGTAAAGGCGTCGATTTCCATCATCCATTCGTTCATGCTGCGCTCCATTTCCGCCGTCGCGCCGACGAAGCGCATGAAATAGATCGGCTCGGCGCGGCTGCGCATGCGGATCGCCAATCTGTAGGTTCCCGGCTCGCTGATCAGCGAACCGGGTACCGAATAATTTGCATTCCGGCTCGCCAGCGGCGGGATCGAGCGGCCTTCCATGCGCACGAATGGCGGATGGTTGATGACCGTCGTCGGCTGCGCCGCCGGGCGCAGGAAGGGCAATTGATCGACATCGAAATTAACCGGCAGATACATCTCGCGGTCGGTCCCCTTGACGTTGGTGGTGAGGAACTTGGTCTGGTAATTCACCAATTGATCGTCGAAGGGAATTTTGCCGGCGAGCACGTCGAGGCTGTGCTGGTCGGCCATGTCGCCATTGCTGTCGACATAGCCGGATTCCCAGATGTTGTTGCCGGAGGGATCGATCAGGGCCACGTTGAGCCACAGTTCGGGCTGCGCGCCGAGCGAGCCCGACGGCAGGTTGTGGCCATTGTTGGTGTTGGTCACGACATAGTGGAAATCGAGGTCGGCGCCGAGGCGCGCCTCGCCGTCGAAGAACGGGCCGTCGATGTGCGAGCCGTTTTCCATCACCCGCTTGCGCAAATCGCGCTTTTCCTCGATCAGTTCGAGATTGTATTCGACGATGGCGCGCGCTTCCTCGCGGTCGAAACGATCCTCCCAAATTTCGGGAAACTCGATTTCCTCCCGCGTTCCCTCGTCCACCGCCTCCTCATATTCGTCTTCCCAATCCTCGTCGCCCCAGGGTTGGCGCCAATTGAATTCCAGCCATTCCTGCATGGTCCAATTTTCGGCTTCCGGATTGTGCGGGAAGATGCCGGGATGGGCGATCGGATAGCCCGGTCCGGCGAAGGAATGGTCGTGGCGGACGCGGTCGGGATTGACCGGCCGGCCATTGACCACGGCGACGGGGCCGCGCTTGAACTCGCCGGCGACGCCGGGATTGTAGCTCATATGGCAATCCTGGCAGCTCACGCCTTCCTTATGGGCGGGCGAATCGCGATATTGCTCCCACACCACTTCCAGCTTGATGCCGAGATTGACCGCGACCTGGTGGCAGGAAGCGCAAAATTCGGATTGCGAGAGCTGATCGAACTTGATGCCCCCGGTGTGCATTCTGTTGCCGCGCTCATTTTCATTCACCGCCACTTTCCACGAGCTGGCATTGGCCACCACCTCGGCGACGCCGTCGCCGCCGATATTGCCGAACATCGGCTCGAAGATACTGCCGGCGACGATTCGACGCTCGCCGTTGGAGCGGCCATAGGCCTCGCTGACGCGATGGCAGGTGATGCAGGTGACGCCCTCGCGCGACACCTGGCTGCGCTCCCAGATTGGCATCTCGCGCGGCTCGCCCATCGCCGTGCCGGCACTGATATGGCAGCGCACGCAAAAGGCACCGATGGTCGGCGCCAGTGAATTGATGGCATTCTCGAACTTGTGAAACATCGGCGAGATCGACGAATAGGCGTGATTCGACGACGCCCATTCGCGGTAGATTTCCTCGTGGCAGGATTGGCATTGCGAGGCGCTCGGGAAGAGGTTTTCATCCAGGATGGCGCCGTGCATTTCGTCGCCGCTGGCGGCGGCGGCGGCATCGTCGGCGGCGCTTGCCGGCGCCGGCCAGGCCAATGCCGCCAGAATGGCCATGGCGGCCACGAGCAAGGCGCCCGGGCGGCGCCACGGGCGATTAATCTTCAATTTCCGTTTTTGCATTTTCGACCATCCAATAATCGAAGCCGGGTGCGGCGTGATAGAGGTGACAGAGCTGACAGTTCTCTTCGACCTGCCCGTCACTGTGACACTGCGAGCAAGTTTCCCGTTCCATGGCCAGGAAGTTGCTTTGGAAGTGATACGGGTCACTTTGTGCGAACGCCTTCTGATAGGCGGCCTCATTATTGATTTTGTGGCATGTGAGGCAGCCATTTTCCGGATCCATCAGGCTGACGCCTTCGCGGTTCAGCAGGGTGATATGGGCGCCGTGCGAATAGGTCGAATAGGGTCTTGCCTGGCTCGGCCGGTAGCGCCATTCGGCGTGCCTGGCGCCGTCCTTGTCCTCTGAAATCGCGTGGCATTTGGTGCATGCGCCGACGCCTTCCTTGGGGCTCAGAATGGCCTCTTGCAGCGCCTCGACGTTGTCGGCATTTTCGTCATCCTCATCGGCGGAGTTGGCGAGGGCGAAGCTAATCCATGCCCTGGCGACGCTGTCATTGTGACCGACCGGTGTGTAGCGTAACTCCAGCGCGTCGCCGTACCAGCCGCCGAGGTCGTTCTCCGCCGGCGCTTCATATTCGAGATTAGCGGCCCAGGCGCAGGCCACCCGTTTGACCAATTCCGCATTCAGCCCGGACAGCAGCATCGGCGACACCGCCTCGCCGGCATGCTCGTCCACCAATTCGGCCAGCGGCGCCGATCCTTCTTCGACCAGGCGCATGACGAATTCCTGCATGGGTTCGCTATAGCTCTCCATGTCGTCGGCCGTCATGCCCATCAGATAGGCGCTGATCGGATCGCCTTCCTCGAGCGAGACGGCTTCATATTCTTCTTCCTCTTCGGGCTCCGCCAATTCCACTTCGTCGCCGGCTTCGATGGCCTCGGTCATTTCCGCCATGTTTTCCTGCAACAGCTCCCAGCTCTCAAGGGTCGGCCCGCAGGCTTCCGTCACCGAGTCGCCATCGAGCAGATCTTCCTCGAATTCAGGCAAGCGCAGGACCACGAGTTCGCGTTTCTGAATGATCGCGCCGTGGCACTCGGCGCAGCCCTCGTCGTAGCCCGTCGGCTCGACCGCGCGCTCGGCGGTATCCACCGAATGGCACGACGTGCAATCCTCCGGCGCCAGCTCCTCATAGCGCTGGTTGGAGAAATGCTTGGACAGATGCGAGGCATGGTCGAATTGCACGGCGGTGCGCCGATCATGTGGGAAGGCGTCGGAGAATTTCGGATGGCTGGTCGAGAAACTGTCTATCTTGGTCTTGTGGCATTCATTGCACTGGCTGTCCGACATGTGCCTGATATCGGCATCCTCGCCTTGGTGCTCGGTATGGCACATGACGCATTCGGTGGTTTGCCCCTTGGCCGCGAATGCGGCGTTGTGCCCGAGCCGCGGATCGCCGGCGAAAGTGTGGCAGGCGAGGCATTGTTCGGTCATGTCGTCCTCGCGGAACGCCGCCAGAAACCATTCGCCGGCGTCCTCGTCATGCACCTCGTGGCAGGATTCGCAGCCCTTGGCCGCGGTAAAGTTCTCATGTCCGCCGGTCAACTCTCCGGCCTGAATGATCGCATCGCGGGCGTTGCCGCCGCCGTCCAGGGTCAGCATCAGCGCGATGATCGCCACGACAACGGCGAAGGCGCCGACGGTAAGAATGCCGCGCATGCTTCGCAGCGAGCGTCTGGGCTGACAAGGCGGGTGCTGGCACGAACAGGCGCCGTCGGAATCGGGACCGTTTTGGCACGGACCGCCGAAGATCGCCGAACGCCGGCATTCCCAGCGATCGCCCACCTTGGCCGGGCGGCATTCACTGGTGCCGCCGCAACTGCCGCCCGGATTGGGGCCGGATTCGCACGGCTTGCCCCAGGTCGCGGCGCGTCCGCAACGGAATTTTTGCGTCGGCCGCTCGTAACGGCTGGAATCATGTTTAAATTTTTCCGGATCCATCATAGCGCATACACATTCACGACAATAACGTGCCAAAACATCAGCCCGAGCACCGCCGCCGCCAACGGCAGATGGACCAGCAACCAGTTCTTCATCATGCTTTGGCAAGCGTAATGGATATCGATCTTGGCCTTCATTTCCGCCAATTCATTGACGCGGTTCAGATAAACCCGTTCCGAATCGTTCAAATATCGATTCACGGTGCGATACTGGTTGCGCAACCAATGCAGTCCGGCGTCGCCGCCGAAGGCGTTGTTGGTGAAATATCGCGGGCGGCGGAAATACCAGGCCAAGGTCTCCATATAGTGCCGTGCCAGGGTGTCGCTGCCGGTTTCCTCGGTGCAGGCGCGGATTTCCGCTTCGGCTTTTTCGCGGATCTCTGCCAACTCGGCCGGGATGCGCTCGAAGATGACCTCGAAATCCGTTTGCACCAGACGCCGGGGATTGATGCGCTGTATGAAGTAGCCGAAAATTCCGCTTAAAGAGGCCAGATAAAAAACCAGGGCGAGCGCCTGTTCATAGCCTCCGGTCGGCCACACCGATCCGGCGTGGATAAAAAACAGGACCACCGCCGCGGCGCCGCCCACGACATGGACGGCCAGCCAATAGGCCGAGCGCACGAGAGGCGCCATGGCCAGCTTCTTACGCGCATTGAACAGCGCCAGGGCGAGCATCAGGCCGAACAGGAAATAGCCGGTGAGAAATTCCGAACGCTCGAGTGCAAGTTCGGCGAGGTAGGTATAGACGCCCAACACCGCCAAGCCGACGATTGCGGCGGCCCACAACAAGGTATAGCGCGTGGCGATGGGGTTCATGGCGCGGCTCCCCCGAAGGTCTCGTCATCCTGGAAATTGACCCGTTTGAGCGCGTCGTGCGGACATGCACGCACACAGGCCGGCCCGCCCGGATCGGTTTCGCAAAGATTGCATTTGGTGGCTTTCACGATCGGCTTCTGGCTGACCGGGTCGCGCACCATGTTGCCGTCGATATCGCGGATGTCGACGAGGCGGATATTGTTGTAGGGGCAGGAAGTGGCGCAGGTGCCGCAGCCGATGCAGGTGTCGTCGTTGATCACCACGGCGCCGGTCTCGAGCGAGCGGTGAACGGCGCCGGTCGGGCAGCCGATCATGCACACCGGGTCGGCGCAATGCATGCAGGCGTTGGCCACCATCCAATGATCGAAGGTGCGGCCGTGGCGGATGAAGCGCGGATTGCCGCCATGCGTCGAGGCGCAGGCGCGCACGCAATCGTCACAGCGCACGCAGCGGTCGAGGTCGATGAGCATCGCCTTGGTGCCGTTGACGAAGCGCTGCTCCACCGCCCATTCCAGCGGTGCGTCCTGGGCCACCGTGCGGGTCGCCAGGTGGTGCAACGGGTTGGAGATATGATGCCCGCCCTCCTTGTTGAAGACATACTTCTCCAGAATCGGCGCCGGCACGCGCAACAAATCGACATATCCGACCGCCTTCAGCGAGGTTTGCAGCGAAATGTCGGTGCCGAGATGAGAGGCCCACAGCTCGTCGTGACCGAAGCTGTCTCCGGCGCCCAAATAGGTCA
>CAJXFT010000170.1 GCA_913053235.1 uncultured Alphaproteobacteria bacterium
GCCCCCGCGACCCGTCGGAGGGCGTCGGAAGGCCTTGCCGATGCGCCGCATCGCCTGCGGCCTCCCTCCTACCCGACGGGCCGCGGGGGCGATCCCTATGGGTCATTATCACCGCTTCTTGGTATAAGCACCCGATTCACGCGGTTATCACCGCAATCGCCGACTCGCCGGCGATTTCGAGCCCTGTTCTGACAACCCCACTCTTAACAACAATGTGAATATGCGTTGGTCGATCCGCGTTGCGCCCGCTAGGCAATGAAGATATAGTTTGTAATCATTCTAATCAGCAACACGGTTTGAGCGCCTAAATCGAATTAGCGGGTATGCCAATGTCAACTCATGGCGGCAGTTATCACACCCAGGGGGCCGAGCGGCGCTTTTTCAGGGAATCGATCAACGCGCCCCTGCTGTCGCGCGATCACGAGCATGAATTGGCGACGAGATGGCGCGACAATGAGGACGAGGCGGCGCTGCATGAGATCGTCTTCGCCTATTCGCGCCTGGTGATCAGCACCGCGATGCGCTTCCGCAACTACGGACTGCCGATTGCCGATCTCATTCAGGAGGGCAGCATCGGCCTGTTGCAGGCCGCCGCCCGCTTCGAGCCCGAACGGCAGGTCCGGTTTTCGACCTATGCAAGCTGGTGGATCCGCGCCGCCATGCAGGATTTCGTGTTGCGCAACTGGTCGATCGTGCGCACCGGCACCACGGCGGCGCAAAAATCGCTGTTTTTCAATTTCCGCCGCCTGCGCGCCAGGATCGACAGTTTCGACGGGCCGCTCAAGCGCGAGGGGCGCGAGCGTATCGCCCGGGAGCTGCGCGTCCATCTCAAGGATGTCGAGATGATGGAGGGCCGCCTCTCGGCCTGGCTCCATGAGGCGCTCGAATCGCTCAGCGAGCGCGAGCGCATCATCATCGGCAAAAGGCGCCTTCGCGACGAAACCGTGACCCTGGCGGAACTCGGCCGCGACCTCGGCATCAGCAAGGAGCGGGTGCGCCAGATCGAGCATAAGGCGCTGGAAAAGCTGCGCGCGCTGATGGTGTGCCGGGTCGAGCGCCCGGGTGATTTGATCCTCGAATAGGCGGCGAGTTACTCGCTGACGATCTTGACGCGGCGGCCCGGCTCCAACGCCTCGTTCGCGCGCAGGCCGTTGAGGACGCGAAAACGCTCGAGCGGGAAATTCTCGACCGCCATGCGGCGCGCCAGGGATTGCGGCGTATCGCCGGAGCGCACCGTGACCACGCGCACGCGAAGCGGCTTCAGGGCGGCCGCCGCCGCCGCGCTCAGGCGGCGGAAGCTGAAGGTGGTGCGGCGCAAATCTTCATCCAGGCGCGCCGTCTGGTCGGGCGGGGTGAGGAACAGGAAGCGGTAGACCTGGTCGCGGGCAAAGCGGATGGCGACCAGACGCACGTCGCGCCGGCCGTCACGGCCCGACATGGTGCCGGCGCCGGTCGCCGCTTCGATGCCGTTGATGTCGATGGTCTCGACGCCGGAAAAATCGAAGCCCTTGGCCCAGACGCGGGTCAGGTAGCGTTGGGTGGTTTGGCTGGGATCGTCCAATTTGCGCCCGTCGAAGCGCATCAGCGCGCCGCCCGAATGCTCGCCGAGCACGGCGGCTTCGCTGTTGTGGAGGCGAAAGCCGGGCGGTGCGGTAAAGCGGAATTTGAAGCCGGCATGGGCGAATTCGCGGCCTCTGACATAGCCCTGGTTGGGCGAATCGCCGTAGATCATGCCGTCGATCTGGTCGAGATAGATATCGGCGTCGCGGGCGAGGCTGTTTTGCGCACCCGAACGCGCGCGCGCCGCCGCCTTCTCGACCCGCGCGCCGGTACGCGGATGGCTCGAAAACAGGCCGCCAGCGGCCTCGCGCCCCTCCTTGCCGGCGATCTTCAGCGCCAGCTCATGTTCGGCGCCCATGGTGGCGAGGAAGGAAGCCATCGCCATCGGGTCGAAGCCGGCGCGCGTCAGGTAGCGCACGCCGAGCTGGTCGGCCTCGAATTCCTGCTCGCGCGAGAAGCCCTGGATATAGGCGCCGGCGGCGAGGCGCGCGGCATCGCCGAGCATCGGCTCGCCGACCGCGGCGCCGAGCACCGCGGCGCCGAGGCTGGCGAGGATGCCGCGGCTCATGCGCTGCGCCGAATGGCGCGCCGTGACATGGCCGATTTCATGGGCGACGACTCCGGCCAGCTCGGCCTCGTCATTGGCCAGCGCCATCAGGCCGCGCGACACATAGACATAGCCGCCCGGCATGGCGAAGGCGTTGATCACCGGGCTGTCGAGGAGGGTGAAGGTAAAGGGCGGCTTGGGCTGCTCGGAGGTGCTTTGCAGCAAGCCGCCGAGGCCGTTGAGATAGCGCGTCAGGCCGGCATCCTGGTAGCTGCCGCCGAACGCCTTGACCAGCTTGGGATGTTCCTCGGCGCCGATCTGGCGTTCGCGGTCGGGCGACATGAAGCCGGTGAAGCTCCGCTCGCCGGTCGCCGGATTGACGCTGCAACCCGGCAGGGTAGCGGCGCCGAGCGCCACGGCCGCCAACAGGGCGAGCGAAACGAGAAAACGCCACAGGTGAAATCGCCAATGGATTCCTTGCCGCTTCGCCATGCTCACTCGAATACCTCGATCTGCTCCGGGTGGGTGGCCTCGATCATGGCCCCATTGAAGGATTTAATCCAGCCGCGCACGCGCACGATGCGCCCATTGAGGGCGATGATGTCCTCGCCCTCGGGGCCGAACAGCTTGCGGTCGCCGGGCGCGATGGAAATGGTGAAATCGCTCTTCCAGTCGGCGCCGAAATTTAGGTATCCGCGGCGCCTGACGATGGCGGCACCGACCACCGGCCCTTCGACGAGCTGGAAACTGCCGATATGCTCGGCCGCCGCCTCGGGCGTGCGCACGGCGTAGAAGGGATGCGCCCAGATGCCGCGGCGCGCCGCGCGGGCGCGACGCTCATGGGCCAGCATTTCAGCGATCAGGCGGCGGTTGTCACGGAAGCTGTATACCCGCGCCATGCCCGCCGCCAGCAATTCGCCCTGCAGCCACAGCCCGTCGGCGCGCAGCAAATGGGCCAGCGCGCGGCCGTAGCGGTCGCGCTTGCGGCCGCCATAATAGAGCGTCAGCATTTTGCCGAGCGCCAGCGCCTCGAGCGCCTGTTTGGCTTCCTCGGCGAGCGGCCAGGGCTTGAAACCGGCACGCCCGAGCGCCAGCTTGGGCGCCTGGATGCCGACCAGACGCACTTCGGTGCCGTTTTCGAGGAGCAGCGTATCGCCGTCGACGACCTCGACGGCGGGCGAGGTAACACCCTGCTCCAGCGCCTCGACAACGGCCTCGCCCCGGGGCGCCGCCCAGGGCAGCGACAAGAGGACCAGCAGGAATAACAAAAAGCGCGCCATGGCGGAGGATTATAGATGCGCCGCCGGGCGTTGCGGGCATGGAAATTATTGGCCAAGTCTCCGCCAGCCCGTACACTGGGCGAAATACCGGGCGCCGCGTTGGGCGCGGGGGAGAGAAGGCGTGAAGATATCGTTTTTTGCCGGGTTTGCCTTGCTGGTTGGAGTGGCGATCGGCTGGCCAGCCGGCTGGCCAGCCCCGGCCGGCGCGGCGGAGCCCGACTTCTTCGGCTTCAGCGCCGGCGGCTATGACGTCAATGACGACCACACGGCGGCCGAATTCCGCGTCGAATACCGCTCGGACCTGCGCTTCTGGAAGCTGCTGCCGTTCATCGGCATCGCCGGCACCACCGACGAAACCATATACGGCTTCGCCGGGCTCGGCCTCGATATCTTTCTCGGCCGCCGCCTGGTGGTGCAGCCCAACGCCGCCTTCGTCGGTTACAACAAGGGCAACGGCAAGGATCTCGGCGGCGAGTTCCAGTTCCGCACCGGCGGCGAGATAGCGTGGCGCTTCGACGATTGGTCGCGCCTCGCCGTCGCCTTCCATCATATCTCGAATGCCGGCATCTATGACGACAATCCGGGCACCGAGCTGTTGGTACTGACCTATTCGGTGCCCTTCACCAAGGTGCCCAAGAGCCGGGCCGGGAGCGCAAGCCGATGAGCGAAGGGCCGAAGGCGGCGGCGGCAACCGAGCAGGGCGAACTGTCGACGCGGCGCTTCCGCAATCCGCGCGAGGCGCTCGGCCATGCGGTGGCGCTGTTGCGCCAGACCGAGCCTTTCGCCTCCTACCGCTTCGGGCGCTTCAGCGCCTCGCTGGGCGGGCAGATCCGGCGCGGCCATTATATTTTCACCTTCGAGGACAACCGGCTCGCCGGTTATTTCGGCTGGGCGCGCTGCTCCGAGGAAGTGGCCGAGGCGTGGGTCGCCGGCGACACCTCTCCGCCCTACAAGGATTGCCTCGAGGGCCCGTGCCTGGTCGCCATGACCTTTCACGCCAAATCGCGCCGCGTCACGGTTTATCAGGCGCGCAAGGGCCGCGAGATAAACGCCAACTGCAAGGTCTACATCCCGCGCGAATATACCGACAACCGGCCGCCCAAAAACCGCGCCGTCTTCAACCGCATCGTGACCGGCGGCTATAAATCCACATAGGCGGGCGTTCCCCCCCCAATGGCGGGCGTTCCCCAATGCCTGAATTCATGTTATTTGGCGCACCATAAACAGCCAAACGCGCCCGTAGCTCAGCCGGATAGAGCACCAGATTCCTAATCTGGTAACAGGGCTACGCTGTAATGCGCAGATTTTCCATAAACTGCTGAAAAAGCGTAGATAATTTGAGATTTGTTGACTTGAGCAATCGCCCGCGCTACGCTATTTTACGATAGGTTTGTTTCCCATTTGCTTCCCATATGCTTCCAAGCAATGAAACTGACCAAGCGGATAATCGATCGATTGGAGCCTAAGGCGGATCGCGAGATATTCGTTTGGGACAGCGAATTGCGCGGTTTTGGGGTTCGCGTTCGACCGAACGGCCGAATAACTTTCATCCTGCAATACCGTACCAATGACAAGCGTCAGCGGCGCAGGAAGATCGCCGATTTCGGGGTGTTGACCGTCGATGAGGCGCGGAAGGAAGCGGTGATCCAGCTTGGCGCTCTGGCCCGCGGCGTCGATCCGGCGCTTTACTCGGACCTGGAGCAGGCCATTCCGACCGTGGCCGAATTCGCCAAGCGCTACCTCAAAGACCATGCGGAGGTTCACAAAAAGCCGAGGAGCGTGGCGGAAGACAGGCGTAACCTCGCCAATCATGTTTGTCCGGCGCTCGGGCACTTAAGAATTGACGCGGTGACGAAAGCCGATATCGAAAAATTCCACCGCTCCAAGCGCGCGGCGCCCATTATGGCCAATCGGTGCCTGGCCCTGCTCTCGAAAATTTTTTCTCTTGCCGAGGAGTGGCCACGGCAACCTAAGTCCAAGCATCGGCCGGAACTGCCGCCCGCCCGGGCGCTGGATTCAAATCCGTGCCGAAAGATTAAAAAATTCAAAGAGCGGAAGCAGCATCGATTTTTGCCGACTCAAGAAATAGAACGTTTGGGAATTGCGCTCACGGCGGCGGAGACCGACGGTAAGATACAGCCCGGCGCCATCGCCGCGATACGCCTGTTGCTGTTCACCGGCTGCCGGCGGCAGGAAATTCTCAGCCTCAAATGGCAGTATGTCGATTTCGATCACGCTTGCCTGCGCCTTCCGGAAAGCAAAACAGATGCGAAGGTGGTCCATCTTTCGGCGCCGGCGCTGGAGGTTCTTTCGAATATCCAGAAGGTTTCGGGCAACGATCATGTGATCATTGGCCAGCGCCGCGGCGCGCACCTTGTCAATATTCAAAAACCCTGGGGGCGGATTCGCGAAGCGGCGGATCTCGCCGATGTCAGGCTGCACGACCTCCGGCACACGTATGCCAGCACCGCCGCGGCCAGCGGATTGAGCCTGCCGATGATCGGCGCTCTCCTGGGACACAAGCACGCGTCGACAACGCAGCGCTACGCTCATTTGGCGGATGACCCCCTGCATGCCGCCACGGAAAAAATTGGCGATCAGTTCGCGGCGGCGCTCGACGGCAAAGACGCCTCAGTTGTGTCGATCGAGGAAGGCCGGCGCGGAAGATCAACGAGCAAATCGCGATGATGCGCCATAGACCGAATACGGTCGATTTTCGCCTAATGTTTGCGTCGCATTGTGGCTGATACAGGCAATCCTGCCGCGGCGGCGCCGCCGCATTCGCCATCCAACGACGATGTTCCCGTGTTGGCAGACTATAAATATTTGGTCGACGCTCTCACGGGCTTAATCGTGAATAAATCCGATCAAGGACGATGCGCGAAGGCATTCGGCAACGCTCTTAAACAGGAATGGCGCTTGCACGCCGCAATCAAACGCGGAGAGAAAGAAGACGATGGATCGGACCTATGGGGGCTCTTGCCACGGGGCGACATCGAACCTCACATCGGTATCTATCACGACTTAATTGATGAAGCGTTCCGCGAACATGCCGCCGATTCAATTGCGCGACTACCAGACCACCCGAGTTTTAACGATGCGCTCGCGTGCTTAGCGGCTGCCCGAAGTCTCCAAGCGAAAGCGGGCGACGTGCTGCGAGAACGTCCCGAAGCGGAAAGCCCGTGGTGGCGGCACAGACTAATAGGCATTGTCGAGGGCGCACTTCACCGCCGCGCGACCATGGCAAATATTAGATTTGTGGCCGATCCAAGGCTGCCCAAGACGCTCAAGGAACTGTCAGCGGCGGTGTCCGAGAACGAAGTAGAGGAGCTGGCCGAAAAGCTTAGCATGATCTTTGCCGAAACCTTTATGCTAAAACCTCGGTTGGACGGCGGGCCGGATCGGAATTGGTCTCAAAATAGAATAAGCGCCGTTGATCAAGCAGCGGAGGCCCTGCAAACGGCTCTTCTCGACCTGGTTGTTGACCGCCAAAGCGTTGAGATTCTATCTGTGTTTCTGTATCCAGAGAACTGCTCGGCAATGGATACTATTAAAATACTATGGCAAGGCGACGATTCAGATCCCTTTATGAAAAAGTTGGAATCACTTCAAATGATTAGGAAGTATCCGAAAAAACTCTCTCTCGTAGATATTTATGGCACGACCGAGAACATGGTGATTTCGGAAAGCATATTACTTTACGCCGCCGCGCTCGGGCTTTCCGCTCACCAGCTCACGGGGGCTCGAATTTCCACAACACCCGACGGTCCTTGCGTAAGATTTGTGACACACGTTTTACTACTTACCGGCCGCCGTTCCGCCGAGCCGAAAATATTGTTCGAAATCGTTAGCCAGAAGATTAAGAAATTCAAAGAAGGCGTTCGCAAAGGCAAGCCTATCGGCCCCATTCCGTTCTTTGAAACAGAAATCTGAATAGAAAAAATAGAACGAAGCCGCGCTCGTTACCACTTTGTTGTTTTCATATAATTCTCGCCAGAAATCCTTACGCTCGAATTCACCATTTTTGGTGAAGGAGAGTAAAGATGCCGAGCGAGGCGCAAGGCGAAGCGAATGTATCGGACGGTCCAAGTTCAGCGGAGTTCAGGAATATTGAAGTCCTCCTGAACGCCGCCGAGAGCGCGGTCAGTGCCGCCCGCAATGAATTTTTAAGATTAGCCGAAGAGCCGGCACCCCCTCCGGCACCGCTTGCGGCAGAATTTGAAGATGACCACGAATTGCTCCCGGAGGGCGGGCCATGGCCGAGCGGTCGAGGATCAGACGCCCGAGGGCTGGTGGTACTGCCCGGTGGACTATCTGGCCAGCCGCGCGCGCGAGGAGCAATTACGCGAGCAGTACACGGCATGGCGCGCTGGGTTGTCGGAAGTGGAGCGGAAGGCCATGTCGGGAGCCGGCCTCGGCTCGATCGAGTTGATCCCGCTCCGCGCCGAGGCGGAGCCCTGGGCCGTCCGCGCCGGCCGTCGCGCCACCCTCCTGGACAGCGACGCGCGCCCGCGCTTCCCTGCGCCCTGGCAATGTCCACAGTGCCGACGGATGGCGTGATGTACTGGAG
>CAJXFT010000171.1 GCA_913053235.1 uncultured Alphaproteobacteria bacterium
CTTTGTGACGCCGCCCACTTCGCGGCTCGACAGCCACTTCACCCCTTGCATTAATTTATCGGGCAGGCTGACCAGGCCGTCCGGCAGGAACAGCATGGTGGCCATGAGAACCAAGCCATAGAAGCCGGGCCGCAGCTCATCCATGCCGCGCAGGGATTCATCGATTACCGAAAGCACGACGACGCCGATAATCGGCCCGGCGAAGCTGCCCATGCCGCCGACCAGCACCCAGACCAGGATGAAGAGCATCTGCTTCAGCCCAAACAGGCCGGGATTAATCGCCGTGATGTAATGCGCCACCATGGCCCCGGCGATGCCGGCGAAAAACCCGCCGGTGACGAAAGCGATGGTGCGGTAGCGCCGCGCGTTGACGCCGACCGATTGCGCCAGGGTGTCCTTGTGGTGCACGGCATGAAAGACGAATCCGAAGCGCGAATGCTCGATGCGGTACATGATGACGAGAAAAAATATCCCGACGATCAGGGCGAAGAAATAGTAGGGCACCGGGGCGCCGAGATCGATGTAGAGGAAATCGCCCAAATCGATTTCCAGAACCGGTATCCGCCTGAGGCCGCGATAGCCGCCGAACGGGAAGATGAACTGCACCAGGCAGAGGCGGATCGCTTCCGCCGCGGCGAAGGAGGCGATGAGGAAGTAAAACCCCTTCATGCGGAACAGCGGGAAGCTCAGGATATAGGCGATGATCGCCGCCCCCACACCGCCCAACGGCATCGATATCCAGGGCGAAATGGGCAGATGCTGGGTAAGCAGCGTGCTGGCGTAAGCGCCGACGCCCATCATCACCGCATGGGCGAGGGAAAACTCGCCGGTGATGGCGATAAGGCGGTAGCTCACCACCAAAATAATATTGATGAACATGAAAATCAGAAAATCGAGCTGATAGGGCCGGACGATAAACGGCAGCACGCAGACGACGGCCAAAAGGACGGCGATACCGCCGTATCTGAGTGGCGCCGGGCTAAACACTCTCGCGTTCTCCCATGATTCCGGTCGGCTTGACGATCAGCACCATAAGCATCAGCACCAGGCCCAGGATCGTGGCGATTTCGCCGCCCACATAGGTGGTGACGAAGGTATGGAAAAAGCTGTAGGCGAAGGCGGCGATGAGGGCGCCTTCGATGCTGCCCATGCCGCCGACGATCATGACGATAAAGGCGGTGATCAGAACCGAATGGCCCATCTGCGGCGTAATGCGCACCAGGGGCGCCATCACCGCGCCGCCGGCACCGGCCATGGCGGCGCTGATCACCATCGCCAACATGGATATCTTGCCGATGCTGATGCCCTGCAGCGCCGCGGCTTCCGGGTTTTGCGCGCACGCCCGCATCGCCCAGCCAAGCCGGGTGCGGCTCATGAACAGCCAGAAGGCGACGAGGATAAATGTCGCGACAGCGAAAACGAACAGCCGCGAATGCGCTATCGTGACCGATTCAATTCCGAACACATGCCAGGATTCCTTGAAATAGGGTGTGATGTTTTTCATCAGCCCCTGGCCGAAGAGATAAACGCTGAGCACTTCGAGGACGAACATCATGCCGACGGATACGATGAGGCCGCCGAACAGATTGCCGCGCATCGGGCGGAACAGGGCGCGCTCCATCACCAGGCCGACAGCGGCCGTCAACAGGGTCGCCAAAATGATGGCGACAAAAAACGGCAGGCCAAGCTCCGAATAGAGGTACCAGGTCGAGAACGCGCCGACCATGTAGAGGGCGCCATGGGCGAAATTGACGACCTGCATGATGCCGAAAATCAACACCAGCCCGACCGCGAAAATCGCCGTGAAGCTGCTCGCGATCAGCGAGTTCATGATGGTCTGAAGAATGAGTTCCAGGTCTGTCATGTCGCGCTATGGTCTAATTCGGCCGAGAACCTGGCTGTAGCGGAAAAAAATTTTGATACGGAACATGTTCGGGTTCGCGGGCTCCCGATTACATTCCCGATTGTGAAATAGAAAAAAGCTGTGCCCCACCGAAGGATATGCGAGGCACAGCGTCATGGTTTCGCTTAAGCGCTTGTTGGCACGCCGAGCGCTTCGAAATGCTTGATCAAAACGTCGCCATGCTTGTCCATCCACGCCCTGACATCGCCCATTTCGACGATGACGGCCTTGCCGTTCTGCATTTGCACGACCGGCCATTTGCCGAGCGCGGCGCTGTTGATGCCGAAGAAGCTCTCGCCCCACCATTCGGCGTCGCCGAAGGCGTGCGGCACCGGGCTTAGGTTGCGTAGCGCCTCGGCGGCCGTCGGCGGATCGAAGCTGCCGGCGTTGCCGACGGCGGTTTTCCACATCTCGAGCGCCGCCGCATATTCCCACGACACCGCGGTCCAGGCGCCGGGATAACGCTCCTCATAGGTCTGGTAGAAGGCCGCCGCGTTGTCGAAATGGGTGCCGCCACCCTGCATGATCGGGTCGTCGAGATCGGGGAACTGCCACAGGAATCCTTCCAGGAACTCCACGCTCGTCTTGGCCAGAATATGGGAGTACTGGTCGAGCGTGCAGTTCACGAACTGGCCCTTATAGCCTTGCAGATAGGCTTGCTCGGTCAACAGATTGACGTAATCCGGATAGGCCGTGTCCCAGGTGATGACGTCGGGATTGGCGGCGATCAGTTTCGACACCACGGGCGCGAAATCGGTCACTTCGAAGCCGAACAAATTCTCTTCGATCACCTCGATGCCGGCGACTTCGAAAGCCGCCCGGTAGGTCGCCTGCGAGCTCAGGCCCAACTCGTCATTCTGCGTCGCGATGGCCGCCGTCTTGACGTTCGGCATATTGCGCCCGATCCAATCGACGGCGGTGACATTGTAGAAAGGATGGACCTCGACCGGCGCGAACAGATAGGGCGCATCGGCGCTGATGTCGGTCGGCACCAGCGTCGTGGTCAGCATCTTGTTGCGCGTCATGAAATCCTTGACCGCCTGCACCGGCGTGATGCCGAGCATCAAAACGATCGAGACTTCATCTTCGAACAGCAGTTTCTTGGCGCCGACGGTGGCCTTGATGGCGTCGAACTCGTCGTCGTAGGAGATGACCTCGACGCGGTATTTCTCGCCGCCGACATCCATGCCGCCCGCGGCATTGATCTGTTCGGCCCAGATTTCGACGCCGTAGAGGCCGGGCAGGCCCCAGCCGGCGGCATCGCCCGTGAGCGCCGCGAGGAAACCGATCTTGATGGTTTTCTCGGCGGCAAAAACTTTCGAGCGCGTCGCGCCGAGAGCGGTCAGGCTGGCGGCGACGCCGCCCGTGCCGGCAAGAAATTTACGTCTTGAGATGTTCGATGTCATGGAACAAAACCTCCCTTGGTTTTTATTGTCCGATTATTCGTACACACGCACGAACCGGCCACATCTCGCGCAGCCGGAATTCCATTAGAAATTCTGGCGGAACTATAGCCAATCAGACGCGGCGCGTCGCCAATATTATTTACCCCTCCGCCAAGCCAATACCGCGGATGCCCCCGCCCGGCGATAAAGCGTCGCGCCGAGGTCTTCGCCTCGATTCCCGGCATCGTCCCGACAACCACATTGATCAAGGAAGACCGAAGCTGGAGCCCAACGCCGCCCTGACAGGCAACACAGATGCTTGCCCACAGGTTGCGCCATGGGGAAGAAGGGCTTATTCGGGGCGGCATTGGCGGTGCGCAACTCTTATGATAGAAGCCACAGCTTCCAGCATTGGGGCGTAGCCAAGTGGTAAGGCATCGGGTTTTGGTCCCGTGACCGGAGGTTCGAATCCTCCCGCCCCAGCCATTTCCGCCAATCACGGCAGCGGCCGAAACCTCACCATGTGATCCGCCATACGCCGGGCCGAGCCGGGGTCTTAGCCGCGCTCGCTGGTTTCGCTGAACTTTATATCGGGCCATTTCTTGGCCGTGTAGTCCAGTTCCCAGGCGTTGCGGGCGAGGAATATCGGGCAGCCGTCGCGGTCGTCGGCGAGGTTGGCCTGCTGGCTCTTTTCGAACTCCTTGAGATGCGCCGCATCCTCGGCCGACAGCCAGCGCGCGGTCTCGTAGGGGGCGTCCTCGAGGCCGACGTCGATCTGATATTCGTCGCGCATGCGCGCCACCAGCACATCGAGCTGGAGCTGGCCGACGACGCCGATGATCCACTCGGCGCCGATGCGCGGGCGGAACACCTGCGTCACGCCTTCCTCGGCCAAATCGCCGAGCGCGCCGCGCAACTGCTTCATGCGCATGGGATCGCCAAGGCGCACGCGGCGCAGGATTTCCGGGGCGAAATTGGGGATGCCGGTGATGCGCAGATCCTCGCCCTCGCTCAGCGTATCGCCGACGCGCAGCGTGCCATGGTTGGGGATGCCGATGATATCGCCGGGATGCGCGTCCTCGGCCAACTGGCGCTCCTGGGCGAAGAAGAAGGTCGGGTTGTTGATCGCCATTGTCTTGCCGGTGCGCCCCTGCCAGAGCTTCATGCCGCGCTGGAAGCGCCCGGAACAGAGGCGCAGGAACGCGATGCGGTCGCGGTGCTTCTTGTCCATATTGGCCTGCACCTTGAACACGAAGCCGGTGACCTTGCTTTCCTCGGGTCCGATCGGGCGCGGCTCGGCGGGCTGGGCGCGCGGCGTCGGCGCATGCTCGGTAAGCGCCCGCAACAGTTCGCCGACACTGTAATCCTTGAGCGCCGAGCCGAAATATACCGGCGTCAGATGGCCCTCGCGGTAGCTCTGGGCATTGAATTCCGGATAGGCGGAAAGCGCCAGCTCGGCATCCTCGCGGAAGCCGGGCAGCACCTCGGCGGAAACGCTGGCGTCGAAATGCCCGTCATCGACGCCGGCGGTGGCGCGCGTGGCGTCGAAGCGCCCGCCGGGGCCGCCGGCGGAGGTGTAAAAATCGCCGCCGCGCAGGTCGAAGCAGCCGTGAAAGAGGCCGCCCATTCCGACCGGCCACACCATCGGGCAGACATCGAGCGCCAGCCTGTTCTCGATTTCGTCGAGCAGCTCGAACGGGCTCAGCCCCTCGCGGTCGCATTTGTTGATGAAGGTGACGATCGGGATATCGCGCAGTCTGCAGACCTCGAACAGCTTCAGCGTCTGGCTCTCGATACCCTTGGCGGCGTCGATCACCATCACCGCCGAATCGACCGCCGTCAGGGTGCGGTAGGTGTCCTCGCTGAAATCCTCATGGCCCGGCGTGTCGAGGAGGTTGAAGGTGATGCCGGCATGCTCGAAGGTCATCACCGAGCTTGAGATCGAGATGCCGCGCTGGCGCTCGATCGCCATCCAGTCCGAGCGCGTGCGCCGGCGCTCGCCGCGGCCCTTGACGTCGCCGGCGAGATGAATGGCGCCGCCGGCATGCAGCAGGCGCTCGGTCAGCGTCGTCTTGCCGGCGTCCGGATGCGAGATGATGGCGAAGGTCTTGCGTGGCGACACGAGAACATTCCTCGCCGCATGGCGCCCGGGAGGGGACGGCACGCGGCTCGACAGGCCGAAATAAAAATGCGATGGCGCTCACATAAGCGCTTCGGCCGGGCCATGCAACCACCAAGCGCCGGCCAAAGAGCCGCGATAGACTTATTCAGCCCATTCATCTTCATTATCATGGCCAATTCATACAATCCGAAGGAGTTGCGGCGATGCAAAGCGGCGAGGCGATCGAGCGGATTTGGGCGGCAATCGAGGCGGAGCGCGATTACGCCGTTGAACTCACCCGCGACCTGGTGCGCATTCCGACGGTCAACCCGAAATTCGTCAATGACGCGGAACTCAACCGCGAGCCCGAGCACCAGGCCCATCTCGCCGCTATGCTCGGCGGGTTGGGCTTTGGCACGGAATTGTTGGAGGTCACGGCGGGGCGCCCCAATCTCGTCGCTTCGTGGCCCGGCAACGAGGCGCGGAGCCTCATCCTGTGCGGCCATGTCGACGTGGTGCCGGAAGGCGAGCGCGCCTTGTGGACGCATGATCCGTTCGAGGGCGTGGTCGCCGACGGCAGGATATTCGGCCGCGGCGCGCTCGACATGAAGGGCGGCATCGCCGCCTGCAGCGCCGCCGCCAAGGCCATCCGCGACGCCGGCCTGACGCTTGACGGGCGCCTCGATATCCACGCCGTGGTCGATGAGGAAGCCGGCGGCTTCGGCGCCCTCGATCTCATCCGCCGCGGCCATTTGGCCAAGGCGGCGATCGTCGCCGAAGCGACATGGGGCGCGGTGCAGCCGGTCGAGGGCGGGCTCGACTGGGTGCGCGTCACCATTCGCGGCAAGATCGCCCATGCCGGCTGGCGCTACAACGCCGTCTATCCGCAAGCGCAGGCGCCGGCGCGCCCCATACCCGGCGTCAACGCCCTCGAGAAGGGGGTGAAATTCATCGCCGCCGTGCAGGAGCTCGAGCGCGATTGGGGGCGGCGCAAATATCACCCGCTGCTGCCGCCCGGCATCACCACCATCAATCCCGGCGTCATGATCGCCGGCGCCGGCATCGGCCAGGACGGGCGCCCGCAGGTGCTCACCAACCCGGCCATCATCCCCGACACCTGCGTCATCGAGTTCGATCTCAAATTCCTGCCCGGCGAAGACAAGCAAACGGTGCGCCGCGAGTTCGAGGATTTCGTCGATCACTGGGCGGCGGCGGACAGTTGGCTGAGAGCCCATCCGCCCAAGGTCGAATGGGAAATCGGCGGCCTGCATTTCCCGCCGGTCGCGACGCCGCAAGACCATGCGCTGGTTCAGTCCATGCTGGGCGCGCGCCAACGGCTCGGCCATGCGCCCGAGCTCGGCGGCTATATCGCCGTCAGCGACGCCGCCCATTACGCTGGCGCCGGTGTCGACTGCGTCATTTTCGGCCCCAGCGGCGACGGCTACCACGCGGCGGACGAACATGTCGAAATCGACAGCCTGATCGATTGCACCAAGGTCATCGCGGCGGCCATCGTCGAATGGTGCGGCATCAGGGAATAGCGCCGCGGGGCCGCCAATATCGGTGGTTATTCCTTGTCGAACCCGATGTATATTCCAGTATCAAAACCAGATGGAGTTGGCGATGGTGCGATCCGACGTTTTCAAATCGAACAAAAGTCAGGCCGTGCGGCTGCCGAAAGCCGTGGCCTTTCCCGAATCGGTCAAACGGGTCGATATCGTGAAACTTGGCGCGGCGCGCTTGATTTCACCGGTTGATGCGGCATGGGACAGCTTTTTTGACGGCCCGCAAGTATCCGAAGATTTCATGACTGAGCGCGCCCAGCCGTCCGGACGGGCGGGCTCGGAACCTTGATCGCCGGCGTAAAACTGCCGCCCTATTTCCTCGGCTTCCACTCCGCCGCCAGGCGCTCGGCTTCGGCGATTTGTTCGGCGCTCAGGCGCTCGGCGATGCGGGCGAGGTTTTCTTCGGCGTTTTGGGCATCTTGCGCCGCCGCCAGGGTGGCCCACATATAGGCGGTGACGAAATCCTGCTCGACGCCGAGGCCGAGCGCATACATGCCGGCGAGATTGTTCTGGGCGTCGATATAGCCTTTCTCGGCCGCGCTCTGATAAAGCCGCGCCGCCTCGTTATAATCCTCGGCCACGCCTTCGCCTTTGAAATAGAGCACGGCGAGATTGTGCTCGGCCTCGGCAAAGCCCTGATCGGCGGCCTTGCGGTACCAGCCGGCGGCCTCGGCGGCGTCCGGTGCGACGCCCCGGCCCTTGGCGTAAATCAGGCCGAGATAATATTGCGCGCTGGCATAGCCCTGCCCGGCGGCGAGCCGGTACCAGCGCATCGCCTCGGCCATGTCGGCTTCGACGCCCCAGCCATGTTCATGTTGCAGGCCGAGTTGATATTGGCCGCCGGCATGGCCCTGTGCGGCCGCCTTCTCGAACCACGCCCGGGCTTCGTCGAAATCCTGTTTGACCCCTTCGGCGTTGACATAGAGATTGCCGAGCGCGAACTGCGCCTCCGCCTCGCCGGCCGCCGCCGGCGCGCGCCATTCCTCA
>CAJXFT010000172.1 GCA_913053235.1 uncultured Alphaproteobacteria bacterium
TGGTAGTGATGATCTACAATCTGCTCCGAACTGAAGGTTATCTGGGAAATGTCGGGTTAGACAAATACGCTCGACCGGCTCATAAAAAGCGAGCCGCTTCGCGCACAATCACAAACCGCTTCGCGGACAATAGGCGGACAATAGGGAGAGAAAACCATGAAATTCCAAGGATTACTTAAATGGCTGGCGCTCGGCGCCGTGGCCATCGCCACGCCGGCGGCCTATGCGGAGGATTGCCCGGCGCCGTCCGGCGATCCCATCAACATTGGCTTCAACGTCGCACTTTCGGGCGCGACCGCAGGCTGGGGCCTGCCGGGAAAGACCGGCTTGCAGATGTGGGTCGATGAAAAGAATGCGGCCTGCGGCCTGTTGGGCCGTCCGGTCGAACTCCACCTGTACGACAATGAGTACATCGCGAGCAAGGCGCTGCAAGGCGCCCGCAAGCTCGTTCTCGAAAACGACGTCAAGTTCATCACCGGCATCGGCGGCACCACGGGCGATTCGCAGATTCCGTTCCTGACCGAAGCCGGCGTGTTTTATGCGCCGCTCTCGACCGTCGACCTCAACCCGGATCGCCCCTACACCATCGCCGGCACGGATGTGTTCCCGCGCGGCGAGATGATGCGGCCGCTCTACATCAAGGCGGTCTATCCCGACCTCAAGACCATGGCGATCGTCTCTCAGGAGGATCCGGTGGCGGAGGTCGGCCAGAGCTATGAGGCCGGCGCTTCGAAGGCGGCCGGCTGGACAGTCGTCTATGACGAGCATTTCGCCGCCGATACAGCGGATTTCGCGCCGGTGGTGACGGCCATCCTGGCCGCCAAGCCGGATTACGTGTCGATGAACGTCACCTGGCCGGATTACATCCCGCTGATCATGGAGCAGCTTTACCTGCAGGGCTTCGAGGGCCCGATCTCGGCCAACTACATCGAGTGGAGCACGGTTCTGCCGAAGGTTCCCGCGGAATGGGCGGCCAAGGTCAAGGGCTTCGAGAGCTATCCCCGCTTCGACGATCCGTGGTGGGGCGAACCTTCGATGCAGCGTAATTTCGCCAACGATTGGATCGCGCGCTACGGTCCGGACGGACCCGAGGACGTCGGATCGCCGATGACGGGTATCGACTGGCTCTATGTGCCGACCCTGCAGATCTGGGCCGACGGCGTCGAGAAGGCGGGCACCCTTGAGCCGGACGCGGTGATCGAGGCGATCCGCTCGAACCCCTGGGTGATGACCCTGGAAGGGCCGGCGACGATTACCGGCGAGGAAATGTGGGGCATCCGCAACATGATGTCTCAGCCGGTGCCGACAACCGAGTTCAGCACCGACTGCAACTGCAAGCGTATCGTCGACATGCAGCGGTTCGAGCCCTGGTTCGAAGCCCACAAGGCGACGATCATCGGCGAAGTCGAGTCCCGCGGCAACATGTGGTACCAGCGCAAGTAGCCGAAGATCGCATCGCGATTTGACGTGACGTTCCCGCCGGGTTGTCGATCCGGCAGCCCGGTGGGATGCGTCGTTCGGGCTGACAAGTAGTTGTCTTCCGCGGCGCAAGGCGTGCACTATGCCTCGGCGCCGCGCACCGCTCGCTTCATCGCTTCCGCACTCTCCGGTCGCCGGTTAGGACCCCATCCATGGATCTAGATACCTTCGTCCAGACGCTGTTGAATTCGATACAGACGTCCTCGGTCTACGCGCTCGTCGCGGTGGGTCTCGCCATGGCGTTCGGGGTCATGAAAATGGCGAACTTCGCGCATGGCGAGTTCTACATGATCGGCGCCTATGTGCTCTACCAAGTGTATCAGCTCTGGGGCTTGAATTTCTGGATCGGGGTGGTTGTCGCGATACCTGTCGTCGCGCTCCTTGGCGTTGCTACCGAACGGGTAATCTTTCGAAACACCGGCGCGAACATCCTTGCCGGCTTCATGGCGACGGTGGGGCTGGGCTTCGTCCTCCAGGTCGCGGCGCTGCAAATCTGGGGCCACGGGTTGATGAAGCGCATCGACACGCCCTATATGGGCGCCGCCGAAATCGGTGATGCCCATGTCGGTTGGCAGCGCCTGATCATCATCCCCTGCGCCATCGCGATGCTGATCGCGTTGCGCTGGTTTCTCTACAACGTGAAGCTCGGCAAGGCGCTGCGCGCCTGCGCGCAGGATCCCGAGACCGCTTCGCTGCAGGGCATCAAAGTTCGTAACATGACGATGTTGGCCATGGCTATCGCCGGCGCATCGGCCGGGCTTGCCGGCGCGCTCATGGCGCCGGTCGCCGCGATCACCCCGTATATGGGCCACCACATCGTCATTATCGCCTTCATCGTCATCGTCGTCGGCGGCACGGCAAGCGTCGGCGGGGCGGTCGTGGCCGCCATCATTCTCGGATTCATTCACACCTTCGTGACGACGCTGGTGGACAGCACCACCGCCGCCATGGTCGGCGTCGGCATCATGGCGCTGACCCTCGTCGTCCGACCGCAAGGACTGCTCGGCCGTGAAACACCTTAACGGCACGACATCCGCTCCGGCGAACGGCGGCGTTACCGACCCGCCGGCCTCAGCGGCAGCCAATGGCGATTGGCGGCGAAAATATGGCGGCTGGATGGCTGTTATCACCGTCCTGGCGGTGCTGTGCGTCATTCCGTTCCATATGGGGCTCTCGCGCGTCGATACCGCGACCGTTTTCTTCATCAGCGTGATCCTGGCGGTGAGCTACCGGCTGATCACGACGACGGGCGATTGGGGCTTCGCGCATATCATTTTCCAGGGCGTCGGCGCTTATGCGGCGGCTCTCCTCGGCAAGCACGCCGGTATTCCCTTCATCGTCATGGTGCCGCTGGCCGGTCTCGTGACCGCCCTGGTCGGCGCCATCGTCATGTACCCGATGCTGCGCACCAAGGGATTTGGCTTTTTCATCACGTCGTTCGCCTTCGGAGAACTCATCCGCATGATCTGGGTGAAGGTCAAAGATCCCTTTGGTGGCGTTGGCGGCATTATCAACATTCCCATGCCCGAACTGTTTGGACTGAAGCTGTTCAGCTTGGTGAACTACTATTTCGCCTGCATGGTCTTCATGGTGGTCTCGGTCTTTATCATGTGGCGGATCGACCGCTCGCGCATCGCCAATGCCTGGAAAGCGATCCACACCGACGACATGCTGGCCGAATGCATGGGGGTGAACGTTGCGCGCTACCGCACCCTCGCCTTCACCGTCGGCTGTTTTTTCGCAGGGATCGCAGGCGCCCTGGTCGCCTACCGCCTGGGCTCGATCGACCCGCACAACTTCAATATCAACGAGATGGTCTATCTCGTCATCTGGGTGGTGATCGGCGGCGCCGCGACATTCTGGGGACCGCTGATTGGAGTGACCTTGCTCACCGTCGTCTTCGAATTGAGCCGAGAGCTGGAGGAATGGCGGCCGATGATGTTCGGCGGCATTCTCATCATGTTCCTGATCTTCCTGCCGGGCGGGATCGAGAGCCTGCTGCCCGCGCTCCGGCGGCCGCCGAGCGAGCATTACGCGCGCTTCCGCAAATGGCTCACCACCCTCAGGCCGGGTTGAGGAGCGGAGCGATGGCATTGCTGGAAGTCCGTAACCTGAGCAAGAACTTCGGCGGTCTCGCGGCAGTCTCAGAATTCGACCTCGACGTCGAGGAAGGAGAGATTCGCGGTATCATCGGGCCCAACGGCGCCGGCAAGACGACGCTCTTTAACGTGATCAGCGGCACCCTCCGCCCGTCCGGCGGCAGCATCAATTTCGAGGGCCAGTCGATCGCCGGCAAGCGCCCGAGCGCGATCGCCGCCATGGGCGCGGTGCGCACCTTCCAGCGCACCGCCCTGTTCGAGGATTTCGACACCATGGGCAATGTCTCGATCGCGCGCCATCTGCACGCCAAGGAAACCATCTTCGGCGCCATCCTCGGCACGGCGCGCAAGATGGAGCTGGCAAATGAGCGGCGCGCCGAGGAGATTATCGAGTTCATCGGCCTCGGCGAGGTCAAGCACGAGCTCGCCATCAACCTCTCACACGGCCATCAGCGGGCGCTCAACGTCGCCATGGCGCTGGCCGCCGAGCCCCGCCTGTTGATGCTCGACGAGCCCGTCGCCGGCATGAACCCCGGCGAGACCGCGGTGATGACCGACATCATCCGCAATCTGCGCAAGGACTGGGGCATCACCGTGATCCTCGTCGAGCACGATATGCGCACGGTAATGGACGTCTGCGAACAGATCACGGTGATCAATTTCGGCCGCAAGCTCGCCGAAGGCACGCCCGACGAGATCGTTTCCAACGACGATGTAATCGAGGCCTATCTCGGCTCGGAAGACATTCTGGGAGAGGATTTCTAGTGCTGCTCGCGCTCAAAGACGTGTGGGTCCACTACCGCAAGGTCGCCGCCGTGCGGGGCATTTCGATTTCCGTCGAGGAGGGCGAGATCGTCACCCTGATCGGCGCCAACGGGGCCGGCAAGAGCACGACGCTGCGCACCATTTCCGGGCTGAAACGGCCGAGCTCGGGCGCGATCGAGTTCGCCGGCGAGCGCATCGACACGGTCGCTCCCGATCAAATTACCAAGTTCGGCATCGCCCATGTACCCGAAGGGCGGCACGTCTTTCCCTACATGTCGGTCGTGGAGAACCTCGAAATCGGCGCTTATCTGCGCACCGACAAGGCGGCGATCGACAAGGGCTACGAAGAGGTCTTCGAGCATTTTCCGCGTCTCAGGGAGAGACGCAAACAGCAGGCGGGCACGCTGTCGGGCGGCGAGCAGCAGATGCTCGCAATGGGCCGGGCGCTGATGTCCGATCCCAAGCTCATCCTGATGGACGAGCCCTCGCTCGGTCTCTCGCCGATCATGTGCCGCGAGATCGCCAAGATCATCCGCGATCTGCATCAGCTCGGCCGCACCATCGTGCTGGTCGAGCAGAACGCGCGGCTCGCCCTGGCGCTGGCGCAGAAGGGCTATGTGCTCGAGACCGGCTCGATCGTCCTCGACGGCCCGGCCCAGGAGCTGCGCCAGAACGATGAAATCAAGCACACCTATCTCGGCATCGCCTCAACCGGCGAAGCGGACGGCAAAAGCGACAACGCCTGACCCCCTGCGTCATGTTCCGCGAGCCGAAACCCCGGGCGCCAATCGGGCGCCATCGGGGTTTTCTCCACCGGCGTTCGAAGGTAAGTATTCGAACACAAAGCGTGGATGGGTGCCGAGTGGTTTAAGGGACCGGTCTTGAAATTGCGTAGATACCGTATTCGCATGTCCACGTGGTCCGCACAGTGCTGGCCTAGCTTCAATTCCTACTTCTTTGGTGCCGAATATTCCGGCTGGTGTTTGTACGTTCGTTTGATAGATGTTTGATTTGCAATCATGAGATCGTAGGTTCGAAGCCTGCAGTCAACAAGAGCGGGGCGAGGAAAGCATTGCTGCGCTCTGTCGCCGCGAGGGCATTTCCAAAAGCCTGTATTACAGTTGGTCGAAGGAGTTCCTGGAAGCCGGCAAGAAGCAACTTGCAGGCGATATCGCGCGCTAGGCGAGCGCCGGGGAGGTCAAGGTGTGTGATGTCTCCGCTCGATAACAATGTGTGGCTCTTCGACGAAATATTGCGTGACAGGAATACCGCATGACGTTGTTTATGGCCTGGGGTTTCCTGCCGTGCAAATACATGGATTGGCTGCGCGACTGGTGCCCGAGAATCGAATGGTGCCCGGAGGACGGTCTGGTTAAATCGGTGCAGCATGTCAAGAGCGAACGCGAGCTCGATGTCTTTCGCGAGGCGGGCGAGATATCAACCCGTGCGCTCAACGTGATCATGGAAGGCCTGCTCGCCGGCAAGACCGAGGCCGAAGCTGCCTCGCACGGCGCGGCGGAGGTGGTGCGCTCCGGCGGCGTGCCCAATATCATTCGCCTCTCGCACGGTACCGGCGAAGAGATGAACAATTTCGCCCGCTATCCGTTGAGCGGCGCCGATCCCTATTCGGCTCCTAGGGAAGGGGATTTCGTCCGTGCCTGGATCATGGGCCCGATGTGCCACGGCTATTTTCTCGACCCCGGACGATCCGCCGTCTGCGGCCGCAAGCCGAGCAAGCAACAGCGTGACCTGCTCGAGGCCTGCATGAGCATCGTCAGCGGCGTGATGGAAAAGATCCGGCCCGGCGTTTCCCCGCATGAGCTGGCGCGCGAAGGCGACCGGCTGACCAAGGAGGCCGGCGGCGGCGATACCGTGGATCAGGCCGGTTTGCAATGGCCGCTTTACGGTCACCTGTGCGACATGATGTTCGAAAATCCAATGTACGGCATGTCGACCTGCAACGAGAATGAACTGATTCAGGAAAACATGGTGTGCAGTTCGGAGGCCTTCCTCGCCTGGGAGGGCGTCGGCTCGGTTGGATCCGAGGAAAATTTGATCGTCGGGAAAGACGGCCTCGAAGTCATCACGACGTCGCCGATTTACTGGGAGTAGGCGCCAGCGTCCGGCAATCTATAGCGCGCACCAACGGCGCGCCAGGATCTCGTATATCTCCACCGCCTGTTCGATATGTGCCACCGGGCAATATTCGTCCGTTTGATGGGCCATCTTCATTTCGCCCGGCCCGAGAATGATGGTCGGCGGGTTGCCATAGGCGGGAGTGAGCGCCGATGCGTCGGTAAAATAGGGCGCGCCGCGCGGGACCATTTGCTCACTCAGGATCCCGCCCAAAACGCCATAGACGTCCTGCACCCAGGGATGGCCGTGCGGCGTATGCACGCCATTCACATTGACCAGGCTGTGGATCTTGTTGTCGTCGCCGAGATAGCTTGCGATGCCGCTCAGGACCTTGTCGCGATCCTGTTCCGGAAGAATGCGGATGTCGATGGTGAACGCGGTATGATCGGGTACCGAATTTAGGTTTAGGCCGCCCTCGATCATGCCGACATTGAGCGTAGCGCTGCCGAGCAAGGCGTGCGGCGCGATGTTGAAATCGAAATCCTCCAACTTGGTGACGGAGCGCGCCGCCTTGTAAATCGCGTTCTCGCCCTGCTCCGGCATCGAGCCGTGCGCGGTCACGCCCTTGGTCTCGACCCTGAGCCAAAGCGCCCCTTTATGTCCGAGATTGGGATAGTTTGACGTCGGTTCGCAAATCACCACCGCACCGGCCTCGCCGAGAGCGCCGACATCGCTCAGGTAAAATGAGCCCTCACACCCCGTCTCCTCGCCGGCACAGATGGCCATGACGATATCGGCGTCTCCCCTCTTGCCGTCTTCGGCCAGCTTGAGCGCCGTGTGAACGAAACAGGCGATGCCCGCCTTCATATCCGTACTGCCCCGACCATAGAGTTTGCCATCAACGATTTCGGCACCGAACGGATCCACCGACCATTCTTTCGTACCCAGCGGCACGACATCGATATGACCGCCAAAACAGATCGGCGGTTTCTCGCCGCGCCCTTTGATCCTGGCCACCAAGCTGGTGCGATTCTCGGCGAACTCATAGGCATTCACTTCGATGCCCGCGTCGGAGAGCAAATTGCCGAGATAGTTGGCGCACTCGACTTCGCGGCCCGGTGGGTTGCGCGTGTCCATGCGCACGATATCCTGGGTTATTTCCAGCGCCGAGGGAATGGACGGCATGGCTGGGGCTCCTGTGAAACAATCAACGGCACGGCCGAAAGCAAACTCCGTATATTCTGCCGCTCGAACGCGGTTTTTGAAATCCTTGATTTTGCAGCGCCGATTTTTCGCCGCGCAGCGATTCGAACACCCAATGTTTGATAAATTTGGTATCGTCCAACCAGCCGATTTTCGACGGGAGACGATGCGATGAAAAACCACGCAACCGGCAACGGCAACGACGATTTCAAGACCGATGTGGTGAGCCGAGAGATCATCCGCGGCAAATTGCTTGCCGTGGCCGACGAGATGGGCCTGGTGCTGATGCGCAGC
>CAJXFT010000173.1 GCA_913053235.1 uncultured Alphaproteobacteria bacterium
TGTTGCCGGGATTCAGCTCTTCAAGCGCCTCCAACTGTTTGGAATGCGCCGCCCATGCGGCGCGGAGGCGTTGTTCCTGCGCTTCGTCTCGCGCCGTGGGCGGTCGGCTTGGTCGGCGGTGAAGCCTGCCGTCCTCGCCAACCTCGACTTCGATGATCGCGGACCGCTGCGGCGGCGGTTTGGCGCGATATTCCATCTCCAGCGCCGCTATCATGGCGTTGACATGCTTCGGTCCCTTCTCCCAGTCCTCGTCCGGAATTAGGACACGCTTTAGCTCCAATTCCTCGATCAGCGCGCGGCTGTTGGGGTGGTCCGCGCCACGCAGGCGGTCGTCGTACCAGTCAGTCCAGACCTGCCAGTCCTCGTCGAGTTCAAGGATATGAGTCTTGAGCTCCGCCCAATTTACCTCGGCCCATTTAGGCATTCCTCCAGCCCAGAGCGGGCGGCGCATGAACGCATCGGTTTGTTGTCCTGCCTCTATCGCATCTGCGTCTGCCTTGACCTCGGCCCATATGGCGGCGGCGTCGGAGGCGGCGGAAACCTCTGCGCCTCGGTTTGGATATTTGGCCGCAAACCGAGGCGCAGCCATAGCACGGAAAAGCGGCAGAACTATGGCGGCGGACGGTCGCTCGGTTTGTTCGCGACCCGAAGGTCGCGCAAAAACATGATCGGCGATCGAAGGCACGACTCGCAACGCGGCGAGGCTTGCGATGGCGATGGCAACATCGCGGTCCTTGCCCTTAAGCCATGCTTCAAGCGTTTCACTATTTGTAATCTCTACCACGTACCGTTCCCCGGCGCGCAACGCGATAAACCACTGTCGCGGCAGTAGCAGGAAAAATCAATTACTCTCGGAAGATTCTGATTTCAGGCGCGCCCCGTAACAAGCCCCCTCACTCAATCCCATTCGCGCGCTGAACTTCGCGGATAAACTTGACGATGGCGGTGACTTCCGCCTCGCTCACATTCGGCAGCGGCGCCATGTCGCCGTAGGGCCAGTGGTGGGCCGGGGTGCCTTGTTGGACGGCGCGGAAGAAGGCGAAATCGCCGTGGTGGTTGGGCTCGTAGATGCGGTGGATGAGCGGTGGGCCCTTGTCGGTGCCGCCGCCGATCATGCCGTGGCACTGGGAGCAATTCTTGATGAAGGTCTGGGCGCCGGCCTGGGCCTCGGGCGTGAGTTCGGGCAGTTTGACCGCTATCGTCTCGGCGGCGGCGGGCGCCGCCGGCAGCAGTGCCATGGCGACAAGGGTGAATGCAATGGCGGCAATTTTTGTCATGGTTATTCTCCAACTTCCTGGAAATGTTTGGCCAGCGCCATCAGGCGTTTGTCGCGCCAGGCCTGGCGCGCCGGCTGGTCGGCGAGCGGCAGCTTGCCGCGCATCTCTTCATGCGCCTTGGCGATGACGGCGTCCGACCATGGCTCGGCCGGCTCGCCCTGCTTGACGAACTCGAAGAAGCCGGCGCCGAGGCGCGCGGCGTAATCCTCCAACCCGCCCGGCGCGTTGAGGTCGATGGTCTGGAACGGGCCGATGAAGGTCCAGCGCCGGCCGAGGCCCTCGGAGATCGTCTTGTCGATATCCTCGGCCGTGGCGATGCCGGCCTCGAGCAGGCGGAAGGCTTCCCACAGCAGCGCCGCCTGCAACCGATTGGCGATGAAGCCGTCGACCTCGCGGGTGAGGCGGACCGGCGCCATGTCGACTTCGAGCATGAGATCCCAACAGGTCTGAATAGCGGCGTCGCCGGTCCAGGGCGCGGGCACCACTTCGACCAGGGGGATGACGTAAGGCGGGTTGATGGGGTGCGCGATCAGGCAGCGCGGCGCGCAGTCGAGGCCCTCGGTGAAGACCGAAGCCGGAATGCCGGAGGAGGACGAGCCGATCACCAGATCGGCGCCCGCCGCCTTGTCGATCTCGGCGTAGAATTCGGTTTTCACATCGGCGCGCTCGAAGACGCTTTCCTGGGCATAGGCGGCGCTGTCGAGCGCTTCGGCCAAACCATCGGCGATTGATATCCGCGAGAGCGCCGCCTCGGCGTCATCCAGGAGGCCGAAGCCGACCAGTTCGCGCATATTGTCGCCGACCCGTGTCAGGGCGTGTTGCGACTGCGCCGCGTCGGCGTCATAGAGCGAGACCGTGCGGCCGGCGCGGGCGAAGACGATGGCCCAGGCGCTGCCGACCAGCCCGGCGCCCAAAATCGCGACTTTATCCGACATGTTGAATTCTCCCGTTGGCGTTGAATGATTACGCGGCGGCGGCGGCGGCGTTGAAGGCGGCGAGCGAACGCTCGATCAGCCGCTGCTCGATATCGTCGACAATGAAGACGATGCGCGAGCTGCGGTCTTCGTCCGGCCACGCCTTGAGGTGCATCGGCGGATGCACGACATGCTGCACGCCGTTGATCACCACCGGCGCTTCCACCCCCTTGACGTTGAGGATGCCCTTGACGCGCAGCACCTTCTCGCCGTGCGCGTGCAGCAGCATGGTCAGCCAGATGCCGAAGGCGGTCCAGTCGAGCGCTTCGTCGAAGGTCAGGGTGAAGGTGCGGATATGCTCGTCATGGCGGTTGATGTCATGGCTGTGACGATGTTCGGAAGAGGCCGCCGCTTCCGCCGCCAGCCAGCGCCGCACCTCGGCGCCCTTGGTCCTGGCGTCGTATATATCGGCGCGCAGCAGGCGCTTGACGTCGACAGCGCCATCGACCGCCGTGATCAGCTCGGCCGAGGGATTGAGGCGTTCGAGCTTGGCGCACAAACGCGCGGCATCCGCCGCCTCGGCGATATCGGTCTTGGTCAGCACGATGCGGTCGGCGACGCTCGCCTGTTTGACCGATTCAGCGTGGCGCTTCAACTGCGCCAAGCCGTTCACCGCATCGACCGTGGTGACGATGCTGCCCAAACGGTAATGATGCTTGATGACGGTATCGGAATTGAGCGTGAAGATGATCGGCGACGGATCGGCGAGGCCGGTGGTCTCGATGATCATGCGCTTGTAGCGCGGCACCTCGCCGCGCTCGCGCCTGCCGTTGAGCTCGATGATGGCTTCCTTGAGGTCGTCGCGGATGGTGCAGCAGAGGCAGCCGCTTTCGAGCAGCACCGTGTTCTCGTCCATTTTCTCGACCAGGAAATGATCGAGCCCGACATCGCCGAATTCATTGACCAGGACGGCGGCGTCGCTGAGTGACGGGTGACGCAGCATGCGGTTCAGCAGCGTCGTCTTGCCGCTGCCGAGAAATCCGGTGACGATGATGAGCGGCGTAAGGCGGCTATAGGCGGCCATCGGCGCCTATTGGGCGCGCCCTTCGAGGCGGCCGATAAGCTTGGCGTCGAGCGGGTCGGCGATCTTGCGGGTGATATTTTCGATGGCCTGCCAGAGCTGCGGCAGGTTGATCACCACCTCGCTGGCGCCGCCGCTGGCGTTTTGCACGATATACTGGCTGCCCGCCCAATCGCGCGCGCTACAGCCGTAATGGCCGAGCACGCGGTTGATAAGGGTGATGCGGTAATCGCGCTCCAACAGGCGGCCGCGGCCGCCGGGCGCGTCGTCGGAGCGGCCCGCATCGGTGCCGGCTTCGGTCCAGTGCGGGCCATCCATCAACATGCCGCAGAGCGCGCACATCCTAGCGCTCGCGAACCCGGCCTATTTCTTTTTCTTGGCCGCTTTTTTCCTCTTTTTCGCCGGCCGCCTGCCCTTGAACGGCGAGCGCTTGATGAAATCATCGGCGATCTGGTCGAAGGTCATCCATTTCACGCCGGAATGGCTGTTGATATGGCCGATGATGCGCTCCAGCATCAGAAGCGTCTGCGGGCGGCCGGAAATATCGGGATGAATGGTCAGGGTGTAGACGGCGTAATCCATCTCGCGGTAGACCCAATCGAACTGATCGCGCCACCAATCCTCGATGTCGCGCGGGTTGGTCCAGCCGCCGCTGTTGGGCACGTTTTTCATGAACATCATCGGCGGCAGATCGTCGAGATACCAACTGCCGGGAATCTGCACGATCGGGAAGGTCGAGCCCTTCTTCATCGGCTTCATCCAGCTTTTCGCCGGCTTGGAATAATCGATCAGCGTCCAGCTTTCGTTGATGCGCATCCAATAGGGCGTGAAATCGGTATGCATCTGGCTGTGGTCGTATTTGATGCCGCGTTCCATCAGCAGATGCGGCGTCGCGGCGCTCATTTCCCACCACGGCGCGACATAGCCGGTCGGCCGCTTGCCCGACAGCTTTCTCACCAGGGTGATGGTTTTGTCGAGAATATCGGCTTCCTGCTCGGGCGTCATGGCGATCGGATTTTCGTGGGTGTAGCCATGCAGGCCGATTTCGTGGCCGGCGGAGGCGACGGCTTTCATTTCCTTCGGAAAAGTTTCGATGGAATGGCCGGGAATGAACCAGCTCGTCTGAATGCCCAGCGTGTCGAACAGCTTCAGCATGCGCGGCGTGCCGACCTCGGCGGCGAACACGCCGCGCGAGATGTCGGAGGGCGAATTGCCGCCCGCGTAGGAGCCGATTTGCCCGGCCACGGCGTCGACGTCGATGCCAATTGAGCAGATGATTTCTTTGTTCGCCATAGCGCCCTCCATGGGTTTGAGATTGCCCGGAGAGTAGGCAAGCCGGGGCGCGATATCAAGCGCTCAAGGGCGCCTCGGCGCCGAATTCACGGCGCAAAATCCGCGCATTCGGGCGCCAATTCTGTCATCATGGATCGGCGCGAGGAGGGCGGCGGCGTTTGTTGACGAGGATCAGACTGGCATCCGGATTGGTGCTGTTCGCTTATGTGGGCACGCATCTGATCAACCATTCATGGGGCTTGTCCTCCATGGAGGCGCTCAATATCGGGCGCGATATTTTCACCGCCGTGTGGCGCAGCTGGCCCGGCACCATCCTCCTCTACGGCGCCCTGCTGGCGCATTTCGCGTTGATCCTCGGGAGCCTCTACAAGCGGCGCTCGCTCCGCATGCGGGTCTGGGAGGCGGCGCAAATATTGCTCGGCCTGGCGATTCCCTTTCTGCTCGCCGAACATGTCCTGGGTACGCGCGGGCTCAACGCCACCATCGGCGTCATCGACGATTACATCTATGAAATCCTCGTGCTCTGGGTTTACGCGCCGGATAAAGGCATCGTGCAAACGGTGCTGCTGGTTACCGCCTGGCTGCATGGCTGCGCCGGCATTCATTTCTGGCTGCGCCTGAAACCCTGGTACCGGGGCTGCTCCCCCTATCTGTTCGCCTTCGCCATCATCCTGCCGGTCACGGCGGTGTTCGGCTTCGTCGCCGCCGGGCGCGAAATCAAAGTATTGGCCGGGGACCCGATTTGGCTGGAGGACATGACGCTCCATATCAATTGGCCGGACGAGGCGGCGGTGATCTGGGTCGGGCGCTGGAAAGCGGTGATCTGGGAAGTTTGCGGCGGCCTGCTGGCCCTGGTCATCGTGGCGCGCGGCTTGCGCTGGGCCGTCGAGCGCCGGCGCGGCGTCGTGCGGCTGACCTATCCCGGCGGCCGCGTCGCTCAGATTACCCCCGGCATCAGCGTGCTCGAAGCCAGCCGCGAAGCCGGCATCGAACATGCCAGCGTATGCGGCGGACGCGGGCGCTGCTCGACCTGCCGCATCCGCCTCGGCGAAGGGCGCGAACATGTCGAGCCGGCCGGCGCCGACGAGCAAAAAATCCTGAAACGGGTCGGCGTGCCGGAAAATGTGCGCCTCGCCTGTCAATTGCGCCCCACCAAGGACCTTGAAGTCATTCCGCTGCTGCCGCCCAACGCGACGCCCAAGGATGCCTACCGCAAGCCCGCCCATCTCCAGGGCAGCGAGCGCGAAGTCGCCATTCTGTTCGCCGACATTCGCAAATTCACGCAATTTTCGGAGAACAAGCTGCCCTACGACGTGGTCTTCGTCCTCAACCGCTATTTCCGCGCCATGGGAGAGGTCGTCGACGAGACCGGCGGCGAGCTCGACAAATTCATCGGCGACGGCGTGATGGCCCTGTTCGGCGCCAATACGACGCCCGAAGAGGGTTGCCGGCGGGTGCTCGAGGCGGCGCGCCGCATGAGCATCGCGCTCGATGAACTGAACCAGGCGCTCAGGGCCGATCTCGACGAGCCGCTCAGGATCGGCATCGGCATCCATCTCGGCACGGTGATCGTCGGAGAGATGGGGTTCTCCAACGCGGTCTCCTTCACCGCCATCGGCGACGCCGTCAACACGGCATCGCGGCTGGAACAGGCGACCAAGGAATATTCCTGCCAACTGATCGTCTCGCAGGATATCTGCAAGCGCGCCGGGGTCGCCCTGGTGAAATTTCCGCTACACGAAATCCAGATAAGAGGGCGCGGCCAGCCGGTGCGGGTACATTGCGTCGAGAAGGCATCCGACATGTCCGAAATCGAATTGCAGCTTGGCCGGCGCGCCAGGCGGGAGCGCGTGCCGGCGGCGCCATAAGCATTGTTGTTGCCTTATGACGGCGGCTCTTCGGCGCGCCGCATGTCGGGCGCGAAACCGGCGCTCGGGCGGGCATCGGGGAGGCGCAGATAGGGCAGCAGCGCGAGCAGCACGATGGCGGCGAGAAAGCCGAATACGGCGCGGTAGGCATCGAGCGGCGCGGCGCCGCCCGGCGCCGGAAACGCGCCCATGATCAGGCCGCTCAGGGAGTGCAGGACAGCCGGCCCGCCCATCAGCGCGATCGCCAGCATGGCCATGCCGCGGCCGGCCAAACGATCGGGAAAGAGGGCGCGGCCATGTCCGGTGATGACGATGTTGTAAGCGCTGCAAAAGCTGATCAGGACGAACAAAGCCGTCACCAGGGCGAGCGGCGGGCGCGGAATGAGCGCCATCAACAGGAACGATATCAGCACTATGGCGGCGCATCCGACGACCAGCCATTTGCGCGTGTCCAGCCTCTGCTCCAAAGGGCCGAAGACGATATTGCCGACGATCAGCGCCACCGCCATGAGAAGCATGACATTGCCGCTGGCGACCGCATCGAAGCCATATATATCGGCCAGGTAGGGTCCGCCCCAAAGGCCGAGAATGGTTGTCAGCACGGGATAGGAAGCGAATGCCATGCCCATCACCGTCGGCAGACGCCTAGTTTTCAGGACTTCGATGACGCCGCCGATGCTTTCCTTCAGACCCTCGGGCGGCGCCGATGCGGACACATGACCGGGCGGCGCGTCGCGCACCAGCAGATAGATGAGCAGCGCGCCGAGCGCCGTCAGCGCGCCGGCGCCGTAAAAGGCGTAGCGCCAGCCGATGCTCTCGGCGACCAGGCCGAGCGGCGTCGTCGCCAGCAGCACGCCGATGCCGCCGATGGCGATCATACGCCCCATCCAGGTGGCGTAGCGCTCCGCCGGCACCCAGCGGCCGAAGACGAAAAGCGCGCCAACCAAAACGCCGCTGACGCCAAGGCCCATCATCAGGCGGCCGGCGAGAAGGCTGGCGAAGCCGCCGGCGGCGCCGTAAATCACCGCGCCGGCGACGGCGAATGTCAATATCACCGGCAGCGTGCTTCTCACGCCGAAGCGGTCGAACAACATGCCGAGCGGGATTTGCGCCGCCGCGAAAGACAGGAAAAAGACGCCGGTCAGGCCGCCCAACGCCTCCGCCGACAGGCCGAATTCGGCGCTCAGCTCCTTGGCGATGACGCCGTTGGAGGTGCGGTAGAATTGGCTCATCACGTATGCGACACCGATGACGGCGACGATCGTGGCGAACTGGCGGTGGCGGTTATCGGAATTCATGAGACCTTGGCGGATCGAAAGGTACGGGAGGTGGAGACGGAAAATTGGCGGCATCGCTTGGCCTGCACGCCGGGCCGCGATAAACTTGTTTATTATTTTCCGGTTATGGTGACCAATGAGACTTAGGTGAATAGAATAATATTCCAAATGCTCAAGAGAAAATGACGAATTCGCGGC
>CAJXFT010000174.1 GCA_913053235.1 uncultured Alphaproteobacteria bacterium
TTCTCCCCAACCCCTCTTCCCCTCCGGGAAGAAGGGCTTATCAAGCGGTCAACGTCACATATCTCCCGAGTGGCTTGAGCGCGCGCACGGCGCCGCCTTCGGCGACCCGTTGCGCGGTGCCGTCGAGATCGTTAGGGACGAAGCCCGACAACGCGTCGATGCCGAGCGCGAAGAGCGCCGGGCAGAGCGGCGCGCTCGGGCCGATCAGCACCGTGAAGGCGGTGGCCGGGGCCAGGGCGAGGAGCGGCGCCAGGCTGCCGTTGGAGAGCGTCGCCGCGGTGATGGCGAGATATTCGGCGGCCGGGACGAGGTCGGCGGCGGCTTCGGGCGGATAGTCGCCGGGGCCGGGCTCGAGCTCGATCACAGCCGCGCCGGGCAGTTTTTCGTCGAGCCCGGGAAAGCGCCCGACCACCACCGTGCGCTCGCCGGCCGGCTTGATCATGTCGAGGCCGTTGGCGCCCGCGCCGGTGAGGTCGTAGCGGTTGTGATGGGCGTTGACGGCGGCATAGCCGAGCACGCGCTCGAAGATATTTTCCGATTGGATTAGCCCGGCCAGGTCGGCCAGGCCGCGGCCGCGGTAACTGCCGGGCTCGGGCAGGCTGCGGCAGCCCTCGGCGCCGCGCGCCGGCGTGTGCACCAGGCCGGCGCCGAGCGGCCCCTCGACATAGGTCCAGTTGAGGCCGACCGTGACGCGCTTCGCGGTGCCGCTGAGGTCGTCGCGGAGAACGGTGGCGAGGCGCTCCTCGATGGCGCTCATGGCGCCTTCACTTGGTTGCCCCGAGCGTCGCGGGCGGCGCTTTTTCGACCTTGGCGGCGCAGTATTTGAACTCGGGAATCTTGCCGAACGGATCGAGCGCCGGGTTGGTCAGCATGTTGGCGGCGGCCTCGGCGTAGCAGAACGGCACGAACACCACGCCCTCGGGGATGCCGGTATCGGCGCGCGCCTTGAGCGCGATGCGGCCGCGCCGCGTCGCCACCTCGATAGCGTCGCCGGGCTGGATGCCGAGGCGCGCCAGCTCCAGCGGCGCCAGATGGGCAACCGCTTCGGGCTCGAGATCGTCGAGCGCGCGCGAGCGCCGCGTCATGGCGCCGGTGTGCCAATGTTCCAACTGGCGCCCGGTCGAAAGCACCATCGGATAATCGGCGTCCGGCATCTCGTCGGGCGCGATGATGCCGGCCGGCACGAATTTGCCGCGCCCGCTCGGCGTCGGGAAGCCGTCACCGAAGATGATGTCGTTGCCGGGCAAATCCTCGCCGTCGCAGGGGTAGGTGACGGCACCCTCGCGCTCGAGGCGCGGCCACGAGATATTGTCGAGCGATGGCATGCATTGCTTCATCTCACCGAACACATCGGCCGGGTGGGCATAATCCCAATCGAGGCCGAGGCGGCGCGCCAGTTCCTGGATGATCCACCAATCGGGCTTGACGGCGCCCGGCGCCTCGACCGCCTTGCGGCCGATCTGCACCTGGCGGTTGGTGTTGGTTACGCTGCCGTCCTTCTCGGGCCATGCCGTCGCCGGCAGGATCACATCGGCGAAGAAGGCGGTCTCGGTGAGGAAAATTTCCTGCACCACGAGATGGTCGAGCTTGGCCAGGGCCTGGCGCACATGATGGGCGTTGGGGTCCGACATCGCCGGGTTCTCGCCCATGATGTACATGCCGCGAATAGCGCCGTCATGCACGGCATCCATGATCTCGACCACCGTCAGGCCGCGCTCGGGCTCGAGCGCGGTGCCCCATAATTGCTCGAAACGGCGGCGCGTGGCGCCATCCTCGACCGCCTGATAGTCGGGGTAGAACATCGGAATGAGGCCGGCGTCGGAGGCGCCCTGGACGTTGTTCTGGCCGCGCAGCGGATGCAGGCCGGCGCCGGGGCGGCCGATCTGGCCGCTCATCAGGGCCAGCGAAATCAGGCAGCGCGCATTGTCGGTGCCGTGGATATGCTGCGAGACGCCCATGCCCCAGAAGACGATCGCCGCCTCGGCGCCCGCATAGAGGCGCGCCACCTGGCGCAGGACATCGGCTTCGATGCCGCAAATCGGCGCCATCTCCTGCGGTGAGAAGTGCTTGAGATGGTCGCGCAACTGCTCGAAGCCCTCGGTGTGGGCGGCGACATATTGGCGGTCGTAAAGCTCTTCATCGACGATGACATGCATCAGCGCGTTCAAGAGCGCGACGTCGCTGCCCGGCTTGAATTGCAGGAAATGGCTGGCATGGCGCGCCAGCGCCGAGCCGCGCGGATCGATGATCACCAGCTTGGCGCCGCGCTGGGCGGCGTTTTTGAGAAAGCTCGCCGCCACCGGGTGATTCGAGGTCGGATTGGCGCCGATGACGATGATGACGTCGGAATGGCGCGCCTCGTTGAAGCTGGCGGTCACCGAGCCCGAGCCGATGGTCTCCAACAGGGCTGCCACCGAGGAGGCATGGCAGAGGCGGGTGCAGTGATCGACATTGTTGGTGTTGAAGCCCGTACGCACCAGCTTCTGAAACAGATAGGCTTCCTCGTTCGAGCCCTTGGCCGAGCCGAAGCCGGCCAGCGCCTTGCCGCCGGCATCGTCGCGGATGCGCGCCAGGCCGGCGGCGGCGAAATCGAGCGCCTCGTCCCAGCTCGCCGCGCGGAAATGGCTCAGCGGGTCGGCCGGGTCGAGATCGATATCGCCATGTTTGGGCGGCGCGTCGGCGCGCCGGATGAGCGGCTCGGTCAGGCGCTCAGGGTGGTTGATGTAATCGAAGCCGAAACGGCCCTTGACGCACAGACGCTCGGAATTGGACGGGCCGGCGCGGCCCTCGACGGTCAGGATCTCGTTGTCCTTGACGTTGAAGGTGAGCTGGCAGCCGACGCCGCAATAGGGGCAGACGCTGGCGACCCGCTTGTCGGGAATAACCTTACCGACGCCGCGCGCGGGCATCAGGGCGCCGGTCGGGCAGGCCTGCACGCATTCGCCGCAGGCGACGCAGCTCGATTCGCCCATCGCATCGTCGAAATCGAAGATGATCTTGTTGGCGGCGCCGCGCCCGGCCATGCCGATGACGTCATTGACCTGCACCTCGCGGCAGGCGCGCACACAGCGCGTGCAATGGATGCAGGCATCGAGATTGACCGCCATGGCGGTGTGGCTGTCGTCGGCGGCCGGCGCCGGGCGGGCGGGAAAGCGGCTGGCTGTCCGGCCCATGCGCTCGGCCCACTGCCACAGCTCGGAATCGGGCGCGTGGCCGCTGTGCCGCGCCGGCTGATCGGCGACCAGCAGTTCCATCACTATGTCGCGCGCCTTGGCGGCGCGCTCGCTGGTGCTGCGCACGACCATATCCGGCGCCGGCTTGCGGATGCACGAGGCGGCGAGCACGCGCTCGCCCTCGATCTCGACCATGCAGAGGCGGCAATTGCCGTCGGCGCGGTAGCCGGGTGCTTCGGTATGGCAGAGATGCGGGATGTTGATGCCGGCGCGCGCCGCGCACTGCCAGATCGTCTCGCTCGCCGACGCTTCGAGGGATTTGCCGTCCAAGGTGAAGCTGATTTTGCCGCTCATGTCAGATCCTCGGCAAAATGCTTCATCGCCATCAGCAGCGGGTTGGGCGCCGCCTGGCCGAGGCCGCAGATCGAGGCGTCCATCATGGCTTGGCTGAGCTCGGCCAGCAGCGCCCGGTCCCACACCGGCGCCGACATCAGCTTGACCGCCTTTTCGGTGCCGGCGCGGCACGGCGTGCATTGGCCGCAGCTCTCATACTCGAAAAAGCGCATCAGATTGAGCGCCACGGCGCGCATATCGTCCTGCTCGGAAAGCACGACGATGGCGGCTGAGCCGATAAAGCAGCCCTCGCCCTCGAGGGCGCCGAAATCGAGCGGGATGTCGCCTTTCGAGGCGGGCAGGATGCCGCCCGAGGCGCCGCCCGGCAGATAGGCCTTGAATTCGTGGCCCTCGGCCATGCCGGCGCAATAGTCGCGGATCAATTCGTTGACCGTGATGCCGGCCGGGGCGAGCTTGACGCCGGGCTCGCGCACGCGGCCGGAGACGGAATAGCCGCGCAGGCCCTTGGCGCCGTGGCGCCCCTCGCCGGCGAACCAGTCGCCGCCGCGCTCGACGATATCGCGCAGCCAATAGAGCGTCTCGACATTGTTGATCAGGGTGGGGCGGCCGAACAGGCCGACCTGGGACGGGAATGGCGGCTTGTGGCGGGGCTCGCCGCGCTTGCCCTCGAGGCTTTCCAGCATCGCCGATTCCTCGCCGCATATATAGGCGCCGGCGCCGCGCCGGAGCGTGATCCCGACACCGCCATCGAGCCCGGCGGCCGACAGTTTGGCGATTTCCTCGCCCAGCACATGATGGAGGCCGGGATATTCGTCGCGCAGATAGATAAAGCATTGCTCGGCATCGACGGCGCGCGCGGCGATCAGCATGCCCTCGAGAACGCGGTGCGGATCGCGCTCCATATAATAGCGGTCCTTGAAGGTGCCGGGCTCGCCCTCATCGGCATTGACCGCGAGCAGGCGCGGCGCCGGCTCGGCGCGCACGAAACGCCATTTCCGCGCTGTCGGAAAGCCCGCGCCGCCGAGCCCGCGCAGCTCGCCCGAATCCAGGACGGAGATGATTTCCTCGATATATGTATCGCTACTTAAGCAAGCTTTAAGAATATCATAGCCGCCGTTCTTAACATATTCATCGAAGTCGATATAGGGCGGGATATCGGGTTTGGTCCGGCCGCTATCGACGGCCTCCATGATCTTGTCGGCGCTCGCGCCGGTGATATGGCGATGGCCGATTTCGGCCACCGGCGCGGCCTCGCAGCGGCCCATGCAGGGCGCCCGGACGAGGCGCACGCGGGCGCTGTCGAGGCGCCCGTCAAGCGCCTGGTAGAGCGCCTCCGAGCCCTCTATCGCGCATGACAGGCTGTCGCACAGACGGATCGTCAGCGGCGCCGGCGCCGCCTCGCCATCGCGCACCACATCGAAATGAGCGTAGAAGGTGGCGACCTCGTAAACCTCGGCCAGGGAAAGCCTCATCTCATGCGCCAGCGCCGCCAGGTGGCGCGCGGAGAGATGCCCGGCGCTGTCCTGAATGAGGTGGAGATGCTCGATTAAGAGATCGCGGCGCCGCGGCTTATCGCCGAGCAGGGCCTGAATTTCAGCGAGCGCCTCGGGCTCGACCTGGCGGCCCTTGCCCCGGTAGCGCCCGCCCCGCCGTGCTTTTCCGGGGTGGCCGAATTTTCGCACGCCCCTCGCTGCCGCCGCCATCGATTCCTACCCGCGCCCACCCTGTCGCGCATACGGTGGCAAAAGCGCTGTGAATTGTAAATTCTATTATATGTCTATCATTTAGTTTCTTATTTTGCCCGCGCCCAGAAAAAATTCGGCGCCGGCCGGAATATATGAGCCTGTGTGAGCCGGGTTGTTGCCGCGATGCGCAGGGAGGGGTCGATTTTGCCGGCGATTTCTAGTATCGCATAGGCTGGTGGACTGCTTCGCCGCGAGTCGAAGCGCAACTAAGGATGATACGGCCATGACAAGCTCGTCTTCGCTGGACCTCGATTTCGCGGCGCTGTTATGTGCCCGCCTTTGTCATGACATGGCCGGGCCGGTGGGCGCGGTAAACAACGGCGCCGAGCTGCTCAGCGAAGGCGGCGACGAAGGCTTGGAGGAAGCGCGTGAGCTGATCTCCTCCTGCGCCGGCCAGGCGGTGCGCCGCCTGCGCTTCTTCCGCCTCGCCTATGGCAGCCATTACGGCGCCATGGATTGGAGCGGCGCGATGCAGGCGAGCGAGGCGATGCTGGCCGATTCGAAAATAGAAATCGCTTGGCGCGGCGGCTACGGGGCGGCCGAAAGCTTTGAGATCGCCGACACCGGAAAGCTCGCCCTCAACATGTTGCTGCTCGCCGTCAATGCCCTGCCGCGCGGCGGTCAGCTTGACTTTGCCTTCGCCGGAGAGGTGCGCAAACCGAGCATCACCATTCGCGGCAGCGGCGTTCCGGTCATTATCGATGATGATGCGATGGCCGCTCTGGCCAGCGGCTGCCGCCGCGAAGGCGCCGTATTGAAGGATATAAACGCGCGCTTCGTGCAGCCTTTCCTGACCGGGATGTTGGCGGCGGATCTTGGCCTCACGGTCGGCGCCGCGGCGACCGGCGAGGGACAGTTCGAAGTCTCGACAGCGCCGGCCTGAGCGCCGCCCGGCGGCGCCACGGCGCCGGCCTTACGTTACCTTCACATAACCTTCACATCACCAGCCAAGTCTTAATTGCTCCAAGGCGGCGCTTTATTTGCCTCAACGCCGCGTTGGCCGCTGATTTTACGGGATGTTAACCAGCCATGTGCATGCTTTACGGCAAAGCGCATATTGACGACTTCGACCAAATCGCCGCGCTCTTCATCGAAGCCGACGGCACTTTTGACGAGCTGGGCGAGCTGCGACAATTCAGCCGCCGAGCGCTCTTCATAGACCGTCTCACCGGCCTCGTCCTCGCTATAGATACCATCGACCAATACCGCGACGGAAAGACGCTTGACCGTGCCGCCCTCGCGCACATGGGTGCGGATGGTCTTGCTGATTTCATAATTGATGGTTTCCTCGACCCGCGCCGTGCGGCTCGAATTGGAACTGCCGGCGCCCTGGCCTTCCTTGTTGGGCAGTTTGGCGGAGGCCGTCACCGCGTTGTTGGTATCCGAATTGACGCTGTTTTCATTTTGCTCGACGGTTTGTTGCGAGCGGATGACCTGTCCGTCGGGGTTGTAGATTTCGTCATTCGTGGTCAGGCGGTCGAAATCGATTTCGGCATGGACTTCGGTGCGCACCTTTCCGGGCGCTCCGCCAGAACCGTGGCGCGGACATGGCCGTCATCGGCGAAATTCAGTTCGATATTCACGGTGCCGAGCGAAGCGGGTCGCAATTGAAGCGAAATTTGCCGGGCGCTCAGACCGGCCGCGATGCCGATCTGGACGGCGATCTGTTGGCTCGGCGCGCCGGCGGCTGTTTGGGCGCCGCCGGGTAGCGTCGATGGTGCCGCGTTGGCGCTGGTTTTGGCGATTGCCTCGGCGCCGGCCGGGGTCGGGGAAACCGGCTGGACCAACTGATTGAAGTCGCTGCTCTGGGCGCCGGCCGGCAGGGCTGGCTGGCCGTGGCCGGTGGCGCCGCGCGCCGCGGCGGCAAATTCGCCGCCGCCATTGTTGCCGCCGCCTGTATTGCCGCCGGCGAGGCCGCCGCCGGAGGCGTTTTCGCCGATCTGCGCCTGCATGGCGGTTTGCGATGCAATGAGAGTTGCCGCATCGGCGGCGGCGGCACCGGTTCCCCCCACCGGGACCGGTACCGCCGCCTTGGATGCCACAGCGCTGGCAACGTTGATAGCTATGGCTGATGGGCTCGAGGCGATCGACAGCGCGGCGCGGCTGTTCGCCTTGAGGGCGAACTCCGCCGCATCGTCGTGCGGAACGGTCGGTTGCGCCGTTTTCGCCGGCCCGCGCGGGGCGATCTGGCCCGGGCTGACGGGCGGCACGAAGGCTTCGCCTTGGCCCTTTGCCGGAGCCGGTTGGTTGGCCGCCGCATTTGCCGCCGGCCGGCCGTCGGCCATGGCCTGTGCGTTCCGCAGGATGGCGCCGGGCGTCGTCGGCGCGGCCTGCGCCAGCGCCGTGGCGGGTGTATTCTGCGGTGTATTCTGTGGCGTATTTTGCTTCGCCATGGGCGCCGCCGGGGCCGCCAAACCGGCATTATGTGTGGCTGTCATCGCCACCGGGCTGGCCGCCGCCGCCGGGTGCGCGGCGGGCTGGGCCGCCGGCTGT
>CAJXFT010000175.1 GCA_913053235.1 uncultured Alphaproteobacteria bacterium
TACCGTCGGCTTCCTTCTCGGCGAGGCGGGCTATCGGGCCGTGACCGCATTGAACAAGGAAGGCTTGTTCAGAGAGTTGGAGAAGGAATCCCCCGACCTGGTGATTCTGGACGTCATGCTCGGCGAGGAGAACGGTTTCGAATTGGCGATGCAGATACGCAAGACATCGAGCATCCCGATCATCATGCTGACCGGAAGACGAACGGAATCCGACCGGGTTGTCGGGCTCGAACTGGGCGCCGACGACTATATTACCAAACCCTACGGCTCCGCCGAACTGCTGGCGCGCGTGAAATCGGTATTGCGGCGATCCAAGATGACGCGCACGGACGCGCCGACGGAAAAGAGGGAAGTCGCGATATTTGAGGGTTGGAAATGCGACCTGACCGGGCGGAAATTGTTTTCACCAATCGGCGACGAGGTCGTTTTGACGTCGGGGGAATTTTCCCTGCTTGCGGCATTTCTGCGCAATCCGGAGCGCGTCATGAACCGCGAAAGTTTGCTCGACCATATAAGCCGCAAGGCCGCATTCGACCGCAGTATCGATGTTCAGGTCATGCGCCTTCGCCGCCGCATCGAAACCGATCCCGGCAGCCCGCGGCTGATCCAGGCGGTGCGCGGCGTCGGTTATATTTTCTCGACCAAGGTCGAATGGTCCGAATCCTAAGCCCTCAGGGCCACAGAATATCCGAAGCGATGCGCGCGCCCTCGGCGAGCGCGCCGAGCTTGGCATAGGCGATTTCGGGATCGACCTTGCCGAAGCCGGCAAAGGTGCCGAAGCCGCAATCGCTGCCGGCCAGGACGCGTTCGCGCCCGACGATATCGGCGAAGCGGCAAATGCGCTCGGCGACGCCTTCCGGATGATCGATGAAATTGGTCACCGAATCGATGACGCCCGGCATCAGCACCTTGTCTTCGGGAATATCGGCGTCGCGCCATTGGCGCCACTCATGCGCATGGCGCGGATTGGAAGCCTCGAATGAAATGACTTGCGGCTTGGCGCGGGTCACGACATGGAGGATTTTCTCGACCGCTATGTCGCAATGATGCGGCCCCTCATAGTTGCCCCAGCAGAGATGCATGCGCGACATCTCCGCCGGCACGTTTTCGAGCGCCGCGTTCAACATTTCGACATGGCGCTCGGCATGGGCGATGAATTCAGCGTCGCTCAAATCGCCATATTGGGTATGGCGCGCCATGGCGAGGTCCGGACAATCGAGTTGCAGGACCAATCCGGCGCCATGGATCGCCTCATACTCCTCCTTCATCACGCCGGCGAGCGCTTGCAGATAGTCGCCCTCCGAGGGGTAAAATTCATTCGGCAGAAAGGCGCAGATAACGCCCGGCGAAGCGGCGTTCATGAACCCCTGGACGGCGCCGGAGCCTTCCAACGCGGCCTGCAAATTGGCTATATCCCTGGCCAGCGGCGCGCGCTCCTCGATGCGGATTTCACCGCTGCACACCGGGCGCATGATTTTCGGCGCCTGGCCCATCGCCGCCGCCTTCGCCATATAGTCCGGATATGCCGCGAGGTCGGCCGGCGGCCGGCGCGGGCTGTCGCCGGAAAACCCGGTGCAGCGATCCTTGATATAGGTGGCGTAGCTGATCTTGCTCATCTCGCCGTCGCTGACGATATCGATGCCGGCCGCGACCTGCCTGGCGACGACATCGCCGACCGCTTCGCGCACCCGATTTTCGAATGCCGCCGCGTCCTGGACCTCGCCGAATTCCTTCTTGATCAGCATGTCGCTGAGGTCGAGGGCGCGCGGCAGGCTGCCGACATGGGTGGTCAATATTCTTTCCGTACTTAATTCCATGGTTATTCCTCTGTCGGCCGCGGCCCTGGCCGCGCGGTTGTTGAGCGCTTCAATCACAGTTCATCATATTGCGCGGTGGCATCGCAACGCCCGGCGAACATCAGGGCGGCGAGCAGATAGATGGCCAGCGCGCAGCCGACGACGGCGGTGAAGCCGATATGGACGGCGAGGACGGTGGCCAGCACGGCGCTCAGCACCGAGGCGCAGCCATTGATGCCCCAGGCCCAGGGAATCAGGCCCGGCGCGTGGCGCGCGAGACGGGCCAGGCCGAGCGGAAACGGCATGCCCATGAGAAAGGCGAGCGGCGCGATGAGGAGGACGGCGAGCGCGATGCGCGCGCCCTCGGGCAGCGCCAACAGCGCATTCAGCAGCGCCGGAAGGACGCCGATATAGATGCCAGCAAGCGCCGCGATCGCGGCGGCGATCAGCGTCACGCCGCCGAGCTTCGGCAGGCGCCGGCCGAGCCGGTGCGCCAGCCGCTCGGCATAGCCGCTGCCCAGCCCGGCGAAGACCAGGAAGGCGGCGAGCACCACGGCGATGGCGTGCAGCGGATGGCCGAGAAACAGCACGAAGCGCTGGATGAACGCCATCTCGATAAACATGAAGCCGAGGCCGAGCGCGAGAAAATAAACCACCAGCCGGCGGCGGTCCCAGGCCAGTGCGCCGGCGCGCGCGCGGCCGGCCAGCAGCGGCAGCAGGATCAGAACGGCGCCCGCCAACGCCGCCTGGGCGAGCGTGGCGACGAGGATCACATAGCCCCATTCGACCTGCGCCAGGCCGCCGCCGGCGGCCAGTGCCAGCAGTTCGGGCAGCGCCGCCCATTTGAAGTCGTGGAAGAAATAGGGCCGGTCGTCGGTGGCCGGCGCGAGGGCGAACTTGTAGCCGTCCATGAATTCCTCGCGCCGCTCGCCCAAGAGGGCGCGCGCGCCGCGATAAAAATATGGCGCATCGAGCCGGTTGAAGCGGTTGGCCTCGGCTTCAAGCATGCCCGGCACCCAGGCGAGGTCGAAGCCGCGCGACCCGGCGAAGCCGCGGATGGCGGCGATGTCGGCCGGCGTCAATGCGCCGTCCTTGACGATCAGCGTGCTCGTCTTCCAGCCGCGCACCAGCGCCATCCGCCCGGCCGCGTCGGCGACGCCGCGGGCGGCCAGCGCATCCGCCGCCGTGGCGATCAGCTTGAGGGCGTCGCGCGGCGGCAGCTTGATCCAGCGGGTGACGGCGAGCAGGCCGCCCGGCGCCAGGTGATCGAGATAGGCTTCAAACGCCTCGACCGTATAGAGCGTGTTTTCGTTGAGCGCGAAAACGCCGGCCGCGGCGGCGCTGAAACTGTCGATAAGGGCGAGCTGGATGAGGTCGTAGCGGGCGTCGCCACGGGCGACGAAGCTGCGCGCCTCACCGATGTGCAGCGCGACGTCCGGGCGCTCGTAGAGCGCGCCCGAAAAGGCGCCCGCCTCGCGCCTGACGAGATCGGCCATCTGCCGGTTGAGCTCGACCGCCGTCACCCGCCGCGCGCCCTTATGGAGCGCGCGCAGCACCTCTTCGCCGCCGCCGGCGCCGAGCACCAGGACATGCGGGCGCGCCAACAGGTGATAGGGCAGGGCCGCGGTCTGGTCGTCAAGATGAGCGAGCTTGGCGAGGTCGCCGTCGAAGCGCGCGATGGCGCTCAACGATCCGCCGTCGCTGAACAGCGCCAGCTGCTCGGGCGGTGGGCTCGACGATTTGAGGCTCAGCCCCGGCGCGTGGCGCAGCGGTATGGTCGGGCTTTCGACCAGGGCGAGCCAGCCGAGCGGTCCGTGGCGCTCGGCGAGGATGGCGGCATCGGGCGCCGTGAGGGCGACGCTGAGGCCCTTGTAGGGCGACAGCCTGAGCGCCGACCATGCGCCCGGCGCCGCCAGCGGCAGGGCCACCGCGGCGGCGAGCAGCAACGCGGCGAGCGCGCCGGCGCTATTGCGCCGTAGCGCCGGCGCCACGACAAGCGCGCCGGCCCCGACGCCGGCCAGCGCCAGCAGCTTCAACGACAGCACCGGCGGTCCGAGGAAGAGCAGCGCCACCACCAGCGGCGCGCCGAGGCCGGCGCCGATCAGGTCGAAGCGGTAGAGCAGGCCGAGACGCTCCTTGAAGCGCGAAAATGCCAGGCATATGGCGCTCGCGGCAAAGAAGAACGGCGCCGACAGCAGCAGGTAGATCAGCGGCAGCCAGGCCAGCTGCCAGCCTCCCCAGGCGATCTCGAGCGGGTTGAACGGGACGCGCTGAGCGATCGCGAAACAGCCGAAGGCGGAAACCCCGAAGGCCGCCGCGCCGGCGCCGAACGCGGCGATAAAATGCCTCTCCAGCCACGCCCGCGCCAGCGCCACGAAGCTGCCGGCGGCGCCGAACCCCAACAGCGCCATACTGATCACCATATAGGCGAAGTGATGCCACTGGATGATCGAAAACAGGCGCGTGAGCAGGATCTCGTAACCGATGACGGCCGCCGAGAGCAGCGCCACGGCGAACAAGACGGGGAAGCCGGTGGCGCTCAACGCTCGCCAGTGAGCGGCACGAACATGACCGGCAGGATGTGGCGCGTAAGGATATCCCCCTCGGCGGTCTTCTCGATCAGCATGAGCTGCTGAACCAGGAAGGCGGCGCCGACCGGGATCACCATGCGCCCGCCCGGCTTGAGCTGCGCGATCAGCGGCGGCGGCACGTGCGAGGCGGCGGCGGTCACGATGATGGCATCGAACGGCGCCTTCTCGGGCCGGCCGTAATAGCCGTCGCCGTGCCACGCGGTGATATTGTCATAGCCGAGACGGGCCAGACGCTCGGCCGCCAGCGCCGCCAGCTCGGGCACGATCTCGACCGTGTAGACCTCGGCCACGAGTCCGGAAAGCACCGCCGCCTGATAGCCCGAGCCGGTGCCCAGTTCGAACACCACGTCGCCGCCGCCGAGGTCCAGCAGGTCGGTCATGAGGGCGACGATATAGGGCTGCGATATGGTCTGGCCGTAGCCGATCGGCAGCGGCCGGTTGTCGTAGGCTCGGCTCGCCTTGTCGGCCGGCACGAAAAGGTGGCGCGGCACCGCGCCGATCGCGGCCATGACGCGCGCGTCGAAGCCGCGCCTGCCGGTATAACCCGCGGTGTCGATGGCGTCCCGGTCGATGGCGTGCAGCATGGCCGCGCGTTGCTCGGCGTAATGCGCCTCGGCGGCGGCGGCCGCCGGGTGCGCCGCCAACAGCAGAACAATGCCGCAAGTGAAAAACGCGCGCATGGCTCCGATGGTAGGTGAGCCTGAACAGCTGTCAATGGCTGCCCAGCCTCGCCGCCGACATGATATGTATAAACAATCATGATCGACGCGACCCCGCTTCTCAAAATCTATACCCGCCGCCGCCTGAAACGGCTCGCCGTTCAGCACCCCGCCGATACCCAGCAGCGCCAGCTATTGAAGCTGGTCGGCAAGGCGGCGCGCACGCGCTTTGGCCGCGATCACGATTTCGCAAATATCACGAGCGTCAAGGATTACCAGGAGCGCGTTCGGCTGCGCAATTTCCAGGATATGTGGGACGAATATTGGGGCCGCCAATTCCCGACCCTCAGCGATTGCAGTTGGCCGGGGAGGATGCCGTATTTTGCCCTCACCTCCGGCACCACCAAAGACGAGAATAAATTCATACCCTGTTCGAACGAGCTGATGCTGTCGAACCGGCGCGGCGCGCTCGACCTCTTAACCCATCACCTCGCCAACCGGCCCAACAGCCGTGTCTTCGGCGGCAAAACCTTCATGCTCGGCGGCAGCACCGCCCTGGTGCATGAGGCGCCCGGCGTGTTGAGCGGCGAGTTGAGCGGTATCGCCGCAAAGACGGTACCGTTTTGGGCACGCTCAAGATTCTTTCCGCCGTTGGAACTGGCCCATATTTCGGATTGGGAGGAGAAAATCAGCCGCTTCGCGGAGGCTTCGATCGGCGCCGATATCCGCGGCTTCGGCGGCACGCCGAGTTGGATGCTGATATTTCTCGACCGCCTCGCCGAGCTTGGCGGCGGCGGCCGGCGGCAGAGCCTCGGTTTCTACCCCAACCTCGAACTCATCGTGCATGGCGGCGTCAATTTCGCCCCCTACCGGCGCCAGTTCGAAGAGCTCTGCCAAGGCACGCGCGCCGAGCTGCGCGAGATATACGTCGCCAGCGAAGCGTTCATCGCCGTCGCCGACCGCGGCGCCGACGAAGGCATGCGGCTGCTGCTCGACAGCGGCATTTTCTATGAATTCGTGCCGCTCGACGAGCTCGATTCAGAGACGCCGACGCGGCACTGGGTGGGTGACGCCGAGATTGGCGTCAACTATGCGCTGGTTCTCAGCAACTGCGCCGGGGCGTGGTCCTATGTCATCGGCGACACGGTGAGACTGGTCGATCGCGATCCGCCGCGTTTGCTGGTCAGCGGACGCACGGCATATTCGCTGTCCGCCTTCGGCGAGCATCTGATCGGCGAGGAAATCGAAAATTCCATCGCCGCCGCCGCCGATTCGATCGACGCCACCATCAGCGATTACTCGGTGGGGGCGATTTTTCCCGAGCGCGAGGGTGAACTCGGCGGCCATCTCTACGTCATCGAATTCCTGCAATCGGATATCGCCAAGGCGCGGCTTGATTCATTCGCCGCTGCCCTCGATCACCGGCTTTGTGACGGCAACGCCGACTACCGGGCGCACCGCTCGGATGGTTTCGGCCTCGATTTGCCACGCATCCGCGCCGTTCGCTCCGGCACCTTCGCCGGCTGGATGAAACGGCGCGGCAAGCTGGGCGGTCAGAATAAAGTGCCGCGTATCATCAACGATCAGGCGCTGTTCGGTGATTTGCGCGAGTTTTCGGATGACTATTCGCCGCCATAACCGGCGGCGATTTTCCGCAGCTGCGCCATCAGGTCCTCGGCGCGCACGGTGGCGAAGACGCGGACCGCCAGGCCGCCCTCTTGGAGCCCTCTTGCCGTCCAGGTGTTGCATGTGTTGAACAGGTGAAACTTGCCGGTCGCCGGATAGAAGCGGCTGAAGGCGTAAAGGCCCGGCGTGACCGGGCGCCCAGGCGCTTCGCCCTGGCGCGCAAAGCTGGCTTTGAGGTAGGCGGTGAGGCGGGCGAAGCCGGCGCCCGAGAGGCGCAGCTCGACCACCTCATCACCCGGGAAAATGGCGCCCGGATGGCCCGACAGGCCGGCCAAATGGACGACCGCCGGCGTCGGCAGAAACGCCGCGTTCAGCGTCTCGGCGAATGTCGGATCGGGCTCCGGATAATATGTCTCATCGCCCCAGCCAAAGCTGAGATAGGCCGCGTCGGGAAACTCGGCCGCTTCCGGTATGGCGCCGGCGGCGAGCAGCGCCCGGGGCACGACGATCTCCGAATGCCAGCCATTGCTGGTGACGAAGATCGCCACTTCGCCTTGTTGCGAGCCGTCGTCGGCAGCCGGCGAAACGCCACATGCCACGAGCAACAAACCGGCGCCGAGAACCAGCATCCAACCGATATGCATCCAGCCATGACGCATCAAAGGGCCCTTTCGTTGGCCCCATGCTACGACCCTATTCGCCGCATGGATACGTCAACCCGCTTTCGGGCCAGCGCCGGACCCTAAAAAAAATTCTGTCAAACGGCACCACCCCCCGGAATGCACTTTCTTGCATTCCGGCTGCGCGACTGAGCGCCCGAGTTAATACGAGGTAGCCAAGGGAGCGGATGCGACCGCCCGGCGATTGAGGGACCAAACAAAAACCGCGCGGATGCCTCGCCGGCTCCTACCCAGCGAGTTCCGGAACCCACGAAGACTCTTGCAAACGGCACCACACTGCGCCATTTAGTGACGCCGATGAGTTGCGAGACAATGTGGTGGGATCGTTGCATCAAGTTGAACTCGCGCAAGCA
>CAJXFT010000176.1 GCA_913053235.1 uncultured Alphaproteobacteria bacterium
CGCCGTAGCCACCGCCGCCACTCGAATGGCCGACCCATATCTCGCCATCCTCGATCATCATCCGTCCCTTGGAGGAGCAATAGCTGCGCTTTCCGGTTTCGAGATTTTCCTTGTAGCTGCCGCCGCCAATGCCAGCTGTCCCGCCCATCGCGCCGAATGGCGGATTGCTCTGGCCGTCGCCGAACAAATTACATTCCATCACGCCGCTGGTTGGCGTGATCTGAATATCTACCCCTGGGCCACCATGACATTCGCCATGTCCCATGGAATCGGTGGCGATTTCCTGCTTGTCGATGCGGAAAGGGTAAAGCAGCTCGCTCAGCTCGACGCTCATGATCTTGAGGCCGCCCAAGCCGCCCGACGTGATGATCAGCGGCCAGCCGTCCGTTACGGCGGACGCGCCGCCCCCGGAGCCGCCATTGAATAGCATGCAGCCCCAGCCGGATTCCTTCTCTCCCCGCGCGTCATTGCCCGCGAACACCGGCAGGTTGCCGTCCATCCCACTGCCGCACATGAGGCGATCCGGCACGGCATGTGCGAGTGCTTTCCACACTGCTTCCTGCATGGTGTCGTCGGGGCCAATCGTTGCCAACGCCGTGGAAGCCGGGTAGCGCGCATTGCACACCGAACCCTCGGGAGCTTCCGCCGAAATGTGGCGCAGGCATCCGTCGTTACGGGGCAAGGACGGGTCCAAGCTGCAAAGGATCGGGACGCCGGCCGCGGCCTGCATGACGCCAAAGGAGGAATTGTTGGCGCCCGGGGTCTGGGGCGCGGAGCCGGCGAAATCGACGTGCACGTTGTCACCCCGGATCGAGACGCGTGCCCTTATCTCGATATCGGTTCCGCCCTGACCATCGGTATCGAGCCACGACACCCCGTCATAGTCGCCATCCGGCATCTGACGGATTTCTTGCGCCGTGCGCTGATCCGCGTAATCGAAGATCGCCTCGATGTAGCGCTCGATATCATCGTTTCCATAATGCGCGGCAAGCTCGACGAGCCGGCGCCGGCCGTTCCAGATCGAGCCGAGCTGTGCCATCAAGTCGCCATAGAGCCATTCCTGCCAACGCATATTGGCCAGGTACATGCGCACCACGTCCTCGCGCCGCTTGCCCTTCTCGTAGAATTTGATCGGCGGAAGCTGCAATCCCTCCTGCCATACGTCCTTCGCCGACGCTGGAACGCTGGTCGGGATGAAGGCGCCGCAGTCGAGCTGATGGCCCTTGGTCATGCTCCAGAACATGTGCTTGCCATTGTGAAAAACCGGGCAAGCCGTGACGAAATCGCCGACGTGCGTGTTGCCGCTATAGGCGTGATTGCAGACGATCACATCGCCGTCGTAAATATTACCTTCGAAAACGCGGGCTATCTCGCGAAGCACCACATGCATCGAGTTGGTGTGTACGGGCAGGGCGTCCAACATACAGACTTGGCGCGCCTTGGCATCGTAGATCGCGCAAGAGAAGTCGCGCGCCAGCGCAATGATCGAAGTCCAAGCGGTCTTCTCCATGGTAAGGGTCATCTCTTTCGCGATCGTGTTGAAGCGATTGAGAATGACCGAGAAGGTGATCGGGTCGAGGGCGCTCTCGCCGCCGTCCGTTCGCCGATTGGTCTTTGCGCGGGCCTTGGATTGCGTCTTCGCCCTGTTATCAGCCCTGGTTGATTTGCGGCGCAGCGTAGACATCCGAGCCATTCGACCCACTCCTGGTTTATTGCAAGAACAAAGTCGCCATGGCGATCGACCTTAAGCGACTGCTTCCCAAGGACGACAACCGTCATGTACTCCTCAGCCACCGATTAAGCTGGCCGAGGAGCGTTTGATCGCAATATACCACGCCCCCACACATTTCCGCAGCGATGCTCCACGACCTGGTCCTCGGCCCGCACCGGCCAGCAATGGCCTGTTTGGCGATCCGCGAAGCGCGACAGTGACACGCCGCGCGCCGCGCAGTGACAAGCCCCTCTTCCCCATGGCGTAACCTGTGCGAGGAGGGGGTGGGGAGAAGGGGCTAACCAAGCGCGAAAGCGCTCGTGTTTTTGGTCCGCTCTTTTTGTTTTCCCTTTACCGCCTGCCGCGCTTTCACATTTGACAAAAGGAAAAACAAAGCTTGGCGCTTGAAAATATCACAATGATATCATATATGACGTCATGTACGTGCTGGATACCAACATTCTCGTCGCGGCGTTTCGCTCTAGGAATGGCGCAAGTTTTTTGCTGCTGGAGGCATTGGTCAGAAACGAGTTCAAAGCCGCGGCAACGGCTTCACTCTTGCTTGAATACCGCGACGTTCTCGGTCGGGATAAGCAGCTAGACCGGTTTTGGACGTCCGAGGAAGAGGTTGATGCCGTGCTTGCCGTGATCGCCGCAAGGATGAAGCCGGTGACCGTGCGCTATCGGTGGCGGCCGCAGCTGCCCGATCCTGACGATGAGATGGTATTGGAATGTGCGATCAATGCGCGGGCCAAGGCCATTGTTACTTTTAATACCGCCGATTTCACTGCCGCGTCCCGCTTTGGCATCGGCGTCATGCGGCCCGGGCGATTGGTGCGCGAGCTGGGACTGGCCAAACGGAGAAACAAATGAGCGCTTATTCGCTGCGGATACCTGCCTCGCTCATGCGCGAGGCGAAGGATATGGCCAAGCGGAGCGAGGTCTCGCTCAATCAATTCTTTCTCACCGCCATCGCCGAGCGCGTCGGCGCCGAACAAACGCGTGAGCTTTTCTCCGACTTGGCTTCGCGCGCCGACCCCGACGAGTTTCAACGAATTTTGAATCGAGTCCCCGACATTCCTGCCCTGCCCGGCGACGAGTTGGCGTCGGGCGAAAAAGAGCCACACTGAATCCGTGGCTTTTCCCATGATTGCGATCTGGTAAGTTCCTTACCCATTGAGGGAGGGATTGTGGCGGCCGACATTCGAGAATGGCTGGAAGGCTTGGGGTTTGGCGAGTACGCCGATAGGTTCGCCGAGAACGATGTCGAGCGCGACCTCTTGCCCGAGCTGGACGAAGACGATCTGGAGAAGCTCGGGGTCGCGTCGCTCGGCCACCGCAAACGGCTCTTGAAGGCGATCGCCGTTCTCGATTCCGGCGCGTCGACCGAAAGCGACCCGGCGGAGACCGAACAAAAACCGGACGCCCGGCGCGCGGGCCAAGTCGCCGAACGCCGCCAACTGACGGTGATGTTTTGCGATTTGGTGGGCTCGACGGAACTCTCCGCGCGCCTCGACCCGGAAGACATGCGCGAGGTGATGCGCCGCTACCAGGATGCCGTGGCCGGCATCGTGGCGCGCTACGAGGGGCATGTCGCCAAGTTCCTCGGCGACGGCGTGCTCGCCTTCTTCAGCTGGCCGCGCGCCCATGAGGACCAGGCGGCGCGCGCGGCGCGCACCGGCCTCGCCGCCGTGCGGGCGGTCGCCAATCTAACAACCGACGACGGCCGGGCGCTCGCCGCCCGCGTCGGCATCGCCACGGGCCGGGTGGTGATCGGCGACATCGTCGGCGAGGCCGCGACGGAGGCGGACGCGGTCGCCGGAGAGACGCCAAATCTCGCCGCTCGCTTGCAGGGCGAAGCGTCGCCCGGTCAGGTGGTGATCGGCGCCAACACGCGGCGCCTGATCGGCGATGCGTTCGACCTCGCGAACCTGGGAAGCCGGGCGCTCAAGGGCATTGGCGACCCCGTGGAGGTTTGGCGCGTGATCGGCGAGAGCGACGCGGAGAGCCGATTCGACACGGCGCATCCGGGCGCGTTGACGCGCTTTGTCGGGCGCGCGCCCGAACTCGAATTGCTGCGCCGCGCCTGGCAGCAGGGCCGGAGCGGCATCGGACAAGCGGTGCTGATCAGTGGCGAGCCCGGCATCGGCAAATCCCGGCTGGTCGACGCGTTCGACGCCACGCTCAAGGACGAGAGCTACACCCGCATCACGCTGCGCTGTTCGCCTTACCACATCAACAGCGCGCTCCATCCCCTGATCGTCTATCTTGAGCGGATTTGCCGCTGGGAGCGTAAGGATGATCCTGAGCAGAAGCTAGCCAAGCTGGAACATGTGCTTGCCAGTATCAGTCAGCCACTGGATGAGGCGATGCCGCTTTTCGCCGCGCTCCTGTCACTGGCGCTGCCGGAGGATCGCTTTCCCACCTTGAAACTGACGCCGCAGCAGCAAAAGCAATTGACTCTGGACGCGCTGGTTGCCTGGCTGCTGGAAGAGGCGGAGCGCCGCCCGGTGCTGCAGGTGTGGGAGGATTTGCACTGGGCCGATCCCTCGACCATCGAGCTCATGGGCCTGATTATCGAACAGGCGCCGACCGCGCCGATCCTTAACGTGCTCACCTTTCGCCCCGGCTTCGCGCTGCCGTGGCCGCATAGATCGCACATGACGCCCCTGACCTTGAACCGTCTGGAGCGGCCAGAAGTCGAAACGTTGATAGGCCAGCAGGCTGGCGGCAAGGCCTTGCCCGAGGAGGTCGTCGAACACATCGTCGACAAGACCGACGGCGTGCCGCTCTATGCCGAGGAGCTGACCAAGGCGATACTGGAGGCGGATTTCCTGCGCGAACAGGACGGCCGTTACCGGCTCACGGGCCCCCTGTCGGGGCTCGCCATTCCGGCGACTCTGCAGGATTCGCTCATGGCGCGGCTCGACCGGCTGCCCCAAATCCGTGAAGTGGCCCAGCTCGGATCGGTCTTCGGCCGCGAGTTCGTCTACGAGATGGTGGCGGCGATCGCGCCGATGGACGAGGCCGCTCTTCACAACGGATTGGACGAGTTGGTTGCCGCCGAGCTGCTCTATCAGCGCGGCCGGCCGCCGCGCGCGAAATACATCTTCAAGCACGCGCTGGTGCAGGACGCGGCCTATCAATCCCTGCTCAAACGCAGCCGGCAAGAATACCACAGGCAGGTCGCCGAGTTGCTGGAGAGCCGCTACCAGGAGACCGTCCAGGCCCAGCCTGAGTTGATCGCCCACCACTGCACCGAGGCAGGGCTTGCAGAGCAAGCGGTCGAATATTGGTACGAGGCCGGCCAACAGACCCGCCGGCGCTCGGCCAATCCCGAAGCCATCGGCCATCTGCGGAAAGAGCTTGAAGTGCTGATGACACTACCCGAATCCGAAATACGCGATAAGACGGAACTCGCGCTACAGACCTCGCTCGGACCCGCACTGATGACTATCAAGGGCTACGCGGCGCCGGAAGTAGGCAAGGCCTACGGCCGCGCCCGCGAACTTTGCGAGCGGATCGACGAGAAAGAGGAATTGTTCCCGGTGCTTTGGGGTATTACGGGGTATCACATGGTACGCGCCGAGCAGGCCATGGCGGTGGCGGAAGCCAGACATATGCTTGACCTCGCCAAGAGCCTATCTGAGACGCCTTACCTGATCGAAGCCCACCTCATGTTTGGTGCCGTCTCCCTTTTCATCGGAGAGCTGCACGTGGCGCGAGAAAATTTTGAAGAGGTGCAGCGCCATTACGATCCCGAGCGGCACGCCGGGCTGGCGCTCGAATATGCTGAACTCGATCCTGGGGTGATGAGCCTGGCCTACTTGTCATGGACCTTGTGGCTCCTTGGCGATGTGGAGCAAGCCATGGCGCGCGCTGACCAGGCACAGGCGCTCATCCGTCGGCGCGACAATAGGTTCACAATGGCGCGCTCGCTTTGCTGGGATGCTATCTTCTATCATTACATTGGCGATTGGCCGACCGTGCGCGCGCGCGCCGATGAAGCGATCGCTATGGCGAACGAGCACGGCTTCGAGTTCGTCGCGTCTGCCGGAAACATCTTGGCGGGCTGGTCGCGGGTTCGAATGGGAGAGAGCGCGGAGGGCGCGGCGCAGGTCCGCCAAGGCATGGAGGCCTACCGCGCTACCGGCGCAAAGTTACAGTTGCCACATTTCATGATTTCGCTGGCCGAGGCTGCCCGCGACTTGGGTCGACCGGAGGAAGGGCTCGAAGTTCTGGCAGAGGCCCTGGCTCTCGTTGAAGATACCGGAGAACGGCAAATGGAGGCCGAACTCTATCGCCTCCGGGGTGAACTATTACTCGAACATGCGCCCGATGAACACGAGCCGGTCGAGGTATCTTATCAGCAGGCACTTGCCGTGGCGCAATCCCAGGGGGCCAAATCGCTCGAACTCCGGGCGGCGATGTCTCTGGCGCGTCTCCGCCGCGCGCGGGACCGGGCGAAAGAGGCCCGCGATCTCCTCGCGCCCGTCCATGGCCAGTTCACCGAGGGCTTCGACACGGCCGATCTGAAGGAAGCGAAGGCGCTGCTTGACGAACTGTCTTGAGTCCGTTGTGGGCCGAGGCTGTTCTCTAACTCGGCGCCGCCAAGCCTCAGCCGGGCGCTTCGGGGATGATGCGCATCTCGCGCATTTTCTTGAAATAGCGGGCGAACATTTCTTCCGTGTAGATGATCTCGGTGTAGCCGTGGCGGATGCGTTTGCGGTCCTCGAGGATGATGTCCCAGTCGCGCCCGAACACCCAGTCGGCGAAGATCCAGTTGGCGAGCTCGTCCATCTTGTAGGGCTCGAGCTGGTGCTTCTCGACGATGGCGTCCCACACCGGGCCCTTATCGGCCATCAGCATGGCCAGCGAGCACGGCCGCACCTGGCCGCGCCGGCAGCCGAAGGCTTCGCCGATCTGGTGCCAGATATGCTCCCAGCGGAAACAGTCGCCGTTGGTGATGTTGAATTCCTGGTTGGCGCAGCCGGGATCGGTCGCCGACCAGACCTCGAAGCGGCCGAGAATCTCGGCGTCGGTATATTTGTTGAGCGCCTGCCAGGCGGCCGGGCGGCCGGGAAAATCGAAGGGAATATCCAATTCGCGCGCGATGGCGGCATAGACCGAGACGAAATTGAGCGTGTTCAGCGGCACCCCGGCCGACAGGCCGATGACGATCTCGGGGCGCACCATGGTCAGGCCCCACGGTTTGCCCTGTTGCAGCTCGGTGAGATAGTCCTGCTGGTCATAGTAGAAATTGGGCGGCATGTGGCGCGGATCGGTCTCCATCGAGGGCGTCTTGTAGGGCCCGAGATGGCAGCCGTAATATTTGCCGCCCTGGGTCAGGGTGACGCGCTCGAGCCCGGGCGCGATCTTGTCGAGAACACCGACGGAATTGCGCACCAGGGCGACATTGCCTTCGATATTCTCGGCCTCGAAGCTGCCGGCGAGGCCGCAATAAAAGATATGCGTGGCGTCGGTAAGGGGCGCGAGCTTGGCCGCCGCGTCGGCCTCGTCCTCGAGATCGACGGAAATGAAAGTGGCCTTGGTCTCAAAGCCGGGAGCGCCCCGGCTCAGGCCCACCACCTCCCAGCCGCCATCGGCCTCCAGCACCTCAACCACGTTCCGCCCCGTGGTGCCGCGCGCGCCGACGACGACCGCTTTTTTCTCAGCCATTTTTTTCTCCCGTTTTCTTTTGTTCGATGGCGATAGATGTTGTTGCATTATCCTCCAAGCGCGCTGGTTCGCAAGCCGCACGACGGCACCGAATATGTCCCTCTTCCCCGGGGGGAAGAGGGATTAGGGAGAAGGGGCGACCTTAGCGCGCGAAGCGCGCTCACAAACACCGGGGGGCATCCGCGTGTTTTTTGTTTGGTCCCTCAAACGCAGAATCAAAAATCATAAGCTATTGATTATATGAGGATATTCTGAGTTAAAGGTTACAACTTCGTCCATTAAAGTATACAACTAG
>CAJXFT010000177.1 GCA_913053235.1 uncultured Alphaproteobacteria bacterium
TGACCCCCTGGCCCTTTTTGCGCGCGTCTTCGAGCTTCTTAAGAGTCGGATCTTCTGTTTTTTGTGATTGATCTTGTTCTTCCGCCATGCCTCACCCTCCGCTGAGAATTTCGGAGAACGGCCGCACGAAGCGGTCCAGATACCATGTCATGATGGCACCGAGCGACATCGCGAAGATGGCAAAGCCGAGCATGATCTGTAGCGGCATGCCGATGAAAAACACATGCATCTGCGGCATCAGCCGCGCCATCAGGCCGAGCCCGACCTGGAAGATAAGCGCGAACAGCATCACCGGCGCCGCCAGTTGAAGTGCCAGTTCGACGCCGTCGCTCACCAGGCGCGTCGCCATGCTGGCGAAATCGTCCGACGGCGGCGTGGCGCCGGACGGAAAAACCTCATAGCTGCGAATCAAGGCGCCCAGCATCATATGGTGCAAATTGGTCACGAAAATCAGCAGCACGCCCATGATGCCGAGGAAATTGCCGGTCAGCGTGCCTTGCGTTCCCTGGTTGGGGTCGAAGACCTGCGCCGCCGCCAGATTCGTTGCCTGCGCGACCAGAAAGCCCGTCGTTTGCAGGACGACCAGCAAGAAGCGCGCGGTGGCGCCGAGAAACAGCCCGACGACGATCTCGCCGATGAGCAATGTGAAGAGAGCCAGAAAACCCTCGGGCATGACCGGCAACCCCGAACTCACCAGGGGCGTGATCACGAGTGTGATGGCGAGCGCGAGGAGCAGGCGGAAGCGCGGAGAAACATAGATCTCGCCGAATCCCGGCAGCAGCATCAGGCCCGAGCCGATGCGCGAAAAGACCAGGAAAAAGCCGAAAAGCTCGCCCTCGAGGAAGCCGGTCAACATGGCGGCGGCCCGCCCTACCCGCCGCTGGCGATTCTTTCGAACAGCCCCTGCGAGAAATTCGTGAGCGTCGAAATCATGAACGGCAACAGAACCAACACGGAGAGAAAGATGACGATGATCTTGGGTACGAAAGTGAGTGTCATCTCCTGGATTTGCGTCAGCGCCTGGAACAGTGCGACAATCAGGCCAACGACGAGGGCGATGCCCATGATGGGACCACCCATCTTGAGCAACGCGTAGATGGCCTCGCGGCCGATATCGATGACCTCGGCGGTATTCACGGCGAATAACCCGCCGTCAAATGGGCATGCGCAGGATATCCTGGTATGCGGAAACCACCTTGTCGCGTACCGCGATCACCGCCTGCATTGTAATCTCGGCGCTGGAGACCGCCGTTACCACGGAGCCCAGATCGCCCGGATTGACCAGTGCCTGGGCGCTCACGAACTCGCCGGTCCGCGACGTCGCCGCCGCCTCATTCACCGCCGATTTCACCAGATTTGAAAAATCACTGCCCGCGGCTTCCGCGCCGTCGCTCGAAGCGGCCTTCGCGGCGGGATTGTTGCCTACTTGCCGCGAGGCATAGGCCGCCGCGGCATTCACCAAATTAACATTCATGTCTAAGCTGCCTCATTGGTCCGAAGTTTTCTTGTGCTGGACCGACCCCCCGCCAGCCAGCAATTCAGTAACATCGACAATTCTCAATTGAGGATGTCGATTGTCCGTTTCAGCATGTCCTTGGCGACGCCGATAACGCTCAAATTCGCCTCGTAACCGCGCTGTGCCTCGCGCATATCGGTCATTTCGATCAGTGAATTCACATTCGGCGTCAACACATAGCCCTGGTCGTTTGCTCCAGGGTGGCCGGGATCGTATTTGCGGCCGAACTCCGATTTGTCGAGCGTCACGCGCTCGACGCTGACCAACCGGACGCCAAGCTCGCGGTCCAGTTCGTTGCTGAAGGTGATCAGCTTGCGGCGATACGGCTCGTCATCGGGCGAATTGGCGCTGGAGCCCGCATTGGCCAGGTTTTCGGCGACGATTCGCATGCGCTCGCCCTGCACATGCATGCCGGACGCCGAGGTGTGTAGAATTTTCGTCAGGTCCATTGCCTATCCGTTTCGTTGTTCGTGAATTCTCTTAACGCGGAGAATTGAGAGCGGCGCGAATGATCGCCAGATGCTTGCGGTAAAGATTGGTGGTCAATTGATAATCCGACGAGGTTTGCGCGATTTTCATCATTTCCTGCTCGAGCACGACATCCTTGCCGGCGGTTGAATTTTGCCCGTCGTTGCCGGCCAGTTTGAATTTGGATTTTCCCGATCCTCCGGCCGAGCCGCCGGACATATGCCCGGAACGGGTCGCGCGCGCGCTCAAACGCCCGGCGCCGGCGCGCAACATGGTCTCGAAGGTGAGCGGGTTCAGGTCCTGGGCCTTGTAACCCGGCGTGTTGGCATTCGCCACATTATGGGCGAGCACCTGCTGACGCTGTGAGAGCCATTCCATGCGCTGGCTCATCATGCGGAACAAGGGAATATCGGTAAGGTTCATTCTCGCTCGGCCGTTGACACTCTTGGGCCCAACGATTTTGAATTCAAGCCATTAATATTCCGTAAAACGAATTGATTTCAATGAACAACCAAACCGGCGCGCGTGCGCGCCGGCGCTAAAGGCGGGCGTGGCGCGCCCGGGCGCCGCGTTCGATGGCCGCCGAATGCAGCCGGTCCAATTCCAGCTTATTGCGCAGCATCTGCAACAGGCGCAGCTCCTCCTGCGAAAGCTGGCCGTCGGCCACCGCCACATCGCAGGCCAGCGCATAAGCCGTTTCGTGCAGTTTTTTCGGCAGGCCGAGCTTTACTTCGTCCAACAATTTGTCGAGGCCCTCAGCGGCCTGTAGAGCCTCGGCGCACTCGGCCGCCGCCTCGGGCAGCAAATCGGTGTCGTAGTCGCGGAATATGGGAAGCCGCTGAACTTCCTCGCCAATCGCCATGATTTCCGCGTCGGTCATATCGCTGTCCGCCGCCGAAACCATCACCATCGTGTAAATCAACGCCTTGTGATGGCTCATCGGCGCCGAATCTGTCTCACTGCTCACTATTATGTCCCTTTCGTTGGGCATCTTGCGCCGCCAATCTGGGGCACACGCGCGTCCACTCTCGATACTGCCTCTTAGGCGATAACAGGCGCGCGGGCAAGAGCGCCCTCAATCGGCGGCGCCGATAAATCTAGCTATTTCGCCAACGGCTTCAGCCAGGCCCACCCGTTCGACCGCTGCTTGCGGCGGAAAGGCGCCATGCAAGCGGCTCGGCAGTGCCGGATCGAGCAAGACGAACACCCCCCTGTCATCGGCGCGCCGCACCAGACGGCCATAGGCCTGTTTGAGTTTGAGGCGGGTCAACATGTCATCGTAGCGCCCGCCGCCGAAGCATTTTTTACGCGCCTTGTGCAGGATGTCGGGGCGCGACCAGGGGACGCGGTCGAAGACGATCAGCCTGAGGCTGCGCCCCGGCACGTCGACACCGTCGCGCACCGCATCGGTGCCCAACAGGCAACTGTCTTCATCAGCGCGGAAGATATCAACCAGCGTCGTGGTGTCGAGCGGATCGACATGTTGGGCCCAAAGGCGCAAACCGGCTTCATCGAGGGCAGCGTCAATCCGCGAATGGGCCGCGCGCAGACGGGAGATGGCGGTGAACAGGCCCAACGCGCCGCCGCCCGACGCCTTGAAAAGCTCGCGGTAGGCCGCCGCGACCTGATCCGAATCGTTGCGCCGCACATCCGTGATGACGAATATGCGGGTCTGTTCGCCGTAATCGAACGGCGACGGCACTTCCGCCCGCAGCGCATCACTGCCCGCCACATGGCGCACCCCGGTACGCGCTTCGGCGCCGGCCCAGTCGGCCGCCGCATCGCCGGAGCCGTCGCGCAAGGTGGCGGAAGTCAATATGGCGCCATGCGACAGCTGGAGGATGGATTCGGCGAAGGGCCGGGTCGGATCGACAAAATGGCGGTGCATGCCGAGATCGACTTCGCGCCCGTCGCTGCGCTGCACGGCGAACCAATCGACGTAGCCATCTTCGGCGCTCGCATCGACGCTGTCTTCATTGGCGCTGGCCGGCGAGAGGGCCAGGGTTTGCAGCATGGCGCACCATGATGCGAGCTGCTCCTCGGCGCGCCGCGCGACGCCGCGCGCCACGCTTTCGATGCGTGCGCGCTGGGCGCTGTCGAGCGAATCGGCTTTTTCGTCGAGGACGGCGGCGAGGCGGCGCGCCAGCACCAAGAGCGGGCGCGCGATAGCGCCGAGCGCCGCCGCGAGCGTCTCCGCCGCGCCGGCCAGGCCTTCGATCTCCGGCAGCGTCGCCGTCTCGAGGCTATAGGGGCCGTTGCGATCGCGCGCCCGCGCCATCACCTGGTGGCGCACAAAAGCCAGGAATTTCTCCGTCGCACCATGCGCGGCGCCTTCCGTCACCCGCCGCGCCCATTCGTCGGACGGCAATGCGCGCGCCGCTTTGAGGGTCTCATCCAATGCCTGCAGGGCGCTCTCGTCGTCAGCAATCAAATCCTCGATACGGCTTCTCAGGCCGCGCCGGCGCATAGCACCCCGGCGCTCGGCGCCGATCAGCCAACGCCTCAGTTCGCGCGCTTCGCCGCCGGTCAAATGGGCCGAAAAAGCCGAATCCGCGGCATCGAAAACATGGTGCCCTTCGTCGAAAACGAAGCGCGTCGGCGCGCCGCGCTCAGGCGAAGCAAAAGCGCCCCGCGCCGCTTGCACCATGACCAGCGCGTGGTTGGCGATCACCATCTCGGCGCCGCGCGCGCGGCGCTGATTTTTCTCGACGAAACATTTGCGGTAATGCGGGCAGGCCGAATAGACGCATTCGCCGCGCCTGTCGGTGAGGGCGAGGGTGCGCCCATAGCCGAGCAGATCGGCCAGCCAGGCGGGGAAATCGCCGCCCACCATATCGCCGTCGCGGGTCGCCTCGGCCCAGCGCGCCATCATGCCGAGCGCGATGCGCTCGCCCGGCACCAGGACGCTGCGGCCGACCGCCTCTTCCAGATTCAACAGGCAGAGATAATTTTCCCGCCCCTTGCGCACCACCACCTTGTCGACCTTGACGGCGCGGTCGGGAAACAGCCGGTCCAGCTCGCCGTCGATTTGGCGCTGCAGGTTGCGCGTGAAGGTCGACAGCCACACCGTGCCTTCGTTCTTTTCCGCCCACAGGCTGGCCGGCGCGATATAGCCGAGCGTCTTGCCGACGCCGGTGCCGGCTTCGGCGAGCACCAGATGCGGCTCCTCGGGCGCCGCCGCCGGCTGAAACGCGGCGCATACGGCGGAGGCGTAATCGGCCTGCTGGGGGCGCGCCTCAGCGCCATCGCCGAGCAGTTCGGCGAGCCGCGCGCGGGCTTGCGCGTTGCTGACGCCAAAATGGTTCGGCGCCGCCGGCGGCGCCGAATCCTGCCATTCCTTTAGGCGCGTCCATACGGCAAGGGCTTTGTTATCGCCGCTCGCCGGCTTCTCGGCGGCCGGGCCAAGCGCCTGCAGCACCGCCTCGCCCCAAATCCATCCCGCCTTTTCGAGCACCGCGGCGATCCTGAGCGCCTTGTCATCGCCCTCCGAATCCGCGCCCGAAGCCCGCCCCTTGGCCATGGCCAGCAGCATTGCCGCCGCCGCGTCGAGCAACAGCACCGCCTCACCGGCATGATCGCCGGGCCGCTTCAGAGCCAGGGCGTCGGCCAAGCCGATCGCCGTGGGCAGGCAAAACCCCGCCGGGCGGGCAAAGGCGTAGAGCTCCAAAAGATCGTAGGCATGAAAGGCGTTGATGCCGAGGCGCCGCGCCATGGCGCGGGCGTGACAGACGAAAGGCGGCGGACCCTGGGCCAGACGCCTGGCCGCCTCGGCGAGGGCAATCTCCTCGATCTCGCCGCCCGGGCTCAGCCACACGGCGCGCCCCGGCGCCAGCACCAGCGCCGGCGCCTCGGGCAGCGTCACGCGGGGTTTTTCCTGGCGGCGGGAATCAGTTTGCGGCATCGCGGCAGTATAGCGGTTGACGGGCGTGCTTCGCTTGGCGCATTTTGCGCCGCACGCAAGAAATTGGAGACGACCAGCGATGACCGGCGACTTGGCCAGGCTCAGCGAGTTTGCTGAGGATGCAAAGGCGTGGCCGTTCAAGGAAGCGCGCGATCTCGTCAAACGGCTCGAGAAACGCCCGCCCGCCAACGGCACCGTCCTTTTCGAAACCGGCTACGGCCCGTCCGGATTGCCGCATATCGGCACCTTCGGCGAGGTCGCGCGCACGACCATGGTGCGCCACGCCTTTTCGCTGCTCTCGGACCTGCCGACCCGGCTGGTGGCCTTCTCGGACGATATGGACGGCTTGCGCGGCGTGCCCGACAATATCCCGGGCGGCGAGGCGATGACGGCGCATCTCGGCAAACCTCTGACCAGCGTCCCCGACCCCTTCGGCACGCATGAGAGCTTCGGCGACCACAACAATGCACGCCTCTGCGCCTTTCTCGACGCCTTCGGTTTCGACTATGAATTCAAGAGCGCCACCGCGGCCTACCGGAGCGGCGAATTCGATGGCGCGCTCCTCGATATCCTCAGAAATTACGAAAAAATCATGGCCGTCACCCTGCCCACATTGGGCGCCGAGCGCCAGGCCACCTACAGCCCGTTCCTGCCCCTATGCCCGCGCACCGGAAGGGTGCTGCAAGTGCCGATCACGGCGCGCGACGAAGACGCCGGCACGGTTTGTTACCGCGACGAAAACGGCAAGAGCGTCGAAGTGCCGGTCACCGGCGGCCATTGCAAATTACAGTGGAAGCCGGATTGGGCAATGCGCTGGCATGCCCTCGGGGTGGATTACGAAATGGCCGGAAAAGACCTGATTTCCTCGGTCGAATTGTCCGGCAAGATCTGCCGAATCGTCGGCTCGACCCCGCCGGACGGCTTTATTTACGAACTCTTTTTGGACGAAAACGGCGAAAAGATATCGAAGTCGCGGGGCAATGGCCTGACCATCGACGAATGGCTGAGCTACGGTACGCGCGAGAGCCTGTCGCTATACATGTTCGCCACGCCGCGCCGCGCCAAGCGGCTGCATTTCGACGTCATCCCGCGCCATGTCGACGATTATCTCAGCCATCTCGAAAAGTTCCCCGCGCTGGGTCCGGCGGAACGGTTGGAAAGCCCGGTTTGGCATATTCACGGCGCCCTGCCGCCGACGCCGGAAGCCGGTATCGGATACGCCGTTCTGCTTAATCTCGCCAGCGTGTGCAACACCGAGGACCCCGCGGTTCTGTGGGGTTTCCTCACCCGCTACGCCCCCGATGCGGCGCCCGATTCGATGCCCATTCTCGACGAGCTGGTCGCCCTCGCGATCAATTATTACCGCGATTTCGTCAAGCCGAACAAGCGCTACCGCCAGCCCGACGCGATGGAATCAGGGGCGCTGGAAGAGTTGATTTCAGCCCTCGAAGCGCTGCCGGGCGACGCCGGCGCCGAAGCCATTCAGAGCGAGGTCTATGAAATCGGCAAACGTCATGAGTTTGAAAATCTGCGCGCCTGGTTCAAGGCGCTTTACGAAATACTGCTGGGCCAGGAGCAGGGGCCGCGCATGGGTTCGTTTATCGCGCTCTACGGAATTTCGGAGACCGTGGCGCTGATTCGAAGGGTTCTCGGCGGAGAGGATCTCGCCGCCTGACCAGTGACAGGCCTAATCGCCGCTGGAGCGCTCCAATACCGGGCGCGCCAGTGCTTCCTCCGTGGTCGCGCGCGCGGCCGCTCTGGGCGGCGGTGAAAACAG
>CAJXFT010000178.1 GCA_913053235.1 uncultured Alphaproteobacteria bacterium
GGGCGTTGATCGTGTGCGGCATTCTGTGCGGCGTCGCCGGCACCTACCTCGCCATCGCCATGAACACCTTCTTTGTCCGCGACATGACCGCCGGCATGGGCTACCTCGCCCTCGCCGCATTGATCTTCGGCAAGTGGAAGCCGTTGCCGACGCTGTTGGCCTGTTTTCTCTTCGCTTTCGCCCAGGCGCTCGAAGCGCGCTTGCAGGGCATCGATATTCCCGGCATCGGCATCGTTCCGGTGCAGGCCATCCAGGCGCTGCCCTATATCTTGACGGTACTGCTGCTGGCTGGTTTTGTCGGCAAGGCGGTGCCGCCCAAGGCCAGCGGCATGCCCTATGTGAAGGAAAAATGAGCGCTGACCTGAAGGATATGATCGACAGCGCGGCTGCCGCGCGCCAGCACGCGCATGCGCCTTATTCCGGCTTCAAGGTCGGCGCCTGTATCCGCGCCGAGAGCGGCCGCCTCTATGCCGGCTGCAATGTCGAAAACGCCGCCTATCCGCAAGGGCAATGCGCCGAGGCGACAGCGATCGGCGCCATGGTGGCGGGCGGCGATGACAGGATCGCGGAGATCGTCGTGATGGGCGAGGGCCAGCGCCTCTGTACGCCATGCGGCGGCTGCCGCCAGCGCCTGAGCGAATTCGCCGGCGCCGAAACGCCGGTGCATATTTGCGGGCCCGAGGGGTTGCGCCAAACCATCGCGCTCGGCGAGTTGCTGCCCTACGCCTTCATCGCCGACAATCTGGAGGATTGAATGGCGCCCGACCCGCAAGGCGCGGCCGCTGTCATCGCCGCCAGGGCGCCCGGCTTTACGCCGCATGTCGGGCTCGTTCTCGGCACCGGAATCGGCGCCCTCGCCGAGGCCATCGAGGACGCCGTCATCATCGATTACGGCGATCTGCCGGGCTTCCCGCTATCCGCCGTCGAAGGCCATGCCGGGCGCCTGGTGCTGGGCAATCTGGCCGGTATGGCGGTGGCCTGCATGCAGGGCCGCGCGCATCTCTATGAGGGCCATGAGGCGGCGGATTTGGCGCTCCCCATCCGCGCTCTAAGCTTGGCGGGATGCGACACCCTGCTGCTCACCAATGCCGCCGGCAGCCTCAATCCCGAATTCCCGCCCGGCAGCCTGATGATGCTCTCGGATCACATCAACATGACCGGCACCAATCCGCTGGTCGGCGCCAATGACGAACGCTTCGGGCCGCGTTTCCCGGACATGACCGTGGCCTATGACCGCGAGCTGCGCCACCGCCTCGCCAATACCGCCGCGCGGCTTGGCATCACCCTGCACGAAGGCGTCTATATGGCCCTGATGGGGCCCAACTTCGAAACCCCGGCGGAAATCCGTGCCTTCCGCACCATGGGGGCCGACGCGGTCGGCATGTCGACGGTGCCGGAATGCCTGGTGGCGCGCCATTCGGGCATGCGCGTCGCGGCGCTCTCGACGCTGACCAACCTCGCCGCCGGCATGACCGACGAGGAACTCAGCCACGCGCAATCGCTCGCCGTCGGCGCCGAGGCGGCGAAGGATTTGCGCCGCCTGCTGCCGGCCTTCCTCGAAAGCCTCTCGCCGGAAACCGGGCGATGAGTCACACTGGCCGGGATATGAGCGACAATGTCAGCATCCTGCCGGCGCCGGAAGCGCCCAAGCGCAATCCGGGCACGGCGTTCGAGGCCGAATGGCTGAACGAGGTGCGCGTCAACACCAGCGCCGTCGAGCGCCGCGCCGCCAATATTCCGGCGCGCCGTACGGTCAAGAAGGAATGGCAGGCGGCGTGGCTATTGAAGGCGGTTTTTAGCATCGATCTCACCACCCTTTCGGGCGACGATACGCACGCACGAGTAGAGCGGCTTTGCGCTAAAGCACGCCAACCGGTGCGCCGTGAAATCCTCGAAGCGCTCGGCGCCGAGGGCCTCGGCCTCAGGGTCGGCGCGGTTTGCGTCTATCACGCCATGATCGCACCGGCGCGGCGTGCCCTGATGGGAAGCGGAATTCCCGTCGCCGCCGTCTCCGCCGGCTTTCCCGCCGGCCTCGGCGCTCCGCGCGCGCGCCTGTTGGAGGTCGAGGAATCGGTCGCCGCCGGCGCCGACGAGATCGATATCGTCATCGACCGCAGCCATGCGCTCGGGGGCGATTGGCGCGCGCTATACGACGAAGTGCGCGCCTATCGCGAGGCTTGCGGTGCCGCGCATCTGAAAACCATCATCGCCACCGGCGATCTCGGCACGCTCCGCAACACCGCCAAGGCCAGCCTGGTCTGCATGATGGCGGGCGCCGATTTCATCAAGACCTCGACCGGCAAGGAAGCGACCAACGCGACGCCGGCGGTGAGCCTGGTGATGGCGCGCATGATCCGCGCCTATGAGGAGCGTACGGGGGTCCGCGTTGGCTTCAAGCCGGCCGGCGGCATCGGCACCGCCAAGGCGGCGCTCGGCTACCTGTTCATGATGAAGGAGGAACTCGGCCGGCCATGGCTGGAGCCAGAGCTGTTCCGCATCGGCGCCTCGAGCCTGTTGACCGATATCGAGCGCCAGCTCGAACACCGCGCCCACGGGCGCTACGCCGCCCGCCACCATCAACCGATGGCCTGACATGTCCAATACAGCCGATATTTTCAACACCATGGAATACGGCCCGGCGCCGGAGAGCGCCGCCGAAGCCGACAAATGGCTCGACCGCCATGACCGGCGCTTCGGCCTTTACATCGGCGGCGAATGGCGGGGCGCCGGCCAGACTTTCGCCAGTTTCAATCCCGCCACGGCGCGCCCGCTCGGCGAAATCACTCAGGCCGGCGCCGCGGATGTAGACGCCGCCGTCGCCGCCGCGCGGGCCGCGCAAGCGGCCTGGGCCAAGCTCGCCGGCCATGCCCGGGCGCGTTTCCTCTATGCCCTGGCGCGCCTGGTGCAGCGCCATGCCCGCCTGCTGGCGGTGCTCGAGACGCTCGACAACGGCAAGCCGATCCGCGAGGCGCGCGATATCGATATTCCTCTCACCGCCCGCCATTTTTATTACCATGCCGGCTGGGCCCAGATCGTCGATCAGGAATATCCCGGCCACACGGCGCTCGGCATCACCGGGCAGATCATCCCGTGGAATTTCCCCCTCCTGATGCTGGCCTGGAAGATCGCCCCGGCGCTGGCGACGGGCAATTGCGTGGTGCTGAAGCCGGCCGAACAGACCAGCCTGACGGCGCTGCTCTTCGCCGAACTCTGCCACCAGGCCGGCCTGCCGCCGGGCGTGGTCAATATCGTCACCGGCGACGGCGTGGTCGGCGAGTTGATCACCGCGCACCCGGATATCGACAAGATCGCCTTCACCGGCTCGACCGAAGTGGGGCGGAAAATCCGCAAGATCACCGCCGGCTCGGGCAAGAAGCTGTCGCTGGAGTTGGGCGGCAAATCGCCTTTCATCGTTTTTGACGACTCCGACCTCGACAGCGCCGTCGAGGGGCTGGTCGACGCCATCTGGTTCAATCAGGGCGAGGTGTGCTGCGCCGGCTCGCGGCTTCTGGTGCAGGAGAGCATCGCTGAGCCTTTCCTCGCCAAGACGCGCGCCCGCATGGAGAAGCTGGTGGTCGGCGACCCCATGGACAAGGGCAGCGATATCGGCGCCATCGTTTCGGCCGAGCAATTAACCCGCATCCGCGAACTCGTCGCGGCTGGCGAGCGCGACGGCGCCAAGATATGGCAGCCGGCGGGCGCCGGTCTGACGGGGGCTAGCCCTGACCAGGGCTGGTTCTATCCGCCGACGCTGGTCACCGATGTGGCGCCCGCCGCCAGCATAGCCCAGGAAGAGATTTTCGGCCCCGTGCTGACCGCCATGAGTTTCCGCACCCCCGCCGAGGCGGTGGCGCTGGCCAACAACAGCCGCTACGGCCTCGCCGCCAGCGTATGGAGCGAGAACATCAACCTCGCCCTCGATGTCGCGCCCAAGCTCGCCGCCGGCAGCGTGTGGATCAACTCGGCCAACCTGTTCGACGCTTCCTGCGGCTTCGGCGGCGTCGGCGATTCGGGCTTCGGGCGCGAGGGCGGGCGCGAGGGATTGGTGGAATATCTCCAACCGTCCTGGCAGAAAAAACTGCCGCTCTACCAAACGCCACCCGCCGCGCCCGAGCCGCGCGCGCCGGAGCCGGTCGCCGAATTACCCCTCGACCGCACCGCCAAGCTCTATATCGGCGGCAAGCAGAAGCGCCCCGATTCCGGTTATAGCGCGCCGGTTTGCGGGCCCGAAGGCAGGTTGCTGGGAGAAGTTGGGGCGGGCAGCCGCAAGGACATCCGCGAAGCGGTCGAAGCGGCGCGCAAGGCCGAAGGCTGGAGTGTGGCGAGCGCCCATAACCGCGCCCAGGTGCTTTATTACATCGGCGAAAATCTCGAAGCCCGCGCCGGTGAATTCCGCGCCCGCCTGATGGCCATGACGGGTGCCACGCGCGGCCAGGCGGCGCGCGAGGTGCGCACATCCGTGGCGCGTCTCTTCACCGCCGCCGCCTGGGCCGATAAATATGAAGGCGCCGTGCACCAGCCGCCGCTGCGCGGCATCGCGCTGGCGCTCAACGAACCGATCGGCGTCATCGGCATGGCGTGTCCGGACGAGCAGCCACTGCTGGCATTCGTCTCGCTCGCCGCGGCGGCGCTGGCGATGGGCAACCGCGTCGTCGCCATCCCCTCGGAGCGCCATGCGCTCGCGGCCACCGACCTTTATCAGGTGCTCGACACCTCCGACCTGCCGGGTGGCGCCCTCAATATCGTCACCGGCGGGCGCGACGAGCTGGCGCAAGTGCTGGCGGAACATGATGACGTCGATGCGCTATGGTATTTCGGGCTCGCCACGGGCGGTGCCGCGATGGAACGCGCCGCGGCGGCAAATCTCAAGCGCGTCTGGAGCAATCACGGGCGCAAATATGACTGGTTCTCCGACCAACAGGCCGAGGGCCGCGAGGTGCTGCGCCACGCCGTCGCGGTCAAGAATGTGTGGGCGCCCTACGGCGAGTGAGAATGAGCGAAGGTCGTTTTCTTCCCCAGGAAATCATCCGCAACAAGCGCGACGGCGCGGTGCTGAGCGACGGCGAAATCGAATTCATGGTCGCCGGCCTGACCTCGGGCGCGATTTCGGAGGGCCAGATCGCCGCCTTCGCCATGGCGGTATTCTTCAACGGCATGAACATGGCCGAACGCGTCGCGCTGACCCGCGCCATGACCGATTCCGGGACCGTGCTCGACTGGTCGGATGCCGGCTTGCCCGGCCCGGTCCTCGACAAGCATTCGACCGGCGGCATCGGCGACAAGGTGAGCCTCATCCTGGCCCCGGTGATGGCCGCCTGCGGCGCCGCCGTGCCGATGATCTCAGGTAGGGGGTTGGGCCATTCCGGCGGCACCCTCGACAAGCTCGATTCGATTCCCGGCTACACCACCACGCCCGATCTCGCGACCTTGCGCAAAACGGTGCGGGAAGCCGGCTGCGCCATCATCGGCCAGACGGCGGAACTGGCCCCGGCGGACGGCCGCATCTATGCCATCCGCGACGTCACCGCGACCGTCGAATCGCTGTCGCTGATAACCGCCTCGATCCTCTCCAAGAAACTCGCGGCCGGCCTGAGCGGCCTGGTGATGGACGTGAAATACGGCTCCGGCGCCTTCGCCGCCGGCTTCGATGACGCGCTGGAGCTGGCCGAGAGCATCACCGCCGTCGCCAATGGCGCCGGCCTGCCTTGCGCGGCATTGCTGACCGACATGAATCAGTGCCTCGGGCGGAGCGCCGGCAACGCGCTGGAAGTGCTGGAAGCCGTCGATCATCTGAGCGGCGCCGCGCGCGACGAGCGCCTGCACGAAGTGACCATGTCGCTGGCCGCCGAATTGCTCGCCATCGGCGGCCTGAACAAAAACGCCGAGGAAGGCCGCAAGCAGGCCGAGGAAAGCCTGAACTCGGGCCGGGCGGCGCAGCATTTCGGCCACATGGTGGCCGCCCTGGGGGGCCCGAGCGATATCATGCAACGGGCGGCGGAGCTGCTTCCCGCCGCGCCGCTGATGCGCGCCCTGGCGCCCGCCCGGCCCGGCATCGTCGCCGCGGTCGATGCGCGCGCCCTCGGCCTCGCCATCATCGATCTCGGCGGCGGGCGGCGGCGCGTCGAAGACAGCATCGACTATGCGGTCGGCCTCTCGGAAGTTGCCGCCATCGGCGAGAGCGTCGGCGGTGAGCATCCGCTTTGCGTCATTCATGCCGCCGGCGAGGCCGACCTGGAGCGCGCCGCTGCCGCCATCACCGCCGCCATCACCATCGGCGACGAAGCGCCGGTGCCGGCGCCGGTGGTGCGGCAAAGGGTTGGGCCGCCACCGGTATGAGCCGCGCCTTCGTTCTGGTGATGGATTCGCTGGGGCTGGGCGGCGCGCCGGACGCCGCGAATTTCGGCGATGAAGGGGCCGATACGCTGCGCCATATCGCCGAGGCGCGGGCGCTCGAAATACCCAATCTGCTGCGCCTCGGCCTCGGCGCGGCGGCGCAACTGAGCAGCGGCGAGCCGCTCCCCAATGTGGCGCCGAGCGTCCCGATCACCGGCGCCCACGGCGCGGCGCGCGAGAAGAGCCTGGCCAAGGACACGCCGAGCGGCCATTGGGAAATGGCCGGCGTGCCGGTGATGAGCGAATGGGGCTATTTTCCCCGGCAAGAACCCTGTTTCCCCGTGGCCCTCACCGATGCCCTGATCGCCGCCGCCGGCCTTCCCGGCCTGCTCGGCAACCGCCATGCCTCGGGCACGGAGATCATCGCCGAGCTCGGCGACACGCATCTGGCGAGCGGCAAACCGATCGTCTACAGCTCCGCCGATTCGGTCTTTCAGATCGCCGCCCATGAAGGGAGCTTCGGCCTCGAGCGCCTCTATGAGGTTTGCGCCACCGCGCGCCGGCTGGTCGATGAATATAATGTCGGGCGCGTCATCGCCCGGCCCTTCGCGGGATCCACCGGTTGCTATATGCGCACCGGCAACCGGCGCGACTATTCGCTGCCGCCGCCGGCGCCGACGCTGCTCGAGCGCTTCACGGAGGCCGGCGGCACGGTCGCTTCGATCGGCAAGATCGGCGATATTTTCGCCCATCGAAGCACCGGGCGGATCGTCAAGGCGAACGGCAATTCGGAGCTCTGGCAAAAAACCCTGGAAGTTGCCGGCGGGGCTGAGGATGAGCTTCTGGCGCTGACCAATTTCGTCGATTTCGACATGCTCTACGGCCACCGCCGCGATGTTGCCGGCTACGCCCAGGCACTTGAGGCGTTCGACCGGGCGCTCAACGGCTTCGAGGCTTGCCTGCGCCCCGGCGACCTGGCGATCATCACCGCCGACCATGGCTGCGATCCGACCTGGCGCGGCACCGATCACACGCGCGAGAACGTGCCGGTGCTGGCGTTCGGGCCAGGCCTGCGCCCGGCGGCGCTGGGTGTGCGCGACAGCTTCGCCGATATCGGCCAAACCCTGGCCGGCCATCTCGGTTTGGCAGAGCTCGCGCACGGGCGCTCATTCCTGAGCGAGATCGAAACGTGATAAGCCCTTCTTCCCCGAGGGGAAGAAGGGTTGGGAAGATGGGGCAAACTTAGC
>CAJXFT010000179.1 GCA_913053235.1 uncultured Alphaproteobacteria bacterium
GCCGATGCCGAGCCCGGCAAGCTCGGACACATCACGCACGATGCGCCCGATCACCGCCTTGACGAACGGGCAGTGATTGCACAGGAACATCACCAGCGTTCCGTTGGCGCCGCTGACATCGGCGAGGCTGTAATTCCGGCCATCTATTCCGGGCAATTCGAAATCGACCGCCGGCCAGCCGAAATCGCAAATCGGTGTGCTCATTTCCGCCATCGAATGCTGCGCTCCAAATCATTGAAAATTTTGGCCATTATAGGCAAAGCGCCGGGCTTCGCCAGCACCCAGAATAAGCCCTTCTTCCCAGAGGGGAAGAAGGGTTGGGAAGATGGGGGAAACTTAGCGCGCGACGCGCGCTCGGGGGTGGTGCCGTTTGCGAGAATCTTTGTGGGTTCCGGAGCACGCCGGACTGGGGCCGGAGGGGCATCCGCGCTTCTTGTTTGTTCCCTCAAGCGCCGGGCGGGGGCGTCCGCCCCCTTGGCTACCTCGTATTAACTCGGGCGCGTAGTCACGCTTGCCGGAATGCAAGAGACGCATTCCGGAGGTGTGCCGTTTGCGAGAGTCTTAATGTGATCCGCCGCACGCTGGGCAGGCGCAAGGTGGGGCATCCGCCCCCTTGGCTCGGGCGCGTCCGCCAATCGCGGCCGGAACGCCGGGCCGCCTGCTAGGCGGCGGAGGCGGAGCGGCGGGCGGGGATTGCCGGGCGCTCTTCGTTGGCGTTGCTGTCCCTGGCTTCACCCCTTGCCCGCGCCGGCAGGTAGGCCATCTGGTAATGCTCCGGGCAGTAGGGCTTGTTGGCCAGCGCCGGGCTGCCGCAAAAGCGGAACTCGGCCTCGCCGGGATGGCCGAACGGCCATTTGCAACAGGCCCCGGAAGTGCTGAGCGCGATCTGGCGCACCGGTCTGGCCGGTGCTTTCGCGACCGGCCTCGGCATCACCGTGCCGCTGGCGCCGGCGCCGCCCTGGCGGCGGATCGGCGATGGCCGTGGCGGCAGGCCGAGGCGATGCGCCTTGCCGACGACGGCATTCTTGGTAACGCCGACCAGCTTGCCGATTTCCGCCGTGGTCAGGCCTTCGTCCCACAAACGGGTGACTTCGGCGATGCGTTCTGGTGTCCAGGTTGACATGGTCATTTTCCCTGCCTCGGATTGGCTCGATATCGCGCCAGCCTTTTCCTACATCCGTAGGGCCCTATATGTTGTAGGGCGGCCTGCTGCACCCCCAAGATAGCGGGTGAAACGCTAATGGCAAGTAATTTTATCGAGCTACCCACAACATATGGTGTGTCTGCCGCGGAAAGCAGGACAGAATCAGGGCTCCCGCGGGGCTTTTTCGGCGGCTCGTCCGCGCCCGATATAGCCCTTCATATAGTCGTCCAGATAGTGCCGTTCGAATTCCTTCGAGCGCGCGTGCGCCTCCTCGATGGCCTCCTGATCCATCGTCATCATCAGGTTGAGGGCCATGCGTTCGGCCTCCCGGGCGAGCTCATGCTGGGCGATTTCCGGCGTTCCGGCGATGATCGCGGCGGTGTTCAGCATATAGACGGCCTCGATGTCGTCGCGCGCGACGCCGAGACCGCGCGAATAGAGAATGGCGAGATTGAAGCGGCTCACGGCGTCATTCTGCTCGGCGGCGAGATGAAACCAGCGCCCCGCTTCGGCAAAATCCTTCTCGACGCCGAGCCCGCCGGCATATATCGAGCCCATATTGAACTGCCCGGTGACATCGCCCTGCTCGGCCGCCGCCCGGGTCCATTTGAGCCCCTCGCGGTAATCGACCGCCACCCCCTCGCCGTGAATATAGAGACTGCCGAGCGCCGCCTGGGCGACAGCGTCGCCGGCCTCGGCCGAGGCTAGCCAGTGCTCGCGCGCGGCAACGAAATCGCCGGCCTCATAGGCCGCCTTGCCGGCCGCGAAATCCGCCCGCACAGCGGCGCTCGACAAAATCAAAGCCAGCGCCATTATCAGCGCTACCCGTGCTCTGCAGATTCCCGTGCCAGGGCTCATCGCATCATTCCCAGTCAAGGTTCCCGGCACCCGGAAGCGTTGTCGCAGAACCTATTCCGAAGAATTCCTAATAGGCGCCAGCATAGCGATGAATAAGATTGCCAATGGGCATATCAGCGTCAAGATAAACCAGCCGACGCTGCTGCGCCCCTTGCGCCTGGCAATCACGGCGCTGACAATGGGCAGGCCGAGGACACATATGAAAACCACCGCTAAAATTATTAGGATTTGCCAAATACCAAAGCTCATATGCTGGCACTCCCGAATATGGCTGGTCATCCGACACCCTCAGCTTTGAGGAAATCGGAAGCACTAAATTATTTCAATACCGGCTAAATTATTAAGCTCTGACTCTATTCCCACTCGATCGTCCCCGGCGGCTTCGAGGTGACGTCGTAGACCACCCGGTTGATGCCGCGTACCTCGTTGACGATGCGGCTCGAGACGGCGCCCAAAAACGCCATGTCGAAGGGGTAGAAATCGGCGGTCATGCCGTCGGTGGAGGTGACGGCGCGCAAGGCGCAGACATAGTCGTAGGTGCGGTAATCGCCCATCACGCCGACGGTGCGCACCGGCAGGAGCACGGCGAAGGCCTGCCAGATGGCGTCGTAGAGGCCGTGGCTCTTTATTTCCTCGAGATAGATGCGGTCGGCCTGGCGCAGGATGGCGGCTTTTTCGCGCGTCACGGCGCCGGGGATGCGGATGGCCAGGCCCGGGCCGGGAAAGGGGTGGCGGCCGACCAGGCTGTCGGGCAGGCCGAGCTCGCGCCCGAGTGCCCGCACTTCGTCCTTGAACAATTCGCGCAACGGCTCCACCAGCGCCATGTTCATGCGCTCCGGCAGGCCGCCGACATTGTGGTGCGATTTGATGGTGGCGCTGGGGCCGCCCGAGAACGACACCGATTCGATAACGTCCGGGTAGAGCGTGCCCTGGGCCAGGAACTCGGCGCCGCCGAGTTTTTTTGCCTCTTCCTCGAACACGTCGATGAACAAGCCGCCGATGATCTTGCGTTTTTGTTCCGGGTCCTCGACCCCTTCGAGCCTGCCGAGGAACAGGTCGGCGGCGTCGCGGTGGCTGAGCGGGATGTTGTAATGGCGGCGGAACAGCTCGACCACCTGCTCGCCCTCATCGGCACGCAGCAGGCCGTGATCGACGAAGATGCAGTGCAGTTGGTCGCCGATGGCCTCATGGATCAAGACCGCGGCGACCGAGGAATCGACGCCGCCCGAGAGCCCGCAAACGACGCGCTTGGCGCCGACCTGTTGGCGGATGCTCTTGACCGCCTCGGCGCGGAACGCCGCCATCGTCCAATCGCCGGCGCAACCGGCGACGTTGTGGGCGAAGTTGGCGAGCAGTTGGGCGCCGTGCGGGGTGTGCATCACTTCGGGATGAAACATGACGCCGTAATAGCGCCTGGCATCGTCGGCGATGACGGCAAACGGCGCGCCTTCGGAAGTGGCGACGCTCTCAAAGCCGGGCGGCATGGCGGTCACCCGGTCGCCATGGCTCATCCACACCTGCTCGCGCTGGCCGGGGTTCCAGACGCCGTCGAACAGCGCGCAATCTTGCGTTACGTCGAGCATGGCGCGGCCGAACTCGCGGTGGTCGGAGCTCTCGACGGTGCCGCCGAGCTGCGCCGAGAGTGTCAATTGGCCGTAGCAGATACCCAACAGCGGCACGCCGAGATCGAACACCGCTTGCGGCGCGCGCGGCGTGCCGGCGAGGGTCACCGAGGCCGGGCCGCCGGAGAGGATGATGCCGCGCGGCGCGAAGGCGCGCACCGCCGCGTCGCCCTTGTCGAAGGGCATGATCTCGCAATAGACATTGGCTTCGCGCAGGCGCCGGGCGATGAGCTGCGTCACCTGGGAGCCGAAATCGAGAATCAGAATGCGCTCGCTCATCGGCGTGGCATTCGCTGTGAAAACTGGCTGATCGACAGGTTCGCCATACCGGCTGCGCTCCGCGTTCGCTATCGGGTGCGGCTATAACAGGTCAGAGCCCAGCCCGTCCCGCCTTCTATCCCTGTCGCCGTGCGAGGGCAAGTGCGGCGCTACCAGTTTTCCTCGTCGAGATCCAACAGCGTCTGCTGGTCGGCGCTGGCGTTATAGCGCTCGATGGCTTTGCGCAGTTTAACCGTCTCCTTGCACTGCTTGCCGCACAGATCGGCAAGTGTGGCCAGCGCCGCCTCGGCCTTCGCCAGATCGCCGACTAGGAGATAGGTTTCGCCGAGATATTCATGCGCGCCGCGATGTTTGGGATCGATGTCGAGCGCCTTGGCATAGGCGTCGAAAGCCGGGTCGGCCTGGCCCAGGCGGCGGTAGGAATAGCCCATCTGATTGTAAGCCTCGGCATTCTTGGGGTCGGCGGCCACCGCCTTCTTGTAATAATCCACCGCCTCCTGCCATTCGCCGTCGCGGAAAGCCTGCTCGCCGCGAGCGAAATTGCTGTCCTTGCCGGCCGAGGAGTTGGAGCTTTTGTCGCCCGTGCTCGCGGCCAGGGCGCCCGCCTCGGGCAACAATGCCGGCGCCGCCGCCAACAAAGCGGCGACCAGGCCGGTCGCCAATATCCTGCTAAATTTCCCCATGTTCCTTCTCCTGCCCCTGCCGTTCCAAAGCGCGCCCATCATACACCAACGCGGCTCAATGCATGTCGCAGCCTGACATTTGGTTGGTTATTCCCCGCAGACCATGGCAATAACGAAAAAAAACGAAAAAAAACGAAAAATTGAGCGCTTCCGGCGCTCCGCGCCTCCCGGGGACGCAGAATCAAAACATCGACCAGCTAGCCAGCTTGCGGATAGTTGGGCGGCTCGCGGGTGATGGCAACGTCATGCACATGGCTTTCGCGCAGGCCCGCCGGGGAAACCCGCAAAAAACGGCAATTGGTGCGCATCTCAATGATCGAGCCGTTGCCGGTATAGCCCATCGCGGCGCGCAAGCCGCCGATAAGCTGGTGCACGACGCCGCCCACCGGCCCCTTGAACGGCACCCGGCCCTCGACCCCTTCGGGCACCAGTTTGAGATCGTCGGAGATTTCCTGCTGGAAATAGCGGTCGGCGGAGCCGCGCGCCATGGCGCCGAGCGAGCCCATGCCGCGATAGGATTTGTAGGAGCGCCCCTGAAAGAGAAAGACCTCGCCCGGGCTTTCCTCGGTACCGGCAAAGAGCGAGCCGATCATGGCGCAGCTCGCCCCGACGCCAATCGCCTTGGCGAGATCGCCGGAGAATTTGATGCCGCCATCGGCGACGATGGGAATATCCTGTCCGGCCGCCGCAGTGACGCAATCGACCAGCGCGGTGAGCTGCGGCACGCCGACGCCGGCGACCATGCGCGTGGTGCAGATCGAGCCCGGCCCGATGCCGACCTTGATGGCATCGACGCCGCAATCCATCAACGCCTTGGCGCCGTCCGCCGTGGCCACGTTGCCGGCCAGCACCTGGGCCTCGTTGCTCAGTTTCTTGATCGCCGTGACGGCGCCGAGCACGCCTTCGCTGTGGCCGTGCGCGGTATCGACGACGACGACATCGACGCCGGCTTCGAGCAATGCCTCGGCGCGCCTGAGGCCGTCCTCGCCGACGCCGGTGGCGGCGGCCACCCTGAGGCGCCCCTTTTCATCCTTGGTGGCGTCGGGAAAATCCTCGGAGCGCTGGATATCGCGCACCGTGATCATGCCGACGCAGCGATATTTTTCGTCCACCACCACGAGTTTTTCGATGCGGTGGCGGTGCAGAAGCCGCTTCGCCTCCTCGGGATCGACGCCCTCGCGCACGGTGACCAGATTGTCCTTGGTCATCAATTCGCGGATCGGCTGGCTGGTATCGCTGGCGAAGCGCACATCGCGGTTGGTGAGGATGCCGACCAGGCGGCCATCGCCTTCCTCAACGACGGGAATGCCCGATATGCCGTGCCGTTCCTTCAGCGCCAGGGCATCGGCGAGCGGCCGCTCGGGCGCGATGGTCAGTGGGTTGACCACCATGCCGGCCTCGAATTTCTTGACCCGGCGCACCTCGTCGGCCTGGGCGGCGATGTCCATGTTCTTATGCACCACCCCGATGCCGCCGGCCTGGGCGATGGCGATGGCGAGGCGGCTTTCGGTCACCGTATCCATGGCGGCGGAGAGGATCGGAATGCCGAGCTCTATGGTGGCGGTCAGGCGGGTGCGGAGATCGGCTTGTCCAGGCAGGATTTTCGACGCGGCGGGTTCGATCGACACGTCATCGAAAGTCAGCGCTTGCCGGATCTGCATGCTCTCCCCCATGATGAAATTGGAGCGCAATATACACCAAAGCGCGGCGCCGCCAAGTTCGATCAGCCAGGCCCCGGCGCGGCGCCGCGAAATCCCTGCGCGACGACATAGACCTCGGCCGAATCGGCGCGGCTGGCCGGCGGTTTGGCGTGCCGCACCTTGGCGAATCCGCGCTTCAGCCGCTCCAGCAATTGACGCTCCGTTCCGCCCTTCAGCACCTTGGCGACGAAGGCGCCGTTTTCGCCGAGCATGGCTTCACCGATATCGAGCGCCGCCTCGCAGAGCGCCATGACGCGGATGTGATCGGTGCCGGCATGGCCGGTCGAGGGCGCCGCCATATCGCTGAGCACGAGATCCGCCGCGCCGCCCAGCGCCTCGCGCATGGCGGCCAGCGAGGCGCCGTCGAGGGCATCCAATTGCAACACCCGGACCCCGGCCAGGGGCTGCAAAGGCGAGATATCGACCGCCGTCACGCTGGCGCCGGCGGCGAGGCGCTGGCGCGCCACCTGCGACCAGCCGCCCGGCGCCGCGCCGAGATCGAGCACCCGCATGGCGCCCTTCAAGAGGCCGAAACGCTCATCCAGCTCGATCAGCTTGAACGCCGCGCGCGAGCGATATCCGGCATCCCCGGCGGCGCGCACATAGGGATCGTTGAGCTGGCGTTGCAGCCAGCGCGTCGAAGAGGGTTTGCGCCCGCGCGCCGTCTTGACCCGGACGGCGGCGCCGCGCCGCGAGCCCGGCGGCGCGCGCCGGCTCACGGTGCCAAATCGGGCGCCAAATCGGGCGCCAAATCGTCGGCCCGCATCATGCCGAGCAGCATGCCCTCGCGCAGGCCACGGTCGGCGACATGCACGATCGGCACCGGACAGGCGCGCAGGATCGCCTCGAGAATGGCGCAGCCGGCAACCACCACATCGCCGCGCCCGGCGCCGATGCAGGGCTCGGCGGCGCGCTCTTTGAAATTCATCGCCAGCAGGCGGTCGATCTGGCAACGGACATCGTCAAAGCCGAGGCGGAAGCCGTCGACCCGGGCGCGGTCGTAGCGCTCGAGGCCGAGGTGAAGGCCGGCGATGGTGGTGACGGTGCCCGACGTGCCGAGCAGTTGCACGGCGCCGCCGGCCAGATCGGCGATGCCGAGGCCGGCGATGAACGGCGCCATCAGATTTTCCGCATGCGCCACCATGGCGCCGTAGGTCGGCGCCGTGATGCGGTCGCCGTCATGGCGCTCGGCCAGGCTGACGACGCCGCATGGCAGCGACGTCCACCGGTCGAGCAGCGGCGGTGCGCCGTCGGCGAGGCGCACCCAGATCAATTCGGGGCTGCAGC
>CAJXFT010000180.1 GCA_913053235.1 uncultured Alphaproteobacteria bacterium
CCGGCCAGGGCCTGTATGATAGCCTGACCGGGTTTTGGCGGCTGACAGGGCGCCGGGGCCACAAAAAGGCGTGAACGAAGGCGGCGAGCGGAATTTACCGCTAGGCGGCACCGCGGAGTTGTGCATTCGTGTCTGTTCAATTTTCCATTCCCATCGCATTGACCAAGGCCACGCTACTGGCCCTGATGGTGCTCGCCGGCGCATTTGGCGGCGCCGACAGGGCGGGCGCAAAAACCTATATCGAGACGCCATCGCTCGAGACGCGGGTCGCGGCCGGCGAGCTTGCCGCCATCGCCGGGCGCCTGCCCGACGAGCCGCGGGTGATCGCGATGGACGGCGAAAAGCTGACGCCGGGCCGCCACGGTGGCCGCTGGCGCATGCTGATCCACCGTTCCAAGGACGTCAAAATGTTTTCGGTATACGGCTACGCCCGCCTCGTGACCTATAGCGAGACGCTGGAATTGGTGCCCGATATTCTCGCCGAGGCGATCGTCGAGAATGAGCGTGTCTATACGCTCAAGCTGCGCCACGGTCATAAATGGTCCGACGGCCATCCGTTCACCAGCGAAGACTTTCGCTATTACTGGGAAGACGTGGCCAACAATGAAGATCTCTCGCCGTCCGGGCCGCCGCGCGCGCTGCGCGTCAACGATGAATTGCCGGTGGTGGAAATTCTCGACGAGACGACGATTCGCTATAGCTGGTCGCAGCCCAATCCGACATTCCTGTCGGCGCTTGCCGGCGCCGCGCCGCTTTATATCTATCGCCCGGCGCATTATCTCAAACAGTTTCACGACAAATATAAAGAGAAGAAAAAGAAAACCGGCGCGCTGTCGAGCCGGCTGATGCGGAATTGGGCGGCCGAGCATAACAACAAGGACAATCAGTATAAATTCGACAATCCGGAACTGCCCACCCTGCAGCCCTGGATCAACACCACGCGTCCGCCGGCGACGCGCTTCGTCGGCTTGCGCAACCCTTATTTTCACCGCGTCGATGCGAACGGGCGCCAGCTGCCCTATTTCGACGAAGTCACCATGACGGTCGCCGACAGCAAGCTGATCCCGGCCAAGGTCGGCTCGGGCGAAGTGGATTTGCAGGCGCGCAGCCTGAATTTCAGCGACTATACCTTCCTCAAGGAAGGCGAGGAGCGGCACGAATATACGGTGCGGTTGTGGCGTACGGCGGGCGGCGCGCGATTGGCGCTTTTCCCCAACCTCAACGTCAGGGACGAAGGCTGGCGCGAATTGTTCCGCGACCTGCGCTTCCGCCGCGCCCTGTCGCTGGCCATCAACCGCCATGAAATCAATCAGGTGATGTATTACGGCCTCGGTATCGAGGGCAACAATACGGTGCTCGACGAGAGCCCGCTGTTCAAGCCGCGTTACCGCGACTCCTGGGCGCGCTTCGACCCCGAGGCCGCCAACCAATTGCTCGACGAGATCGGCCTGACCGAATACGACGATGATGATGATTTTCGCCTGATGGCCGACGGCCGGCGGCTCGAAATCATCGTCGAGACGGCGGGCGAGGATACCGAACAGTCGGATGTGCTGGAGCTGGTGCGCGACTCCTGGGCGGAGATCGGCATCAAGGTCTATACCAAGCCATCGCAACGCGAGGTATTCCGCAACCGCATCTATGCCGGCGATTCGCAAATGTCGATCTGGGCCGGCTATGAAAACGCCATGCCGACCGCCTACATGAGCCCGGGCGAATTCGCCCCGACCCGGCAAACAAGCTTGCAATGGCCCAAATGGGGCCAGCATTACGAGACCTCCGGCATGGCCGGCGTGGCGCCCGATTTGCCCGACGCGGCGCATCTATTGAAATTGTACGAAGAATGGTTCCGCGTCGGCAACTCCGAGAAGCGCGAACTTATCTGGCATGAAATTCTCGACCTGCACGCCGAAAATGTGTTTACGATTGGGCTTATCAGCGGCGTCCTGCAGCCCGTCGTCGTCGCCGACAACATACGCAACGTGCCCGTGGAGGGGATTTACAATTGGAATCCGGGGGCGCATCTAGGCATCTACATGCCCGATACTTTCTGGTTCGACGATTAGCTGGAAGCACAGGGAAACAGGCAAATGGGCCAAAACAACAGCTCGCGAATATTGATATACAGCCATGATACGTTCGGGCTCGGGCATCTCCGGCGCTGCCGCGCCATCGCCCATCATCTGGTCGAGCAGAACAAGCATTTGACGGTGCTGATCCTGTCGGGCTCGCCGATCATCGGCAGTTTCGATTTCCGCACCCGCGTCGATTTCGTCCGCGTTCCCGGCGTCATCAAGCTGAGAAACGGAGAATACACCTCGCTCAGCCTGCATATGGATATCGAGGACACGCTGATGCTGCGCTCCTCGATCATCAAACATACGGCGAGTATCTTCGACCCCGACGTGTTCATCGTCGACAAGGAGCCGATCGGCCTCAGGGGCGAAGTCAAGGAAACGCTGGAAATGCTCAAGGAGCGCGGCACCCGGCTGATTTTGGGGCTGCGCGACGTCATGGACGAGCCCAACCTGCTCGCCGCCGAGTGGCGCACGAAAAAAGTCCGCCCGGTGCTCGAGGAGCTCTATGACGAGATGTGGGTCTATGGGTTGCCGCAAATTTGCAATCCGCTGGAAAATATGGGGTTGAGCGAAAAAACCCAGCGCAAGACCATCTATACCGGCTACCTGCCGCGCCAGGCCGGCAGCGCCCAGAACATGCCGGATCTCAACATCGTCAAGCGCCCCTACCTGCTCGCCACCACCGGCGGCGGCGGCGATGGCGAGGAGATGGTCGACTGGCTGCTGAGCGCCTATGAGAGCGACCCGCTGCTGCCCTATCCGGTGTTGCTGGTGCTCGGACCCTTCATGCAGCCGGAAGTGCGCACCCGTTTCGCCAAACGCGCCAGCCGCCTCGAGCGCGTCGAGACCATCACTTTCGATCCGCATCTTGAGAGCCTGATGACCAATGCCGCCGGCGTCGTCGCCATGGGCGGCTACAATACTTTTTGCGAGATTCTTTCGTTCGACAAACGGGCCCTCATTGTGCCGCGCGAAAAACCGCGCCTCGAGCAACGCATCCGCGCCTCGCGCGCCCAGGAGCTCGGGCTGGCCAAGGTGCTCATCAATGACGGCAAGCGCGAGCCCGCCAAGATGGCCGCGGCGCTGCGCGCCATGCCCAAGCAAAACCTGCCCTCCGAAGTGGTCGTGCCGGGCCTGTTGGAGGGCCTCTTCAACGTCAACCGGCTGATGACACCCTGGCTGCACCGCGCCTCGGAACCCGGCAGCGCCGGCAAAACCGTGCACAAACTGGTGGATAAAGCCTAGTGCCCGCAATCACCATCGCGCCGCGCCTGCGATCGTTTTCTCGCCTCGCCCGGCTGAACCGGGTGCCACGGCGATGACGGAAGCACCAAGAGCGGAATTCAGCGCGGCGCGACCGCGCCTTCGCGGGGCCGTCCGGCGGGGCCTGCGCAAGCTTGCCTTCCGCATGGGCTATAATTTTTCGCTGCGCAAGATTCCCCAATATGACCGCCACCGCCGCATGCTGAACGTGCCGCATGACATGGAGCCGGAATTTGTCGAGCTCTACGAGCGCGCGCGCGCCTATACGCTGACCTCGGTCGAATGCATGTATTGCCTCTATCAGACGGTCAAATATATATGCCGCACCGGCATCCCCGGGGCCATGGTGGAGTGCGGCGTGTGGCGCGGCGGCAGCGCCATGATGATGGCGCTGACGCTCGAATCGCTGGGCGACAGGTCGCGCGATATTTATCTCTACGACACTTTCGCCGGCATGCCCCGGCCCGAGAATGTCGATGTGCGCAGCCAGGACGGCATGGAGCAGATCTCGCGCTGGCAGGCGTTCCAACGCAACGGCTACAACGAATGGGCGCATGCGACATTGCAGGAAGTGCGCGCCAACATGCGCTTCACCGACTATCCCGAGAACAAATTGCATTTCATCGAGGGCGATGTCGAGGCGACCATCCCGGCCACCGCGCCCGAGGTGATCTCGCTGCTCAGGCTGGATACCGATTGGTACCGCTCGACCCGCCACGAGCTGGTGCATTTCTATCCGCGGCTAGCGCGCCGCGGTGCTCTGATCATCGACGATTACGGCGCCTATGAAGGATCGCGCAAGGCCGCCGACGAATATTTCGCCGACATGCCGATTTTTCTCGGCCGGATCGACGAGGCGGCGCGCATCGGGTTCAAACTGGATTGATGCGCACCAGGGATGAAATAGCAGGCTTGCGGCGGCGCCGGTATGTGCGGCTTTGGCCGTCATGCGTTGTGGAAGGCGTGCGATGCTGACCTTCGTCGTCCGGCGCATTCTCATCATGATACCGACGATGCTGGCGATCAGCATCCTGACCTTCATTATCATCCAGCTTCCGCCGGGCGATTATCTGACCACCTATATCGCCGAATTGCAGGCCCAGGGAGAAGGCTCCAACGTCGACAAGATCGAATTTCTGCGTCAGCAATATGGCCTCGACAAGTCGATGGTCGAGCAGTATGGCGTCTGGCTGCTGGGCCTGCTGCAAGGCGATATGGGCTATTCGTTCGAATATAATCTGCCGGTCGACGAGGTCGTCGGCGACCGTCTGTTTCTGACCTTCATCGTCTCCTTCACGACCATCATCTTTACCTGGATCGTGTCCTTTCCGATCGGCGTCTATTCGGCGACCCATCAATACAGCGTCGGCGATCACGGCCTGACCCTGTTGGGATTTCTCGGCCTGGCGACGCCGAATTTTCTGTTGGCCCTGGTGCTTCTCTATATCGCCAACGTCGCCTTCGGCACCTCGATCGGCGGGCTGATGGATCCGGAATATCTCGGCAAGCCGTGGAGCGGCGGAAAGCTGCTCTCGGTGCTCGAACATCTGTGGGTTCCGGTGATCGTCATCGGCACCTCCAACACGGCCGGCATGATCCGCCGTCTGCGCGCCAATCTGCTCGATGAATTGCAGAAGCAATATGTCATCACCGGGCGCGCCAAGGGGCTGGCGCCGGGAAAATTGCTGGTCAAATATCCGCTGCGCATGGCGCTCAATCCGTTCATCGCCGACATCGGCAATATTCTGCCGCAGGTGATATCCGGCGCCGCCATCGTTTCGGTGGTGCTGTCGCTGCCGACGACGGGTCCGATGCTGCTCGATGCGCTCAGGACCCAGGATATGTATCTGGCCGGCTCGTTCCTCATTTTCATGGCCTTCCTCACCGTTATCGGCGTGTTCGTCTCGGATGTCCTGCTCGCCGTGCTTGATCCGCGAATCCGCCTCTCGGGAGGCGTCACGCGATGAGCGAGCGCGACCAAAATGACGGCGCCTCCGAGGCGCTGAAACATTACGTCGACAAGGCCCCGTTCGATCCCTATTCGACCGATGCGCTGACGCCCGAGCAGGCGCGCTTCTACATGGCCTCGCAGTGGCAAATGATGTGGTGGAAACTGAGGCGCCACCGCATCGCCGTGATCGCCGGCGTATTTCTTCTCGTTCTCTACTTCGTCATCATCATCGCCGAGTTCATCGCGCCCTATAATTTGCACAGCCGCGATATCGACCACATCTACGCGCCGCCCCAGGCGGTGCAGCTGTTTCACGAAGGCAGCCTGCGCGCGCCCTTCGTTTACGGCTTCAAATATCACCTCGACATGGAGAATTTGCAGCGCGTCTATGAGCGCGATACCTCGAAAATTCAGCCCATCCGCTGGTTTTGCCTGGGCGATGAGTATGAATTCTGGGGCTTGATACCGGGGCGTTTCCATATCGTATGCCCGGCCGAGGACGGCACGCTGTTCCTGTTCGGCACCGACCGGCTCGGGCGCGATCTGTTTTCGCGGGTTATTTCGGGTTCGCGCATTTCGCTTACCGTCGGCCTCTTCGGCATCACCATCAGCTTCCTGCTGGGCCTCATTCTGGGCGGCATTTCGGGCTATTACGGCGGCTGGGTGGACGTCATCATCCAGCGCTTCATCGAGATTTTCCGATCCTTCCCGGAGCTGCCGTTATGGATGGCGCTCTCCGCCGCCCTGCCGGTCACCTGGTCGCCCATCGTCATCTATTTCGGCATTACCATCATCCTCGGCCTGATCGACTGGACCGGTCTGGCGCGCGGTGTGCGCTCGAAGCTTCTGGCCCTGCGCGAGGAGGATTTCGCCACCGCCGCGATGCTGCTCGGCGCCCGCCCGCGACGCGTCATCGGACGCCATCTGATCCCCAGTTTCATGAGCCACCTGATCGCCTCGGCGACGTTATCGATACCCTCCATGATCCTCGGAGAAACCGCGCTTTCCTTCCTCGGCCTCGGCTTGCGCCCGCCGATCACAAGCTGGGGCGTGCTCTTGAACGAAGCGCAGAACATCAATGCGGTGGCGCTGTATCCCTGGCTCATGCTGCCGGTGGTGCCGGTTATCCTGGTCGTGCTGGCATTTAATTTCTTCGGCGACGGCCTGCGCGACGCCGCCGATCCCTACAAATAATGCCTGGCAGCGGTAGCGATTCCTTCATACTTGCCATCACGCATTATTGAGCGCGGTTTATTGGCGCTCGGCGCCCGGCGACAGCATATATCGGGGTGGCCGCCGCAACTCTCGGGTTTATAACTATGATTCGCATTCGCACGCTGATATTCGCCGCGTTGCTCGCCGTCATTTGGCCCCTGCAAATCTCGGCCAGCGACAGCACCCTTGAGCGGTGGCCCGAGGGCGACCATATCCGCGTTCACGACCCGCTCGGGCTGGCCGCCGAAGAGGCCGAAAAAATTTACGACACGCTGTTGGACCGCATGGTCGCCGGCTATGCCAAATCGGGCCTGGATCACGTTGATTACCGCGCCTGGCGGCGCCTCAACAGGGCGCCATATATCTCCGACCAGCACGGCGCCCGCTTCGTCAATGTCTATATCAACGACGTCGCGGTGGATTTCTTCAGCGCCAGCGATGAGCAGCAGATGGCGGTGGGCAGCGTGGTGATCAAGGATTCCATCTCCGCCGTCGAGTCCGGCGGCATCGCGCGCGGGCCTCTCTTCATCATGGAGAAAATGCCGGCCGGTTTCGCGCCCGATTTCGGAGATTGGCGCTACACGATGATCATGCCGAACGGCAAACTCTTCGGCATGACCGGCGGCACCGGCAGCCGCTCGGTCGAATTTTGCGGCGAATGCCATCTCCAGGTGGCGCCGCGTGATCACTTGTTCGAACTGCCAGAAGAGTATTTAAAAACAGCGGAATAGCACCACCGAATAAGCCCTTCTTCCCCGAGGGGAAGAGGGGTTGGGGAGAAGGGGGAAACCAAGCGCGCGGGAGCGCGCTCGCAACACCGAGGGGCATCCGCGCTCTTTTGTTTGGTCCCTCAGTCGCCGGGCGGGGGCATCCGCCCCCTTGGCTACCTCGTATTAACTCGGGCGCTCAGTCGCGCAGCGGAATGCTGGTCGCATTCCGGGGTGGTGCCGTTTGGGTGAGTCTACTTGTCATCCCTCAAAGCTCGGCGGCACGTTCC
>CAJXFT010000181.1 GCA_913053235.1 uncultured Alphaproteobacteria bacterium
AACTTATTATACACAGTTAGCCAAGGGACGGTTGCTACGACTGCCCGAATGTCCGTTATTATATTGCCTGACGGCATTGCAACGGACTGAGATCGCTTGCAGAATCATCAACTTGTGCTAATGTGAAACTAATTTGGGGGGCTATTGCCGGACGATTCGCGGTTATGGCCTGGTACGAAAAAGAAATTTCGTTGATATAACCGGCGAGCTGTTAACCATGAAAAAGCGTCTATGCGTTGCTGCGTTCACCGCGGCGCTTCTCGGAACGACATCAATTTTTGCAATTCAGGGACCGGCGAGTGCGCAGTCGCTTCAGGATGAAGTGGTGCAATTGCTCACCAGCCATCCGCAAATCCGGGCAGCGCGGCAAAATCTCGCTTCGAGCGAAGAGGGCGTCAACGCCGCTTTCGCCGAATATCTGCCGAGCGTCGCGGCCTTTGGCGATTTCGGCTATGAGCGTATCGACAGCCCGGGCCGGACGACCGCGACGCCGGACGGCGGGCCGTTCACCACCGGACAGGCGCGCCAGACCAGCGTCACCGTCACGCAGACCGTGTTTAACGGATATCTCAACGACGCCAACAACGACAACGCCAATTTAGCCAAGCAATCGGCGCAGATCAGCCTGGAAGAGGCGATGCTGGGCGTCTTGTTCGAAGGCGTCTCGATCTATTTGGAGGTCTTGCGCAATCTTCGCATGATTCAGTTGGCGGGTGAAAACGAGGCCACCATCCAGCACCAATTCGAGCTCGAGGACGAGCGCGTGCGCCGCGGCGCCGGCATCACCCTGGACGTGTTGGAATCGAAGAAGCGCCTGCAGGTGGCCAAGGAGCGCCGCGTCGCCTTCGACGGCGCGCTCAGAGATTCGATGAGCCGCTTCGACCAGGTGTTCGGCCATGAGGCCATCATCGACGATATGATCATGCCCACGCCGCCGCTCGGCTTGATGCCGGACAGCGTCGACAGCGCGGTGGCGGCGGCCCTGGAAAGGCACCCCGCCATTCGCAACAGCGAGACGCGCATCGATATCGCCCAGGAGCAGCGCACCATCGCCAAGGCGGCATTTTATCCGACCATCGATCTGGTCGCCGAATGGTCCTACGAAGACGACCTCGCCGCCGTCCGCGGCAGCCGGAGGGACTATACGGCCAAGGTGCAGGCGAATTGGGACCTGTTCAAAGGCTTCGCCACGCGCGCCGGTGTTGCGCGGGCTTCGCACGACTATCTTTCGAGCATCGATTCGAGCAATTTCGTCAAGCGCAAGATCGGCGAGGAAACCCGCCTGGCATGGTCGGGGCTGGACACCGCGCGCCAGCGCGTGACCCTGCTGCAGAATGCCGTCAACATTGCCGCCGAGGTGTTCACCGGGCGGCGCAAACTGCGCGAGGCGGGCAAGGAAACCGTGATCAACGTGCTCGACGCCGAGAGCCAGATGTTCGATGCGCGCATCCAGTTGGTGGCGGCGCAGCATGACGCGCGCATCGCGGTCTACCGCCTGTTGGCGGCGATGGGCCAGTTGAACGTCGACACCATCTCGCAATATGCGGCGCTGCGCTCCAAGCACAAAGTGGCCGCGGTTGAATTGCTCAAGAAAGATTCCGCCAGTGAGATAATCGAGGAAGCCGTCACGGCGCCGCCCGCCGAACAGACCGCTGGCCAAACAGAGCCGAGCGCGGCGGCGGCGGAACCGGTGCAACAGCTCACAGCCGCGGACAAGACGGCGGCGCTTGACAACGCGGCGGACGCCCCCGGCGAGGCCGTACCGAGCCAGCCCGAGGCGCGACAGCCGGTCAAGGTCGAAAGCATCAAGCTGCCACCGACGCCGCCGACGCCGCCCACACCGCCCAAGAGAACCGCCGACAAGGCTGAAGTGAAGGCCGAAGAGACCGTGGCCGCTGTCGCTACCGAAGCGGGAAAAAAAGCCGCGAATGTTATGGCCGATGCGGCGGCCGAAAAATTAGAAGAGCTGGATGTCGCGGCAAGCGCAGCTGCCGAGACGGCCGAGAAGGCCGAGGTGGCGGCCAAGGAATCACCCGCCGAACGCAGCGACGATTTGCAAGCGCTCACTTCGGTATCGGCCTTGCCGCTGCGCAAGGCGAGCTATCCGTTGGAAGGCGACCCCAACTTCATCCGCGCCTGGCCTTACGAATAAACGGCGCGCCGCGCACGCGGCGTGGCCTTGCGCGGCAGCCGTGGCGAGAGCGGGCTGCTTATAATTTGAGAATTATCAGGACCGCACTCGGAAATAATCATTTCCGGGCGGCCAGACCGTTGGCAGTGGCAATTCCATAAGCTGCGCATTTCCCGAATTTTCACCCGCCGGCGCAATGCAATATGCGGCGTTATTTGCTGGTCGCGACGAAGACGCCGTCCCATTCCTCGCCCGGCGGGTTGGCGATATATTCATCGCGCCGTTCTTCGTAGAGGTCGTAGAGAACGTCGAGCTTGTAGGCCTTGCCCATCTCGCGGCATTCATCCATGATTCGGGTCTGCGCCTTCCAGTCCTGCGCCTTGTAGGCGTTCAGCATTTCGCCGTGGCGTTGGCGCAGGGCCTGGAATTCAGGCGTCTGGTTGATCTCCTCGTCGCCGAGCACGCAGTAGATATCGACCGGCACGGTCTTGCCCTTGACCTGGATGCGGTCGAGCTGAATGACGGCGAAATCCTCGACATAGGCAAAGGTGTTCTCGCCGATGACGATATCGACGCCATAGGTCTTCGATTGCCCTTCGAGGCGGGCGCCGAGATTGACGTCGTCGCCGAGCACCGAATAGTCGAAGCGCATGTCGGAGCCCATATTGCCGACGCAGATGACGCCGGTATTGACGCCGGAGCCGATCCTGAGCGGAATATAGGGCCGGTTTTCTTCTTCCGCCTCGCGCTTGAGCTCGACATTCATCTTGTCCGATTCGACGAACATCGCCAACGCCGAGCGCACGCCGTTCTTGGCATGATAGGGATCGTCGAGCGGCGCGTTCCAGAACGCCATGATGCAATCGCCCATATATTTGTCGATGGTGCCCTTGCGCTCGAGGATCACATTGGTCATCGGCGTCAGGTAACGGTTGATGAATTTGGTCAGGCCGACGGCGTCGAACTGCTCTGAAATGGTGGTGAAGCCGCGAATATCGGCGAACAGCACCGACATCTCGCGCATCTCGCCGCCGAGCGTGAGACGGCTCGGATCCTCGGCCAGCTGGGCCACCAGATCGGGCGACATGTAGCGGCTGAAGGCCCCCCTCACCTGGCGCCGCTCGCGCTCCTCGCGCATATAGTTGAGGTAGGTCAGCACCACCGAGACGATGAAAATGGCGACGGCGGGAAACATCATGTCGAGCAGCAGGCCGTGTGCATCATAAACCCACCATGAGAGGCCGAGCAGGATGGCAACGGTCACGATAGCAAGAACCAAGGTCCACAAGGCGCCGAGGAACGGCACCAGGATGATCATCAACAGTCCGACCAAAACCATGGCGACGATTTCGGCGCCGATCGCCCAATTGGGCCGGGCCAAATAATTCTTGTCGAGAATGTTCTGAAGCAGCTGGGCATGGACCTCGACGCCGGGAATCGCGGCATCGAGCGGCGTCGCCTTGATGTCGAGCAGGCCGATGGCGGAGGTGCCGAGAAAAGCCAGCTTGCCGGCCAGCTTCGCTTTTATCTCTTTTGCCTTATCGCCTTTGGCGTTGAGCACATCCTTTGCCGAGACGTAAAGATTGCGGTCATGCTTGCCGAATTTCATCCAGATCTGGCCGGTGCGGTCGGTCGGAACATTGAGGCCCTTCAGCTTGACCCCGCGCATGCCGGCCTGATCATATTCGAGCGCCATGGTCGGTTGCTGCGTGACCACCCGGTAAAGCTCAAGCGCCAGGGTTGGGTACAAATGTTTTCCCACCCGCACCACCAGGGGCACCTGGCGAACGATGCCGTCGACCGAGGGCCGGAAGGTGAACACACCAATCCCCTTGGCGGCATCTTCGAGGGTTTCGATATTGCGGACGATACTGGGAAAGGAATAGAGGAAGCCATCGGGCTTCAAGCCCTTGACGGTTTGGCTCTTGTTGAGATTGGCCCAGGTGGTTTTCACCGATTTTCTCTGCTCTCCCTCGGTGAGCACGCGCTGCTGTGTTGATTGCCCGAGCACGACATTGTAGCTCTTCATGATGCGCGCGAAGGTCGCGTCATTGCTCGGCAATTTGAGCAGTTTTTCCTTGGTCTTCTTATCCAGGCCGCGCACGCTTTCCGCCAACAGGCCGGGCGAGGTGCGGTCCGGCTCGGCGAACACGATATCGTAGGCGACCCCGACGACGCCGGATTTCTTCAGCTTCAGGACCAGCTTGGCCAACAGCGTGCGCGGCCACGGCCATTGCCCGAGCTCGGCCAGGCTCTCATCGTCGAGATCGATAATCACCACCGGCTGCTTGCTGTCCTCGCGCGGCGTGATCTGCTGATAGCTGTCAAAGACCTTGAAGCGCAAAAGCTGAATGGGCTGGGAATCGGTGGCGCGCAATACGACGAACGCCGCCAGCACGCCGAGGGCGATCAGATGCGCCCAGCTATAATGCTTGATAAACCGCTTCAGGAACCTGAACTTCATGCCGCACCCCCAGCGAATGAGGCGCTGAGTATAGCAGAATTAAGCCAAACGGCACGTCTGCATCGCGGCGCCAGTGGGGCGCTAATTCTGTGGCAAGATCAGGGGCTTAAGTGAGAGCGCCGCGTCGCGCACCGCCTCGCGTTCTTCGTCGCCGAGCGGAATCAGGCCCTTGTCGGTCAAATAGCCGTAGCTGCCGCTGACGTCTTCGTCGAGGAAGATGTCGATAAACTCCACAATGCCGGGGATGACGCCGACATGGGCGGATTTGACGTAGAAATACATCGAGCGCGACACCGCATAGCTGCCGTCGGATATGCTGTCGAACTCAGGCGTCACGCCGTCGATGGCGCTGCCATGGATGACGTCGCGGTTCTGCTCGAGGAAGCTGAAGCCGAAAATGCCGAGCGCGCGCGGGTTGGTGCGCAATTTCTGCACGATCAGATTGTCGTTCTCGCCGGCCTCGACATAGGCGCCGTCCTCGCGGATGGCATGGCACAGCGATTTGAACGCCGCCTTGTCGCTTTTCTTCAGCGCCGCGATCTCGGCGAACGTCTTGCAGCCGCCTTCCATCGCCAATTCGACGAATGCATCGCGGGTGCCCGAGGTCGGCGGCGGGCCGAGGATCTCGATGCGCTCGGCCGCCAGCTTGGGGTCGATATCGGCCCAGAGAAGGTTCGGGTTGGCGATCATTTTGCCGTCCACCGGCACCTGCTTGGCCAGGGCCAGCCATATCTGGCGCAGGCTAAGGCGCGCCGCCGGTACCGCCTTGGAGCCGGCCAAAACGATGCCGTCATAGCCGATCTTGACCTCGATGATTTCGCGCACGCCATTCTTGGCGCAATTCGCCACCTCGGACGGTTTGATGCGGCGCGAGGAATTGGCGATGTCGGGATGGGCGACGCCGATGCCGGCGCAAAACAGCTTGAGGCCGCCGCCGGAGCCGGTGCTCTCGACGACCGGCGTGCGATAATCGGTGACCTGGCCGAATTCCTCGGCCACCGCGGTGGAGAACGGAAATACGGTGGAGGAACCGACGATACGGATTTCGTCGCGCGCCGCGGCGGAGCCGGCCGGCGCCGCCCACAGGGCCAGCGCCAATGCCGCAAGAAGTAAGGCGTATTTCGGCATTGCGGCCAAAATAATGATGTTTCGTGACGCTTTCGTGACGGTTTCGTGACCATCGCCGGCACGACCGCCCGGAGCCTTGACAAAGCCCCGCCCGTTCCTATATTTAACAATATGGTTAAATATCAATCGGAGCCCCTCGACGATGTTTTTTCGGCCCTCGCCGACCCGACCCGGCGCGCCATATTGGCACGACTCGCCGACGGCGAATCGAGCGTCGGCGAGCTGGCGGCGCCGTTCGACATCTCGCTCCCCGCCGTATCGCGGCATTTGCGCGTGCTCAGGAATGCCGGTCTCGTGACCCGGCACAAGGAGGGCCGCGTGCGGCGCTGTACGCTCGACGCCGCGCCGCTCAGGGCGGCTTCGGACTGGATCGCCCATTATCGGCGCTTTTGGGAGGATCAATTCGATTCTCTCGCCGAATATCTCGAGCGCACACAGGAAAACCCGGAAGATCGGGCACAGGATAAATCAGAGGAGGAAGAATGATGGCCGAAGCGCAGGTTGCGGAAGATCTCACATTGGAAATCAGCCGGGTATTCCAGGCCACGCGGGAGAATGTATTCCGCGCCTGGATCGATCCGGATGAATTGAAACATTGGTGGGGCCCGAAGGGCTTCAGTACCGAAGTCGAGAGCTTTGACGCCAGGCCCGGCGGCGCCTACCGCGTCTGCATGCGCGCGCCCGACGGCGGCGAACATTGGCTGCACGGCGAATTCAAGGAGATCTCGCCGCATGATTTTCTGTCGATGAGCTGGGTTTGGGAAGGCGGCGACATGGCCGGCCACGAAATGCTGGTGAGCGTCGCCTTCACCGCCGTCGGTCAGGCCACCGAAATCAAACTGACGCACAGCAATCTACCCAGCGAAGGCGCCGTGGCGGCGCACAATGAAGGCTGGATCAGCTCGTTCGAATGTTTCGATGAAACGATGACAGGGAGTGCGTAACAGGAGCGATATCGTTATCCACGGATTCCCTGCCAGCACCTACGCGCGCACGGCGCGCCTGGGCGGAGCGCATGGCGGCGCGCCAGAGCTTCTCGGCGACCCGGCCGCAACTCGCCGCCTGAACGGCGGCGTCAAACGTCGAGCGTTATTTCATCTCCACTTCGATGAAGGTGACGACATCGGTCGCACTCGGATTGATGACGTCATGCTCGACCCCCTCCTCGCGGAAATAGGGCGTGCCGAGCACCAGTTCGATGGTGCGCTCGCCGTCCGGCTCTACCAGATGGAGCTGGCCGTTGGTCACCGGCACGACGACATAGTCCATCTCGTGGCGATGCCAGCCGGTATGCGAGCCCGGTGGGAACTTCCACTCGGTGACCCGCACGCGGTCATTGTCGATCAGTTGGGTCGGTGTCGCATCCACCATATCGGCCATGTTGCTGTCCTCGCTTTTTGGATTTTGTGTGCCCAGGGTGTCAATTTCGCCGAACCCGGTCAATCGCGATTAGGTGGCGCCGCAAGCCCGAGGCTGTGGCGGTCGATGGCGACGCTCTTGACCAGGGCATGGACCTCGGCGCCCGGCGTCAGGCCGAGCTCATGGGCCGATCGCTTGGTAATGCGCGCCCACAGCTTGACGCCGATATCGAGTTGCAGGTCCATCGCCGCGGCGCCGCTCGGATGCATCTCCGTCACCCGCCCGTGAAAGACGTTGAGGATGCTGAGATCGCTCGGCGGCGCCGTGGCGATGGCGACGTCGCGGGCGCGGATGCGTGCCCGGACGCTCGTGCCGGGCGCGAGG
>CAJXFT010000182.1 GCA_913053235.1 uncultured Alphaproteobacteria bacterium
TGAAATCGCGCCCGTCGAGGCCGAGCGCTTCGCCGATGCGCAAGCCGCAGCCGTAGAGCAGCAGCAGCACGGCCGCGTCGCGCTTGGCGATCCAGGCTTGCGGGCTGGCGCTGGCCGCGCCGTCGCGCGCCGCCGCCACGACGTCGCCGGCCTGCTCAGGCGTCAGCGGGCGCGGCACGGCGCGCGGCAGGCGCGGGCTCCTGAGCGACGCGATGGCGCCGTTCGAGGCCAATTGCTGGCGCTCGAGATGGCGGAAAAATCCGCGCAGCACCGAGACCGCGCGCGCCGTCGAGGTCCTGGCCCGGTTCTCTCCGGCGCGGCGCGCCAGATAGCCGCGGAAATCGGCGGCGCGCAGACCCTCGAGCCCGGCCAGCGTGACGGGGCCGCCCAGATGCACCATGAGAAAGGCGAAAAAGGCCGAGAGATCGCGCATATAGGCGCTCACCGTATGCTTTGAGGCGCGCCGCTCATCGGCGAGCCAGCGGTGCCACGACTCGACCGCCTCGATCACCGGCGCATCGGCGGCAAAATCAACGCCGCCGATATTGGTGCCCGGCGTCGAACCCTGTGAAGCCGCGTCGGCGATATCGGCTCTCCTCGCTGATTAAGAGAGAATCGACTGTCCGGTCTTCTGCCAGTCGGCGAGAAAGGCGGCCAGACCCTTGTCGGTGAGCGGATGCTGGACCAGCTTGCGCAGCACCTGCGGCGGCACGGTGGCGACATCGGCGCCGAGCTTGGCCGCCTCGACGAGATGGATGGGATCGCGGATCGAGGCGACGAGAACCTCGGTTTGCAGGGTCACCGGATAATTGTTGTAGATGGTGACGATCTCCTCGATCAGCAGCATGCCGTCCTGGCCGATATCGTCGAGCCGGCCGACGAAGGGCGAGATGAAGGTCGCCCCGGCTTTTGCCGCGAGCAGGGCCTGGGCGGCTGAGAAACAGAGCGTCACATTGACCATCGTCCCGCCCTGGCTGAGCGCCCGGCAGGCCTTGAGGCCGTCCCAGGTGAGCGGCACCTTGACCGCGATGTTGGGCGCGATATCGGCGAGGCGTTTTCCTTCTTCCACCATCGAGTCGGCCTCGGTAGCGGTCACTTCGGCGCTCACCGGCCCCGCGACGATCTCGCAGATGCGCGTCACCGTGTCGATGAAATCGCCGCCCGATTTGTGGATCAGCGACGGATTGGTGGTCACCCCGTCGAGCAGCCCGGTCGCCGCCAGCTCCTCGATTTCTCCGATTTCCGCCGTGTCGACGAAGAATTTCATAGCCTGCCACCCTGTCTAATATTGCCTCGCCGACCTCCTTAAGGAATGGCCGCCCGTGGCGGGGGAAAACGCCCCTCTTGAGGCGGCGGCGAGTCGTTGGCACATTTTATCGGATGGCTGAGAGCGACGCCACTTTAACCCCCGCCGAAAGCGGCGACGGCGCGGCCCGCGTCGCGGTGCTGCTGCCGCTCGGCCTCGACACCGCCTATGACTATCTCGTCGGCGACGGCGAGGCGGCGCCGCCCGGCGCCTTCGTGCGCGTGCCGCTCGGCAGCCGCGAGGTCACCGGCGTGGTCTGGGGGACGGTCGAGGACGGCGCTGCGGGCGGCGTGGCGCCTGAGAAGCTAAAGCAAATCGCCGCCGTGCTGCCGGTGCCGGCGCTGCCGGAAAGCCTGCGCCGGCTCGTCGATTGGGTGGCCGAATACACGCTGGCCAAGCGCGGCGCCGTGCTGCGCATGGCGATGAGCGTGCCGGCGGCGCTCGAACCGGCCAAGACGCGCGCCGCCTATCTCGCCAGTGGAGAAGTGCCCGAACGGCTGACGCCGGCGCGCCGGCGCGTTCTCGACCTGCTCGCCGACGGCCTGCCGCGCGGCGCCATGGAGCTTGCCCGCGAAGCCGCCATCAGCGCCGGCGTTGTGCGCACGCTTGCCGACAGCGGCGCGCTGATGCGGGTTTCGCTGCCCGCCGAGCGGTCGCCCGAGATGCCGGACTGGAGCCTGCCGCGCGCCACGCTGTCGGCGGATCAGCGGGCGGCGGCGGACGCCCTCGCGGCGCGCGTCGCGGATGCGGCATTCAGCGTCACCCTTTTGGACGGCGTCACCGGATCGGGCAAGACGGAGGTTTATTTCGAGGCCGTGGCGGCGGCGCTGGAAGCGGAACGCCAAGTGCTGGTGATGCTGCCCGAGATCGCCCTGGGTGCGCAATGGCTTGAACGCTTCCGCGCCCGCTTCGGCGCCGCACCGGCGCTCTGGCATTCGGAGCTCGGCCAGCGCGCGCGGCGCGAGACCTGGCGCGCGGTGGCCAATGGCGCCGCGCGCATCGTCGTCGGCGCGCGCTCGGCGCTGTGGCTGCCCTTCGCCGAGCTTGGCCTGTTGGTGGTCGACGAAGAGCATGACGGCGCCTTCAAGCAGGAAGACGGCGTCATCTACCACGCCCGCGACATGGCGGTGATGCGCGCCCGCATGGCGGGTTGCGCGCTGGTGCTGAGCTCGGCGACGCCGTCGCTGGAAACGTTGGCCAACGTGCGCAGTGGGCGCTATCAGAGCCTCAATCTGCCCGACCGCCATGGCGGCGCGCAACTGCCCGACATCGAAACGGTCGATATGCGCCGTACGCCGCCGCCGCGCGGCGCCTGGATCTCGCCGCCGTTACGCGAAGCACTCGCTGACAGCTTCGCCGCCGGCCAGCAGGCCGTGCTGTTCCTCAATCGCCGCGGCTATGCGCCGCTGACGCTCTGCCGTGCCTGCGGCCACCGCATGCAATGCCCCAACTGCACCGCCTGGCTGGTCGCGCACCGCTTCTCCGACAGCCTCAACTGCCACCATTGCGGCTATCGCCAATCTCCGCCCGAGACCTGCCCGGAATGTCAGGTGACGGGCCGGATGGCGGCCTGTGGGCCGGGCGTCGAGCGCGTCGCCGAGGAAGCGGCGGCGCTGTTCCCCGAAGCGAGGAGCGAAATCGTCACCAGCGACACCGTTGCCGGGCCCGGCCAGGCGGCGGAATTCATCGCCCGCATCGAGAAGCGCGAGATCGATCTTCTGATCGGCACCCAGATCATCGCCAAGGGCCATCATTTTCCACTGCTCACGCTGGTCGGCGTGATCGACGCCGATCTCGGCCTCGCCGGCGGCGACCTGCGCGCCGCCGAGCGCACCCATCAGCTCTTACATCAGGTCGCCGGGCGGGCCGGGCGGGCGCGCCATGCCGGGCGGGTGCTGCTGCAAACCTATATGCCGGAACACCCCGTTATGGCGGCGCTCTCAAGCGGCGCGCGCGACGCGTTCCTCAAGCGCGAGGCCGAGGCGCGCGAGAGCCACGGCCAGCCGCCGGCCGGGCGGCTGGCGGCGATCATCCTGTCGGGGCGCCACGAGGCCAGCGTCGCCGGCACCGCCCGCGCCCTCGCCCGCATCGCCCGCGGCGCGCTCCCCAAAGAAGGCGGGATCGAGGTATGGGGGCCGGCGCCGGCGCCGCTGGCGCTGCTGCGCGGGCGCTACCGCTACCGCCTGCTGATCAAATGCGCGCGCAGCCAACTGCCGCAGCCATGGCTGCGCCACTGGCTCGCCAGGCTCGACGCGCCTTCCCGCGTTAGCCTGCGCGTGGATGTCGATCCGTACAGCTTCCTATAGGGCTAACATTTTGAAATAGCTAGGTTAATATAGGTTCCCGGAGTCAGTTGCGCGACCATATGCAGTATGTTACTTATCGCCTGCTTTTTGGCCGGAATTGCCGGCTGAAAGCGCTGTATCGCGGCCATTTCAGCTAAAAAAAACACCAAGAACCGCCATCGTGGCCAAGGCGGCAGACCTGAGGGGACGAAATTCGGTGGCAGCCCAAACCACAGGCCAGAGCGATCTCGCCAAGCGCTACGCGACGGCGTTTTTCGATCTCGCGCTCGAGCGCGATCGGCTCGATCAACTGGCCGCAGAATTGGACGATTTGCGCGCCATGATGGGCGACAGCGCCGATTTGGTGCGCCTCGTCAGGAGCCCGATCTTCTCGCGCGCCGAGCAGGGCGCCGCCATGGCGGCGATCGTGGCGCGCGCCGGCATGTCGAATCTGGTCGCCAATCTGGTCGGTTTGATGGCCCAGAACCGCCGCCTGTTCGCGCTCGAAGGCGTGATCGCCGCGTTCCAGGCGCTGCTCGCCGAGCATCGTGGTGAAGTTTCCGCCGAGGTCACCTCGGCGCGCGAGCTGAAACCGGCTCATTTGAGCGCCGTCAAGGACGCGCTCAAGCAAATCGTCGGGCGCGACGTCGCCCTGGAAACCAAAGTCGAGCCTGAGCTGATCGGCGGCCTGGTGGTCAAGGTCGGCTCGCGCATGATCGACAATTCATTACGGACGAAGCTGCAAAATCTTGAGCTCGCCATGAAAGGGATTTGAGAATGGACATCGGCGCCGCCGAAGTATCGGCAATCCTCAAGGAGCAAATCGCCAATTTCGGCACCGAAGCCGATGTCGCCGAGGTCGGGCAGGTGCTCTCGGTGGGTGACGGTGTCGCCCGGGTTTACGGCCTCGACAATGTCCAGGCCGGCGAGATGGTCGAGTTCCCCGGCAATATCCGCGGCATGGCGCTCAATCTCGAGACCGACAATGTCGGCGTCGTGATTTTCGGTGAGGACAAGGAAATCAAGGAAGGCGATACGGTCAAGCGCACCGGCGCCATCGTCGAAGTGCCGGTCGGCAAGGGCATGCTCGGCCGCGCCGTCGACCCGCTCGGCAATCCGATCGACGGCAAGGGCGCCATCGAATCGTCGGAGACGCGGCGCATCGAGGTCAAGGCGCCCGGCATCATCCCGCGCCAATCGGTCAACGAGCCGGTGCAGACGGGCTTGAAGGCGCTCGACGCCCTGGTGCCGATCGGCCGCGGCCAGCGCGAATTGATCATCGGCGACCGCCAGACCGGCAAGACCGCCGTCGCCATCGACACCATCATCAATCAGAAAGAAGTGAACGCCAGCGGCGACGAATCGAAAAAGCTCTATTGCATCTATGTGGCGATCGGCCAGAAGCGCTCGACCGTCGCCCAGGTGATGAAGACGCTCGAGGAAAACGGCGCGATGGAATACACCATCATCGTCTCCGCCACCGCCTCCGAAGCGGCGCCGTTGCAGTTCCTGGCACCCTATTCGGGCTGCACCATGGGCGAATTTTTCCGCGACAACGGCATGCATGCGGTGATCATCTATGACGATCTCTCCAAGCAGGCCGTGGCCTACCGGCAGATGTCGCTGCTGCTGCGCCGCCCGCCCGGCCGCGAGGCCTATCCGGGCGACGTGTTCTATCTCCATTCGCGCCTCCTCGAGCGCGCCGCCAAGATGAATACCAGCCATGGCGGCGGCTCGCTGACGGCGCTGCCGGTGATCGAAACCCAGGCCGGCGACGTCGCCGCCTATATCCCGACCAATGTGATCTCGATTACAGACGGCCAGATCTTCCTTGAGACCGACCTCTTCTATCAGGGCATCCGCCCAGCGATTAACGTTGGCCTGTCGGTCAGCCGGGTCGGCTCGGCGGCGCAGATCAAGGCGATGAAACAGGTCGCCGGGCGAATCAAGCTGGAGCTCGCCCAGTACCGCGAAATGGCGGCCTTCGCCCAGTTCGGCTCCGACCTCGACGCCGCCACCCAGCGCCTGCTGGCGCGCGGCGCGCGGCTCACCGAACTGCTCAAGCAGGGGCAATATTCGCCGCTCCCGATCGAGGAGCAGGTGGTGGTCATTTTCGCCGGCGTGCGCGGCTATCTCGATGGCATCGAGGTCGAGCAGATCGGCCGCTTCGAGCAGGATTTCCTCGGCCAGGTGCGCGCCGGCGGCGGCGATATTTTGAGCGCCATCCGCTCGACCGGCGAATTGAGCGAGGACGATGAAAACAAACTCGCCGCTCTGCTCGATGATTTCACCAAGAAATTTGCCTGAGCAGCAGGACGGAGCATAGCGCCAGATGGCCACTCTCAAGGACCTGCGCACGCGCATCAACAGCGTCACGCAGACCCAGAAGATCACTTCGGCTATGAAGCTGGTCGCCGCTTCCAAGCTGCGCCGCGCCCAGGAGGCCGCCGAATCGGCCAGGCCTTACGCGCAGCGCATGGAGCGCATGGTCGGCAGCCTCGCCGAGTTGATGCATGAGCGTGACGACGCGCCGGCGATGCTGCGCGGCTCAGGCGCCGACAACACCCATCTGATCGTCGTCGTGACCTCGAACCGCGGTCTTTGCGGCGGCTTCAATTCCTCGATCTCGCGCGCCGTGCGTCTGCGCATCATGGAGCTCAGGAACGGCGGCAAGACGGTCAAGCTGTTCTGCGTCGGGCGCAAGGGGCGCGAGCAATTGCAGCGCGAGTTCGGCTCGCTCATCATCGACAGCGCCGACGAGTTGGGAAAACGCGGCCCGGGCTACGATGATGCCGACGCCATCGGGCAAAAAATCACCGAATTATTCGAGGCCGGCGAATTCGACGTCTGCACCATCGTCTACAATCATTTCAAATCGGTCATGACCCAGATCGTCACCTTCCAGCAGGTCATTCCGTTCGCCGATTCGGCGGCCGCGGACGGCGAGGAGGCGGAGCCGGTCGACCGCGGCGGCGCGATTTATGAATTCGAGCCCGAAGAGGCCGAAATTCTCGAACAATTGCTGCCCTATAATTTGTCGATACAAATGTTCCGCTCGCTGCTCGAAAGTGCGGCCAGCGAACAGGGCGCGCGCATGACGGCGATGGACAGCGCCACGCGCAACGCCGGCGAGATGATCGACAAGCTGACGCTCAACTACAACCGCACCCGCCAGGCCAAGATCACCGGAGAGCTGATCGAGATCATCTCCGGCGCCGAGGCCCTCTAGGCGGAACGGCGGCAGACACGACAACTCGAAACACGAAAAACTGAATTCAAGCGCGACGGGAGCCCGGCCATGGCCACTATCAACACAAAAGGCAGCATTGCCCAGATTATGGGCGCTGTCGTCGACGTTCATTTCGACGGCGAATTGCCGGCGATTTTAAACGCCCTGGAGACCGAAAATCACGGCAACCGGCTGGTGCTGGAAGTGGCCCAGCATCTCGGCGAGAGCACCGTGCGCTGTATTGCCATGGACACCACCGAAGGCCTGGTGCGCGGCCAGGAAGTGAGCGATAGCGGCGCCGGCATCCAGGTGCCGGTGGGGCCCGAAATGTTGGGGCGCATCATCAATGTGGTGGGCGAGCCGATTGACGAGCGCGGCGCGGTGAGCACGGCAAAGAAAATGCCGATCCACGCCCCGGCGCCCGATTTCGTCGACCAGTCGACGGAAGCGGAGATCCTGGTCACCGGCATCAAGGTCGTCGACCTGCTGGCGCCCTACGCCAAGGGCGGCAAGGTCGGCCTGTTCGGCGGCGCCGGCGTCGGCAAGACCGTCATCATCATGGAGCTGATCAACAA
>CAJXFT010000183.1 GCA_913053235.1 uncultured Alphaproteobacteria bacterium
CGGTGCGGTGGCGAATCCACTGGCGGGCGACGAAAATCGGCAGTTTGACGTGATATTTGATCTCGCACATCTCGAAGGGCGTGGTGTGGCGGTGGCGCATGAGATAGGCGATGAGGCCTTTGTCTTCGCTGACGCGCCGCGTGCCGCGCCCGTAGGAGACCCGCGCCGCCTGCACGATGGCGCCGTCATCGCCCATATAGTCGATCACCCTGATAAAGCCATGATCGAGCACGGGAATGGCCTGATAGAGGATCTCCTCGAGCGCCGGCGCGCAGGCGCGCCGCGTCGCCGTGCTGGCCTTCCGCATGGCTTCGATTTCGGCTTGTTGTTCAGGGTCCAGGGGCATTGCTACGGCGCTGTTGCGGCCGGCGCCACGGGTCGGCGCCGGAGGTTGACGGGAACGCGGCGCTTGGACGGCGCGGCGAAGATGTTTATATTAGACCGGTCGGCGGATTTCCGTCGACTATGGCGATAAACGCCGCGCGAAATAAGCGTTGCGGACCCGGGGGCAGTACCCGGCGCCTCCACCATTTCGTTTCGCCGGCACTTGGCGCCAAGAGCGCCGGGCCGGGGCGATGTTTTTACGGGGGCGAACCAGGATCGACGTGCGTGGTAAAGGTTCGGTTTTCGCTCGGTATGGTACCACCGTTATCGGGCCAAAATGTAAGTGCGAACGATAATGAAGTAGCACTCGCTGCCTAGCATTGCTGGGTAAGCGCGGTTCGGGGGGCACCGGGCAACAGAAGCCCCCCACTTTACGGGCCGCGATTGCCTTCCGGATAGGTGGCTCAGGAGAAGAGGCTATGGGCAAGGATCATATCGGTTACGACGAGTTGGTGGACAATGCCCTGCGCGGCGCCATGCGCGAAGTGATGCTGCGCGTCGCCGAGAACGGCCTCGTCGGCAGCCATCATCTCTACATCACTTTCCGCACCGGATATCCCGGCGTCGATGTCCCCGACTATTTGCGCGACCGCTATCCGGACGAGTTGACGATTGTCCTGCAGCACCAATTCTGGGGGCTGGAGGTGACGGAGAAAGACTTTTCCGTGACCCTCAGTTTTAACAAGGCGCGCGAATATGTCTGCGTTCCCTTTGCCGCGCTGACCCGCTTCGCCGATCCCGGCGTGAAATTTGGCATGCAGTTCGAAATCAAGACGGCGGGGGGGCCCGGCAGACTGCAATTGGTGGGCGCCGCCGAAGAGGCGCTGGCGGATGCGGAGGATGACGAATCGGGCGCCGGGGGCGTGACCGAAATCGGTGCCAATGGCGACGAGCTGGCCGAGCCGGCCGCGGCGGCGGATGCGGATGCGGATGCGGTGGTGGGCGGCGACGACACCGAGGAGGCGCCGGGCGAGGCGGATTCAGGCGGCGCTGAAGATGACGCCGACGCGGCGCCGGAAGCGGGCGGATCGGGCGAGGCGGGCGCCGAAGTCGTCACCCTCGATTCGTTTCGCAAGAAATAGCGCTCCCCGGCGCTAGCGCCGCCTCGTTTGCGGGGTTGCGGATAAAGCCGGCGCCCGGTTTCACATGCCACTCGATCCCGAACTCTATGGCGCCTTTCTGGTGGTGGCACTGGCCGCTATTCTGTCGCCCGGCCCGGATACCCTGCTGGTCATCCGCGCTACCCTGGGCGGCGGCCATGGTCATGGCGCCGACCAAGGTCATGGCGCCGACCAAGGTCATGGCGGCGGCCATCGCCATGGCGGCGGCCATCGCCATGGCTTTGCCGCGCTGCTCGGCGTGCAGATCGGTCTCCTCGGCCATTTGGCGGCGGCGGTATTCGGCCTTTCGCTGGTGCTTTTGGCGGTGCCGCTGGCATTGAAGGGCGTCGCCCTGGCCGGCGCGCTCTATCTGTGTTGGCTGGGCTACCGCAATATACGCGCGGCGGCGGCCCGCAACATAGCGGGCGAGGCCGGCCTGGCGCCGGCCGGCGCCGCCAGCGCCGCCGCCATATGCCGTGACGCGATCCTGACCAATCTCCTGAATCCCAAGGTGATCCTTTTGTTCATCGCCCTGATGCCCGGCTTCGTCGCGCCGGGGCGGGCTTCGATCCCGGTGCAACTGGCGCTTCTCGGCGCCTCGATCATCCTTATCAACATCCTCTGGCAAGGCGCGCTGGTGCTGGCCGCCGGCCGGGCGCGGCGCTGGCTGGCGCGGGCGCGCGTGCAGCGCGGCATCGCGCTCGCCTCGGGCCTGGTGTTTATCGCCTTCGCCGGCCTGATGCTGGTCGAGTTCGTCGCCGCGCCGCTGTGAGCGATTCGCCGGCGGCCATGCTATAGCTCTCGGCCTTGCAGTGCGAATTGACCATAGAAGCGCTCGGCGCCGGCGGCGATGGCATCGCCCGGCGCGATGGCGCCAAGCTGTTCGTCCCCGGCGCGCTGCCGGGCGAGCGGGTGCGTGCCGAGCTTGGCCGGGCGGCGAGCGGCGGCGCGGTTGCGCGCGTGCTGGAGCGGCTGAGCAATTCGCCGGCTCGCGTGGCGCCGCCCTGCCAATATTTCGGCCTCTGCGGCGGCTGCGTGGCGCAGCATATCGCCGCCCGGCCCTACGCCGAGTGGAAAGCCGGGGTGATCCGCGAGGCGCTCGCACATCGCGGCCTGACGGATATCGCCATGGCGCCGCTCATCGCATCGCCGCGCGCCAGCCGGCGCCGCGCCCGCCTCGCCGCGGCGCTCCCGGCAGGTGGGCGAGTGCCTAAAGGCGAAGTGGCGCTGGGTTTTCGCCGCCGCCGCGGCCATGAGGTCACCGCCATTGAAAGCTGCGCCGTGCTGCTGCCGGTGCTCAATGGCTTGTTGCGCCCGCTGAGCGGGCTGGTGGCGGAAATTGGCGGCGGCGTGACGGAGGTCTCGCTCACCCGGGCGCATGAGGGGATCGACGTCATCCTGCACGGTCTCGCCGCGCCGCCCTCCCTGGCCACGCGTGAGACCCTGGCCGGCTTCGCCCAAAGCCATGGCATCCAGCGCCTCTCGGTCGAAAGCCCGGCGCCGGGCAGGGGCGGCGGCGGTGGCAAGCGGCGCCGCGAGCGCCGGCCGGCGCCGATGCTGGAGACCATCGTTCAGCCCGGCGCCGTGCAGGCCCGCTTCGCCGGCATCCCGGTCGATGCGCCGCCCAGCGCCTTCCTGCAGCCGACGGCGGCGGGCGAGGCCGCCATCCAGCGCCTGGTGCGGGACGGCCTGGCGGTGGCTGAATTGGCGCCGCGCAAGGGCGGCGTACGCATCGCCGACCTCTATGCCGGCCTCGGCGGCATCGGTTTTGCCTTGGCCGGCGGCGGCGGCCGGGTGGCGATGTTCGAGGGCAGCGCCGAGATGGCCGGGGCGGCCGAGGCGGCGGCGCGGCGCGCCGGCGTGAACGTCACGGCGGAAGCGCGCGACCTCGCCCGCCGGCCGCTCGGCGTCGATGAGTTGAAGCCCTACGACGCCGTCATCTTCGATCCGCCGCGCGCCGGGGCGCGGGCTCAAGCCGAGGCGCTGGCCGCTTCGCGAGTGGCGCGCATCGCCGCGGTCTCGTGCCATCCGCCCAGCTTCGCCCGCGACGCCCGCATTCTCACCGATGGCGGCTACCGCTTGAGCGCCCTCACCCCGATCGACCAGTTCCTGTGGTCGAGCCATGTCGAGCTGGTGGCGATCTTTCGGCGCGGTGGCTAAAGTAGTGGAAAAATAGCCGTACTCACGCGATAAATTATGATTGTTAAACAACCAATACGGGTTATTCCGGGCCGCCGCAAATCGGCAAAGGCACGCTTGGCGAATTTCGACGGCAGTTTCTTACGCCCCATTGAATGCCGCAAGACGCGGCGGACGATCCCCGGCCATCCCGGCGCCCGGCCATGACGGCGGCGGCGCAGCAAGGCGCACGCGCGCGCCGCATTCTTTTTTTCGCCGAGAATGCGCAGGGCTGGGCCAGCCTGGCGCCGGTCGCGCTCCGCCTTGCAGAGCGCACCGATCTGGCGCCGTCGGTCATGGCCGTCAGCTGTCCGGCGGCGGAAGGTCACGAATCGTGGCGCTTCACGTCGCCGCAATCGGAGAAGATTTTCCGCGACCTCTATATCGCGATTGCCGACGCCCGGCTGCTGTGGTGGGATATTTTCACCGTCTCCCACGCCTCGCCGTTCACCGACCTTTTGCCGTCTCAGCACGTCGTCGCCGTGTCGCACGGATCGGGTTTCGGGAACGCTGCCTACTCACTAGAGATGTACGCCCGCGGCACCCTCTATTGTGGCCTCAGCCCCGCCGAGGCGAACTATATCGAGGACCAGACGGGCAAGCGGCCGCCGGCCATTCGCGGTGCGCGGCGCAGATCTCGGCCGGGCTCCATTTGGGATCGAAATTGAAACAGCGCAGGCGCGCGCTCTGCGCCTCGGCGAAATCGGGCGCCAGCTCGATCTGGTGGGTGAGGCTGGCCAGCGCCTCGCCGAGCTTGCCCTGGTCCTGCAACGCGAGCGCCATGTTGTTGTAGGCGAGGCGGTGCTTGGGCGCGATCTCGATGGTGCGGCGGTAGCTTTGCAACGCCTCCTCGAGGCGGCCCTGGTCCTGTAGCAGATTGCCGAGATTGTTGTGCGCCTCGGCGTAATCGGGCGACAGAGCGAGCACGCGGCGATACATCTCCTCGGCCTCCTCGGCGCGGCCCAGCTCCTGAATGAGCGCCGCCAGATTGCCGAGCGCTTGGGTGTATTCGGGCTTGATCTCGATGGCGCGGCGGTAGCTCGCCTCGGCCTCTTCCTTGCGCCCGGACGATTGCAGCACGACGCCGAGATTGCTGTGCGCCTGGGCGTAGTCGGGGCTGCGCTCAAGGGCGTCGCGATAGGCCTGTTCGGCTTCCTTGACGCGGCCCAGCGCCTGCAGCGCCACGCCCTGATTGTTGAGCGACAGCGTATCGCTGGGGTCGAGCGCGGCGGCGCGTTCGGCCACTTGCAGCACTTCTTCATAGCGCTTGAGCTTGATCAGGGCGGCGCATAGTTTGTGCAGCGCCGCGCTGTCGTCCGGCTCGAGGGCGAGCAATGCGCGCAAGGCCGCCGCCTCCTTGGCGGCGTGGCCGAGGGCGCGCCGCGCTTCGGCGAGGCTGGCGTGATAATTGGCCCGCCCGGGCTCGGCGGCGATGGCGCGCTCGATCCATGCCACCGCCTTGCCGGGGCGCTTGGTCTGGCTGAGGATGACGCCCAACTGATGATTTGCGTCGGCATGCGTGGGAACGGCGGCGAGGACGCGGCGGTAGGCCGTCTCGGCCTCTTCAAGACGGCCGGCGCGCTGATCCTCGGCGGCTTTGCCGAGCGCCGCGGCGAGGGCCCGGCGGTTGGGGGTCGTAACATTTGCCATGCGGGAGACTGTAAACCATGCCGGGCGGCGATATGCCAGCATTGTAACACAGGCAGGGCGCGCCATGCTATGAAGCGCCGGTCAACCGAAACCCAGACAGAGGGCGGCGAGGGCAATGAGCAAGACGGCGAAAACGCGGACGGAGAGCGATTCGATCGGCAAGATCAAGGTGCCGGCGGCGAATTATTGGGGCGCGCAGACCCAGCGCAGCCTGCACAATTTCAAGATCGGCGGCGAGCGCCTGCCTGATGCGCTGGTGCGCGCACTCGGCATCGTCAAGCTCGCCGCGGCGCGCGTGAATGGGCGCCAGGGCGAGCTGCCGAAGGGCATCTCCAGGGCGTTGCAGCAGGCCGCGCGCGAGGTCATGGAGGGCGCGCTGGGCGATCATTTTCCGCTCGTCGTCTGGCAGACCGGCTCGGGCACCCAGTCCAACATGAACGCCAACGAGGTGATCGCCAACCGCGCCGCCGAAATTCTCGGGAAACCGATGGGGCAGAAGACCCCGGTGCATCCCAACGACCATGTCAATCGCGGGCAATCCTCCAACGACAGCTTCCCCACCGCCATGCATATCGCCGCCGTCGAGCAGGTGTCGGGCGCGTTGCTGCCGGCGCTCGGCGAGTTGCAGGCTTCGCTAAGCGCCAAGGCGAAAGCCTTCAAAGCCATCGTCAAGATCGGCCGCACCCATTTGCAGGACGCCACGCCGCTCACTCTGGGGCAGGAATTTTCCGGCTATGCGACGCAGGTGAAATACGGCCAGGCGCGCGTCAAGGCGGCGCTGCCCAGGCTGTGCCAGCTCGCCCAGGGCGGCACGGCGGTGGGCACCGGGCTGAATGCCAAGGCCGGTTTCGACAAGGCCTTCGCGGCCGAGGTGGCGAAGCTGACCGGGCTTCCCTTCAAGACCGCCGAGAACAAGTTCGAGGCTCTCGCCGCGCATGACGCGCTGGTCGAGATGTCGGGCGCGCTCAATACCATCGCCGCCAGCCTGATGAAGATCGCCAACGATATCCGCCTCTTGGGCTCCGGCCCGCGCTGCGGCATCGGCGAGATTTCGCTGCCGGCCAACGAGCCCGGCTCGTCGATCATGCCGGGCAAGGTCAACCCGACCCAGTCCGAGGCGCTGACCATGGTGTGCGCGCAGGTGATGGGCAACCACACGACGATCACCATCGCCGGCTCGAACGGCCATTTCGAGCTCAACGTGTTCAAACCGGTGATGATCTATAACCTGCTGCAATCGATCCGCCTCTTAGCCGACGGCGCGCGCAGCTTCAGCGGCAACTGCGTGCGCGGCATCGAGCCCAACCATGCCCGCATCGAGCAATTGCTGCATGAATCGCTGATGCTGGTGACCGCGCTCAACCCCCATATCGGCTACGACAACGCCGCCAAGGCGGCGAAAAAAGCGCATACGGACGGCACCACACTGAAGGCGGCGGCGCTGTCGCTCGGTCTCTTGAGCGAAGCCGAATTCGACAAATGGGTCGACCCGCTGAAGATGGTCGGCCCGAGCAAGTAATGCCGCCGGGAACGTGGCACCTCCAACCGCAATGCTTCACGCATTCCGGCAAGCACGACCACCCGGCGCTGGAGGGAACCCACGAAGATTCTTCCAAGCGGCACACATCCGGAATGCGTCTCTTGCATTCCGGCAAGCGCGCCCTCTCGGCGCCGGAGGGAACCCACAAAGACTCACCCAAACGGCACCACCAACCGGAATGCTTCATGCATTCCGGCAAGCGCGACCGCGCGCCCGAGTTAATACGAGGTAGCCAAGGGAGCGGATGCGACCGCCCGGCGTCTGAGGGACCAAACAAAAAACGCGCGGATGCCCCTCCGGCCCCGGCTCGAAGTGCTCCGGAACCCACAAAGATTCTTCCAAACGGCACCACCCCTCAAGCGTTCGCGAGCGCGCTCTTTTGTTTGCCCCTCAAGCGCCGGGCGGTCGCATCCGCTCCCTTGGCTTGTGCGCGCTTGGTTTGCCCCTTCTCCCCAACCCCTCTTCCCCTCGGGGAAGAGGG
>CAJXFT010000184.1 GCA_913053235.1 uncultured Alphaproteobacteria bacterium
GGTCCGGCGGCGGTGCGGCCCTTCACCTGTACGACAATGAAGGGCCCCCTCTCAGGACAATCTATTCGGCGGGCAGAGTCTGGGCATAAGCACCGACATCCGCCGCGACCTGCGCCGGCAGCGCCCTCAGTCCGGGCATGTTCTCGCCCGGTTGCCCATTGAGAACCTTGTGCAGGACTTCCCACGGATTCTTGTCGGCAACCTCGCCAAGTGGCGCCATATCCTTGGGCAACATACCATCGGCGCCATGGCAATTGGCACATATGGTGGCGTAATATTCCTTGCCTTGCGCGGCATCGCCGGTGAATTTTTTACTCGCCCGGTCGATATATTTATCCATGTCAACCTGGCCCTCGGTAACGAAAATCGCCAACGCCGCCATGTCCTCGGCCAACATAGCGCCTTCGAATCCATGCGTCGCATCTTTCAGAATGGCGACGACATCGGCGGGATTAGCGCCGGCAAATGCGCGAACGCCGGTGATTCCCGTCTGGTAGGAGCCGGTGGCATAGGCGCCGTCCTTGCCCGAATAGTCCCAGCCATGGCAAGCCTTGCAACGATGAGTTGCGTTGCCTTTTTTCTTGCTGTTGGATGACGGCCACGACTTATGGGTATCTTCCGGTTTCGGCGCGCCAATCACCTTGAACCACTTATCGTACATCTTGGCGCCGAGGGCTATTTTTCCCTCGTCCGCACTTGCGCTACCGGCCAACACAAGAGCCAACGCAGAGACGGCCAGCACGATATATCTTCGGCGGAGTAGTTTTGAAATGACCATTGCATCCTCCTGATCAGGACAATATTGACAGGGCGCCCATGCCAAAGGCCCGTATCATCCTAATTCGAGGCAAAGCCTGCACATTGATCCAGGTCGGGTTGGCGGCCTATGTCATGGCCCTGCGGCGATTAGCCGCGCGGCGCCGCGTCGGGCCGGCGAATGCAGGTTTTTTGGCTTCTACCCCCTGCCGATAAACGGCATTTTGGTGGCCATGACGGTGAGGAACTGGACGTTGGCGTCGAGCGGCAGGCTGGCCATGTAGAGGATGGCCTGGCTGACATTGTCGATATCCATCACCGGCTCGGCGGCGATTTCGCCGTTCGCCTGCGCCACGCCCTGGGACATGCGCTGGGTCATCTCCGTCGCCGCGTTGCCGATGTCGATCTGGCCGCAGGCGATATCGTATTTGCGCCCGTCCAGCGAGGTGCTTTTGGTGAGGCCGGTGATGGCGTGCTTGGTCGCCGTATAGGGCGCCGAATTGGGCCGGGGCGTTGTCGCCGACACCGAGCCGTTATTGATGATTCGCCCGCCCATCGGCCGCTGGCTCTTCATCATGCGGAAGGCTTCCTGGGTGCAATAGAAAGCGCCGCTCAAATTGACGTCGACGACGGCCCGCCATTGCTCGGCGCTCAATTCCTCGAGGCCGATGCCGGGCGCGCCGATGCCGGCATTGTTGAACAACAGGTCGAGGCGGCCGAAGCGCTCCTCCGTGGCGGCGAACAGCGCCGCCACCGACCCCGCGTCGCCGACATCGGTTTCCACCGCCAGCGCCCGCATAGAATCGGCGCCGGCCGCCGCCAGCGTCTCCTCGAGGCGCGCCATGCGCCGCCCGGCCAGAACCAGCGAATAACCGTGGCCCAAGAGCGCCAGCGCGGCGGCCCTGCCGACGCCGCTGCCGGCGCCGGTGACGAGCGCGACCTTGGTTTCTGAATTCATTGCCTCTCTCCCCTTAACAATGGTGGCGGCCTGAGTAGCATATGTTGGAATCAATCCGCCAGACCGGCGTCGCGGCGGCGCGCTCGCAGCATGGCAAAAAGGGCGATGAGGACGATGGCGACGAAAGGCAGGGCGGCATAGTTCATCGCCCGCCAGCCGATCCACTCATGCAGGATACCCGACAGCAAAGCGGCGCAGGCGACCGAGCCGAACACCAGGAAATCGTTGGCGGCCTGGGTTTTGGCTTTCTCGGCCGGACTATAGGTCTCGGTGACCAGCGTCGTGGCGCCGATGAAGAGAAAACACCAGCCGACGCCGAGCGCGATGCCGCCGATCCAGAAATAGGCGAGATTGAAGCCGCCGAGATTGATGGCGACGCAGGCGGCGATCAGAATCGCGCCGGCGGCCATGACGATGGGCGTGCCGAAGCGGCGGATCAAATGGCCGGTGAAGAATGCCGGCGCGAACATGGCGAAGACATGCCATTGGATGACCTGCGCGGTGTCGAAAAAACCATGCCCGGCGCCGTGCATGGCGAGCGGCGTCGAAGCCATCAGCAGCGACATCAGCATATAGCCGATCATGCCGCCAAGCACGGCGGTGATGAACAGCGGCTGACGCATGATGCGGTGGAGCGGCCGCCCGCCATGGCTGCGTTCCTCGGCGCCGGGGCGGGGAATGGCGACAAAGCGCAAGGTCGCCAGGCTGGCGAGATAGAGTATGGCGATCATTACGTAGACCCCGGCAAAGACATCGTCGGGCAGCAGATCCTTGGAAAAACTGGCCAGCAGCGGACCGATCGAGGCGATCACGCCGCCCGCCATCACCAGCGAGATGGCGCGGCTCTTGAACGCGTGCTCGGCCGTGTCGGCGGCGGCGAAGCGGTAATATTGACCGAAAGCGTTAAACGCGCCGATCAGCAAACAGGCCAGGCAAAACAGCAGGAAATCGGAATTGCCGATGGCGACGATGGCCAGCACGGCGCCGGCCAGGCCGATGCAGACGCCGACCGTGAAGCCGTCGCGCCGCCCGATGCGCTTCATCAGCAAGGAGGCCGGCGCCGTTACCGCCATCACGGCGATGAACTGCATGGCCAGCGGCAGGGTGGCGAGCGCCTTGTCCTCGGCGAGGCTGTGCCCGATCAGCGCCGCCGAGGTCACGATGGCCGAGGTCGAGGTCATGAAGAAGGCCTGGCACAGCGCCAGCAGGATGACGTTGCGGCGCCGCGAAGCCGGCGACGGGGCGGCTGAATCGCTGTCCGCCGGGGTGCTCAAACGAGGGCAGTCCGGATCGCCCGGCGCCGCTCCTTGGTATTATTGCGCCGCCTGGCCGGCCATGGTGGGCGCCGGCACCAGGGGGGCGAGCTCATATTGCGCCGCCTTTAGACCATCCGCGATGGTGCGCGCCAGATCGACCGCGTTGGGACCATCGCCGTGCAGGCAAATGCTGCGCGCCGTCATGGCGACCGCCTTGCCGCCCACGCTCAGCACCTCGCCGCGCTCCAAAAACCGGGCAAGGCGCTGTTTGGTATCGTCGAGATCGGCGCCCTCGTTGGCGCGCTTGAGGATCAGCCCGCCGTCATCGTCATAGGAGAGATCGAAATAAAGCTCGGGCACGACGTCGATCCCCTTATCGGCGGCGATGCGGGTTACCGCGTGATTCTCGGCCGGCGCCGGATAATAGATCATCGGCCGCGGGCAGACCTCGATGACGGCGCGCACGAACGCCTCGCCGAGCGGCTCGCTGACGCTCAACATGGAATAGAGCGCGCCATGCGGCTTGACATGGTGCAGCGCCATGCCGTGCGCCTGCAAAATGGCGCTGAGCGCGCCGACCTGGTAGAGCGTATCGGCATAGACTTCCTCGGGCGACAGCGACATCACGCGGCGCCCGAAGCCGCGCAGATCCGGCAGCCCCGGATGGGCGCCGACGGCGACACCATGGCGCTTCGCCAGGCGCACGGTCTCGACCATGATCATGGGGTCGCCGGCATGAAAGCCGCAGGCCATGTTGGCGGTGGTGACATGCGACATGAGCGCTTCGTCCGCACCCATGACCCAATTGCCGAAACTCTCGCCGCAATCGATATTTATGTCGAATGTTTGAGTCATGGCTGATATTCCCGGTTGATGAAGGGCCGTGGCGCCTCAAATAGCGCGAATTTCAGGCCCTGAGAAGGGCCCTCGATGAATTATTTTTGCTTTAATTGCAAAAATTTCGATTCATCTGCTGATATTTTTCTCAAGAGTCTGTATATAACCAGTCCGGCCCGGATTTGACGTCCCGGCCGGAAGAGCCACTCTCTCCCGGTAAAACAAGAGAAAACATATGCCTCCGTCCTATCACAGGAAACCAAAGCCGTCCCGCGAATATCAGAACAAGAAGCGTAACTGTCTGAAATGCGGGGAAAAATTCCTCAGCGAATGGACCGGCGAACGGATTTGTCCGAAGTGCAAGCAAACCACCGAATGGCGCTCCGGCGCCGGCATTTCGGCGGCCTGACGGCTATATTTCGCGCCCGCGCCGCAGCCACCATATCGGCCACCATATCGACCTCTGTGGATATTCGACCAGCTTGACGCTCCCGGTCTTCTTTATTGCGGGAAAATCCATAGCTGATTTGCATGCTTCACGCTATATCGAGACAAGCTGGCGCCGCCTGAGCGGCGTTTAGCCATGGCGGCGCGCGGAAATATACCGCCGCCCGTCAAGGCCAGCCTGTGGATGGCCGGCACGGTGCTTTCATTCACCTTGATGGGCGTCTGCGGGCGCGAATTGAGCGCTGAACTAAATACCTTCCAGACCCTCTTCTGGCGCAGCCTGGTGGGCGGGATCGCCATCCTGCCAATACTCTATTATCACGGCTGGGGGCATGCCCGGACGCAGCGGCTGGGGGCGCAAATCTTTCGCAACCTGGCCCATTTCGCCGGCTCATATGGTTGGTTTTACGCCATCGGCGTGATTTCCCTAGCCGAAGTCTTCGCGCTTGAATTCACGACGCCGATCTGGACGGCGCTGCTCGCCTTTCTGTTCCTCAAGGAGCGTCTGAGCGTGGCGCGGGTTGCCGCCATCGCGCTCGGCTTTGCCGGCATTCTGCTGATCACCCGCCCCGGTGTCGAGGCGATCCACCCCGCCGCCCTGGCGGTGCTCGGCGCCGCCTTCGCCTATGCCGTCTCCTATGCGGTAGTAAAAAGCCTGACCGCCACGGAATCGCCGCTCACCATCCTGGTCTACATGACCGCGCTGCAACTGCCCGTCACCCTCGCCCTTTCCGTCGACGGCTGGGTGTGGCCGAGTTTCGCCGTCCTGCCGTGGGTCGTCATGGTCGGGCTGACCAGCCTCAGCGCCCATTACTGCATGGCGCGCGCCTTCCAACAGGCCGACGCCATGCTGGTGGTGCCGCTCGACTTCCTGCGCCTGCCGCTGATCGCGGTGCTCGGCTTGCTGTTCTATGGCGAGGCGCTCAATCCCTGGGTACTGGGCGGCGCGGCGCTGGTCTTCGCCGCCAATATTCTCAACATCCGCTTCGCCCGCTAGAGCAAATCCCGAGCAGGTGGAATCACCTGCGACGACGCATTTGCTTCAAATCCAATAGAGCAAATCCCGAGCAGGTGGAATCACCCGCGACGGTGATTTTCCCTAGGGACGCAGCGACACCGGCCGTCCCGCATGTTTCCACTCCGGAAAGCCATCTTCGAGGCGGCGCGCTTCGAAGCCATGCCGGCGGAGCAGCGCCACGGCCTCGAAAGAGAGGACGCAATAGGGGCCCCGGCAATAGGCGATCACTTCTTGCCCGGCTGGAATTTCGCCGAGCCGCTCCTCGAGTTCCTCCACCGTGACGTTGAGCGCGCCTGGCACATGGCCGGCGGCGTACTCCTCCGGCGGCCGCACGTCGAGGATCGTCACCCCATCGTCGCGCATATCAGCGCCAAATATCCGACCGACGTCAATAACTCCCTTGCCCTGCTGCGTCCGCGCGGCGGCGAAATCGGCCCGCACGCGGACGGCTGGGGCGTCGCCTTCCATGAGGGAAACGCGGCGCGTGTTTTCAAGGAGCCCATTCCCGCCGCCGAGAGCCGCTGTCTGGCGTTCATCAGCGAATACGACTTCAAGAGCACCACCGTCATCGCACATATTCGCAAGGCCAACCCAGCCGAGATCAGCCGCGCCTCGGCCAACACCCACCCCTTTGAGCGCGAGCTCGGCGGAAGGTCCTGGGTGTTCGCGCACAACGGCAAGCTGCCGGGGTTGCGCGATGACCCGGCGGCCAAGCCGCGCCGCTTCCAGCCGATCGGCGAGACCGATTCGGAATATGCGTTTTGTCTGTTGCTGGACAGGATTGCGCGGCGCCGGACGATCGACGGTCTGGTCGAAGCGATCCGAGAGCCGGTGCGCCGCCTCGCCGCCATGGGAGAATTCAATTTCATGCTGAGCGATGGTGCGCAGCTGATCGTTCACCCGCACACCAAGCTCTTCATTGCGCGGCGCGCCTGCGTCGAGAGCGGCTGCAACCAAAGGGTGGTGCTGCTCGCGACCACGCCACTCACGGACGAGCCCTGGCACGCCCTGGCTCGAGAGCAGCTATACGTTTACAGGGCCGGCGAAGAGTTGGCACATAATCGGTACGGCAGTATCGGCGTTCGCCGGGCTCGACAGGCCGAGCTTGCCCTGCATTGACGGTGCAAGCCATGGACCGCATCTACCTGTCGGCGGTGATGTTGCCCTAGGCTGCGGCGAGTGCCTGTTGGATGGCCACCAGCGGCGCATGGAGTCCCGCTTGCTCCGCCTCTTTGCGTAACCGTTCGAGTTCGTGCCCATTCGCTTCGCCGCGTTCGCCGCGGCCACGGGCGGCGAGCGCCCGGCCGCGGGCGCTGACAAATTCGGACCATGGCAACGGCTCCTCGGCGGCATAGGCGCTAAGCGCTTCCGCATAGCGCTCCGCTTGGCGCCAATCCTCAAGCCTGAGCGCGACCTCGATGGCATTGCGGTAGAAGGCGTAATAATTATGGCCGACGCAGCCTTCGGCCAGAAGTTCCTCGCCTTCGCCGAGCGCTTCGAGCGCCGCCGCCGGCTCGTCGCTGACCAGGGCCAGGGTGCTGAGCACCCAGGGGGCGAGGAATCCGGCGCCGGTCTGGCGCGCCAAATCCAGCGCCTCGCGCATCAGCTTCACGCTTTCATCGGCGGGCGCTCCGCGGGCAAAGCGGATGCGCGCGACATAGATCAGCAGGAACGGCTTGAAGCGGCTGGCGCCCAGCGATTCGGCGAACTCCAGGCCGCGCTCGACATGCGGGTGCGCGGCGGCGGCGTCGCCGCTCTCCACCAGGACCCGCCCGGCGGTCAGGCGGGCCACCATCTCGGCGCGCTGGTGGCCGACGCGCTGGGCCGATTCGATCGCCGCCAGGGCATCCTCGAGGGCGCCGGCGACCTCGTTCAGATAGAAGCGGCCCCAGGCCACCATATATTGGTTGCCGACGGCGATGCGCCCGTAACCCTGCTGGCGGCACAGATCGATGCAGCGGCGGAAATAATCGAGCGCGGTGATCATGCGCCCGCGCGAATAATAGGCGTCGCCGAGGCCGCTCA
>CAJXFT010000185.1 GCA_913053235.1 uncultured Alphaproteobacteria bacterium
TTATAGCAGAAGCATGTTGCCGCCGCATGAAATATCGGTTTCATCTGGGAAATGGGGGCTCAGTTTTGATGTAGCTTTCTGAATGTGCGTTGTTGGGATTGTCTAAACTGATGGAATAATCGCGGATGGTCACGCCATGGCTTTCCAGCAGGTTCTTGAGTTTTTCGAGGCCAGAATCATCTTCATGAATGTGACTGATAAATACATTTCTCGTATCACTGGCCATGGCATCACGCTCCTATGGCTGAGGTTTGCAGTTGCAGACAGTGGGTGTACAATATAGACAATGATACAAAGTTTGGCAACCAATAGATGCACCAAGGGTAAAAGCTGACTTTAGAGGATAATTCTCAGATGGAACATCCACTTATCTCGATAGTCCTGGATGAGTCGTTGCGATGGACGATCAGCATAGAAAATTGGCTTTTTATTGTTTGATCGCCATAGTGTTGATCGTTCTGGGAAGCGCTCTCTATGTGATTATTTTTCGACAAAACATATTTGGTCAAATTCTTGGGGGAGGGCTGATAATTAATGAAGCTGAACTCGGCATCGGCAATCAGAAAATCAAACTAAAACGTGACCATACCGATCTGCAAATCGCTTATAAACTGTGGGTCGAACTGAATACCCGCAAAATTGGTGTCAAAATCGACCGGGAGAACGATGTAATTATTGAAATTTATAACTCTTGGTACTCATTTTTTACTGTTGCCCGAGAGTTAACTAAAGATATACCGGTTGCAAAGTTGAACCGAGAACACACAAGAAACATTGTGGAGCTATCTTTGAAGGTGCTAAATATTGGAATTCGACCGCACCTTACTCGTTGGCAAGCGAAATATCGTCGATGGCACGATCAAGCAAAAGTAGATAATCTTGAAATGTCTCCGCAGGAATTCCAACAAACTTATGCACACTATAATGAATTGATCGAAGACATGATTTCTGTAAATAAAAACCTGATTAAATATAAATAAAAGCTCAGGGAACTTGTGATGAACACTTAAATTCTGGCAATCTGAAATTCATTCAAAAGGGGGACTTTTCCAGGGCACGTCTAAAAGCTGATGCCCAGTTCAGAATGTGTATGCGCTCAGAAGAGTAGCGTTACCAATCGGGTATCCACAGTCGGTTCTTGAACAATTTTTAGCAGTTCCGAAATCGGGTTAGGCCCGCACATTCGACGTTCCCGGTATAGAACTGCCCCCCCTACCGCCGCTCCATCAACAGCATCTTTATCGCGCCAATCGCCTGCGCCGGATTCAGGCTCTTCGGGCACGTCCGGGTGCAGTTCATGATGGTGTGGCAGCGGAAGACGCGGAACGAGTCTTCGAGCTCGTCGAGGCGCTCGCCGGTGGCTTCGTCGCGGCTGTCGATGAGCCAGCGATAGGCCTGCAGGAGGATCGCCGGGCCGAGGTAGCGGTCGCCGTTCCACCAATAGCTCGGGCAGCTCGTCGAGCAGCAGGCGCAGAGGATGCATTCATAGAGGCCGTCCAGCTTGGCGCGGTCCTCCGGACCCTGCAGGCGCTCGCGGCTCGCCGGTGGCGGCGTGTCGGTCTTTAGCCAGGGTTCGATCAGGGTGTATTGCGCGTAAAAATTCGCCATATCGGCGACCAGGTCCTTGACCACCGGCATGTGCGGCAGCGGATAGATGCGCACTTCGCCGCGCACCTCGTCGAGCGGCTTGGTGCAGGCCAGCGTGTTGGTGCCGTCGATATTCATCGCGCAGGAGCCGCATATGCCCTCGCGGCACGAGCGCCGGAAGGTCAGCGACGGGTCGGCCTCGTCCTTGATCTTGATCAGCGCGTCGAGCACCATCTGGCCGCAATTCTCGGTATCGACATCGAAGGTGTCGGTGCGCGGATTGTCGCCCGAATCGGGATCGTAGCGGTAGATCTTGAAGCGCCGCGTCTTGCCGCCGGCGCCGCCCGGCGCCGCATGGTGTTTGCCTTTCCTGATCTTCGAATTCTTGGGCAGGTTGAATTTCGACATATCCTGTTCCTCACGCGGACCCTGTTCCGGGAACGACGGTTAGTAAACCCGCTTCTTGGGCGGTATCGGCTCGACCTCGTCGCTCAGCGTGTACATATGGACGGGGCGGTAGTCGATGGTGACGTCGTCGCCGTCCTCGCTCAGCCACACGGCGGTGTGCTTCATCCAGTTGTCGTCGTCGCGCTCGGTGTAATCCTCGCGCGCGTGGCCGCCCCGGCTTTCCTTGCGGTTGATGGCGGATTTCAGAGTGACGCTCGATTGGCGCATCAGATTGTCGAGTTCGATGGTCTCGACGAGGTCCGAATTCCACACCATCGAGCGGTCGCTCACCTTGATGTCGCCCTTGAACGTTTTCCAGATGGTGTCGAGCTTGACCCGGCCCTCCTGCATGATCTCCTCGTCGCGGAAGACGCCGGCATGGGTTTGCATGGCGCGCTGCATCTCGAGGCGGATTTCGGCGGCGCCGGTGGCGCCGTCGGCGTGGCGCAGATGGTCGAACCAGCCGAGGCTCTTATCGAGCGCGCCTTCGCTGAGCGGCGCATGCGGGGCGCCGGCGGTGATCAGCTCGGCCGAACGCTCCGCCGTGGCGCGGCCGAAGATCACCAGGTCGAGGAGCGAGTTGGAGCCCAGGCGATTGGCGCCGTGCACCGAAACGCAGGCCGCTTCGCCGGCCGCCATCAGGCCGGGCACGACGCTGTCCGGGTCGTCGCCCTTCACGGTCACCATTTCGCCGTGATAATTGGTCGGGATGCCGCCCATATTGTAATGCACCGTCGGGATCACCGGAATCGGCTCCTTGAGGGCGTCGACGCCGGCGAAGATCTTGGCCGTCTCGGTGATGCCGGGCAGGCGCTCATGCAGCACCTCGGCGCCGAGATGGTCGAGCTTGAGGTGGATATGGTCGCCGAGCGGCCCGACGCCGCGTCCCTCGCGGATCTCCAGCGTCATCGAGCGGCTGACGACGTCGCGGGACGCAAGGTCCTTGGCCGAGGGCGCGTAGCGCTCCATGAAGCGCTCGCCTTCCGAATTGACCAGATAGCCGCCTTCGCCGCGCGTCCCTTCGGTGATCAGCATGCCGGCGCCGTAGACGCCGGTCGGGTGGAACTGGATGAACTCCATGTCCTGCAGCGGCAGGCCGGCGCGCAGCACCATGGCGTTGCCGTCGCCGGTGCAGGTATGCGCCGAGGTGCAGGAGAAATAGCTGCGCCCGTAGCCGCCGGTGGCGAGAATCACCATATGGGCGCGGAACAGATGGAGCGAGCCGTCGTCGAGATTCCAGGCCAAAATGCCGCGGCAGGCGCCGTCCTCGCTCATCACCAGGTCGAGGGCGAAATATTCGATGAAAAACTCGGCCTTGTGGCGCAAGGATTGCTGGTAGAGCGTGTGCAGAATCGCGTGCCCGGTGCGGTCGGCGGCGGCGCAGGTGCGGAGCGCGATGCCCTCGCCGTAATTGGTCGTCATGCCGCCGAAGGCGCGCTGATAGATGCGCCCGTCCTCGGTGCGCGAGAACGGCACGCCGTAATGCTCGAGCTCGACGACCGCCTGCGGCGCCTCCTTGCACATATATTCGATGGCGTCCTGGTCGCCGAGCCAGTCCGAGCCCTTGACGGTGTCGTACATATGCCAGCGCCAATCGTCCTCGCCCATATTGCCGAGCGCCGCCGACATGCCGCCCTGCGCCGCCACGGTGTGGCTGCGCGTCGGGAACAGCTTGGTGACGCAGGCCGTCTTGAGGCCGAGCTCGGCGAGGCCGAACGTGGCTCTAAGGCCGGCGCCGCCGGCGCCAACCACGACGACATCGTAATTATGTTCGGTTATCGGATAGGCGGTTCTCATGCTTCTCTAACCTCCGAGCGCCACGGCGACGACCGCATAGAGCGTCGCCACGGCGCCGGTCAGGCAGCCGAGAGTGATCATGATGATGAAGGTCCAGCGCGCCACCTTGCCGATGATGTAGTCCTCGGCGATCACCTGCATGCCGAGTTTGAGGTGGTAAAACGTGGCGCCGACGAAGAGCAGCATCAGGACCGCCGATATCGGCCCCGACAGCCAGTCCCGAAGCGCCTCGTATGTGAAGCCGCCATCGACGACCAGCCACCACATCGAAGCGACGAACCACAGCGTCAGCGGTATCAGCATCAGCGACGTCATTCGCTGCATCCACCAATGCTCGGGGCCTTCCATGGCGGAGCCCAAATGCCGCGCGCGGGCCAACGGGGTTTGAATGCGCATGATCGTTTCCTCAGCGGGTAAAATAGAAATAGAGGCCGAGGCCCCAGGAGAGGCCGGTCAGGCCGAACGCCGCCAGCACCATGAAAACGCCCGAGACATAGATCGACTTGATGCTGAATCCGACGCCGATATCCCAGAACATATGCCTGATGCCGTTGCACATGTGATAGAACAGGCTGAACGACCATGCCAAGAGCAGGGCATATCCGACCCAGGATGTCAGGAACCATTCGGACCAGGCGTAATATTCCGGCCCGGCGGCGGCGGTGACCAGCCAGAAGCACAGCATCATCGCGCCGCTCGCCAGGAAAACGCCGCACAGGCGATGGATAATCGACAGTACGGATGTGAGCTGGGGCCGATAGATCTGCAGATGTGGCGAAAGCGGGCGATCTCTGAGCGCCATATTCCCTCTCTTCCGGTGCGCCATGCGCGTGGCCGGATGCGCATGGCGCGGCCGGCCGAATCCTTGTGCGGAATAAGGGATTTAAGACCGATCCCGGCGGCCAGTCAACAATCGCCTCGGAGGTCTTCTACGGCACAGCTTTGCCGCGCTCGGCGATCGCCGCCGCCAGCGCCAACAGGCGCTCGGCCTCCGTCACGTGCAGCGCTTCGATCAATTTGCCGTCGAGCAGCGTTACCCCGGCGCCCTTTGCCTCGGCGTCGCCATGCGCCCGGATGACGCGGCGCGCGAATTCGAGATCGTCGGGCTGGGGGGCGAAGATTTGGTTGGCGATGGCCAGGGTCTTGGGGTGGATCAGGGTCTTGCCGTCGAAGCCGAGATCGCGCCCCTGTTGGCAGGCGGCTTTGAAGCCGGCATCGTCGGAAAGATCCATATGCACGCCGTCGAGCGCCGCCAGCCCATGCGCGCGCGCCGCCAAAAGGCAAAGGCCGAGGCTGGGCAGCACGGCGAGCCGATCGGGCGTTGCACGCCCGCCGAGCGCCTCGGTGAGGTCGGTGGTGCCCATCACCAGCGCCCCGAGGCGCGGCGAGGCGGCGGCGATCTCGGCCGCGCGCAGCATGGCGCCCGGCGTTTCCATCATGCACCAGACGGCGAGCGCCGGCGGCGCGCCGGCGGCCTCCAGGCGGCGCACGGCAGCGCGCACCGTTTCGCCATCCTCCACCTTGGGCAGCAATATGCCGTCGGCGCCGCCGGCGGCGGCGGCGGCGATGTCGTCCTCTCCCCATTCAGTGTCGTTGCCGTTGACCCGCACGATCAGCTCGCGCTCGCCGTAACCGCCTTGCCCGAGCGCCGCGGTGACGAGGCCGCGCGCCGCCTGCTTGGCCGCCGGCGCCACCGAATCCTCGAGGTCGAAGAGCAGCACATCGGCGTCGAGGCCGCGCGCCTTCTCCAAGGCCCGGGCATTGGAACCCGGCATATAGAGGGCGCTGCGGCGCGGCCGGGGGCCGGCGCTCACGCCGCGATCCTCTCTTCAAGTGCCTCGCCGAGGCGGTCAAAGACGCCCGGCCAATCGCCGAAGCTGGGCTGGCGAAAGAGGCGCAGCGAGGGGTACCACGGGCTGTCCTCGCGCCCCATCAGCCAGCGCCAGTCCGGCGTGTAGGGGATCACCACCCAGCACGGCTTGCCGAGCGCGCCGGCGAGGTGGCAGACCGAGGTGTCGACGCTGATCACCAGGTCGAGGGCCGCGACCAGCGCCGCCGTATCGGCGAAATCGCGCAAACGCGGGGCATGGTCGCGGATCAGCCCGGCGCAACGCGTGGCGCCGATGTCGCTGGCGCGCGGGCCGACCTGGAGGCTGTGAAAGGCGGCGCCGGGGGTGCCGAGCAGATCGATAAAAGGCTCGATGCCGGCGCTCCGGTTGCGGTCGTTGCGGTGGCTCGGCTTGCCGGCCCAGACGATGCCGACATTGAGCCGCTCATCGTCGAGCAGGCGTGCGAACTTTTTTCCGCGCGCCGCATCGGCGCCGAGATAGGCCTCCGATGCCGGAATGGAGTCCAAATCGGTCTTGAAAATCCGCGGCAGGCTGAGGAGCGGCGCATGGACGTCGAAGGCGGGCAGCGGATCGTCGCGGGCGATGATTTGCTCGACCCCGTCCAGGCTCTCGAACAGCGCCGTCAGCGGCGCCTGGCATTCGAGGATGACGCGCCCGCCGCGCGCCGCCACCATTGCCGCGTAGCGCGCGAACTGGATGCTGTCGCCCATGCCCTGCTCGGCATGCAGCAGGATCGTCCGGCCGTCGAGCGCACCGCCGCTCCAGGCCGGTTTGTCGAAGCGCCGCGGCGGGTTTTCGGCGAGCCGCCAGCGCCACTCATATTCCTCGAAACCCTGTTTGAGATCGCCCATCATCAGCCAGGCCAGCGCCAGGTCCCAATGGGCGTCGACATAGTCAGCCTTGCGCCGCACCGCCTCGACGAGGCACTGAATGCCCTCGTCGAATTTGCCCTGGTCCTTGAGCACCAGACCGAGATTGTAGCGCGCTTCGAGATAGTCCGCATCGAGCGCCAGCGCCTGGCGGTGGCTGGCCTCGGCCTCATCATGGCGGCCGAGCGCGCGAAGCGCATTGCCGAGGTTGGAATGGCTGCCCGCATCATCCGATTTAATCGCGATGGCGCGGCGGTAGCTCGCCACGGCGGCGTGAAAGGCGCCGCGCGCGCGCAGCGCCACGCCCATATTGTTGAAGGCGCGCGACGATTCAGGGTTGATTTCGATGGCCTCGCCATAGCCTTGAATCGCCTCGTCGAGGCGCCCATCGCGATGCGCCGCCATCGCCTTCTCGAACAGCCTGTCGGCGCGTTTGACGCGATTATCGGCGCTCTCCGTCATGCCGGCATGCGCCCGTTATACCAAGGAGCGGTGATAATGACCTATAGGGACGGCTTGCCAAGGTTTTCGGCTAGGAGCGTGCGGCGCAGCGATGCGGCACATCGGAAGCCGCGCGCGACGCCGGCCCATTGCCTTGGCAAGCCGCCGTCCCGGTCGCCCCCGCGACCCGTCGGAGGGCGTCGGAAGGCCTTGCCGA
>CAJXFT010000186.1 GCA_913053235.1 uncultured Alphaproteobacteria bacterium
AAGTATTAACAAAATGTTGATTGTGAAACTAATATTCGGTTTACATCGCTAACGATATATTTATTCTAAATTTCTCCAAATAAAATTCATGTCCACATCGAGATTAGTGATATTATTTACTTAATACTTGAACTAGAATCGGCCAAAAAACCGTAAATTTCGGCGAATTCGCTGAATTAATATGAATAAATCGATTTTCGCTTTTACTTTATCATTCGAACTAAAGTTGGCTTTATTGCCCGGTGCCGCCAAGCGTCCTGTTTCCGTCGGCGCTATCCTGCGCTAAACCTATTCCGGCGATAAGAATTCGCCGCGGCGGACTGAATAGCGACAAAATGAGGCAGGAAAATGGCGGACGCATATAGTAAGGGCTTTCCGGTATCCTGGGACCAATTGCACCGCGACGGCCGCGCTCTGGCATGGCGGCTGGCCGAAATAGGGCCTTTCGAGGGCATTGTCGCGATCACCCGCGGCGGCCTGGTGCCGGCGGCGATCGTCGCGCGCGAGCTCGAGATTCGCCTCGTCGATACCGTTTGCGTCACCTCCTACGATCACCAGGATCAGTCGGAAGTGGCCATCATCAAGGGGCTTGAGGGCGACGGCGAAGGCTGGCTGATCATCGACGATTTGGTCGATACCGGAAAAACCGCCCGCGTCGTGCGCAAAATGCTGCCCGAGGCGCATCTCGCCTGCGTCTACGCCAAGCCGCTCGGCAAGCCGCTGGTCGACAGCTATATCACCGAGGTCAGCCAGGACACCTGGATCTTTTTTCCCTGGGACACCGATCTGCAATTCGTCCCCCCCATCGCCGGCGAAGAGGGCTCCACGAACACCTCGAACAACCGCTGAAGGAGAATTATATGAGCCGCATACCGCTGCCCGAGGAAGACCAGCTCGACGATGCCCAGCGCCGCGTTTACGACGACATAAAAGCCGGCCGGCGCGGCGCCGTGCTCGACCTTTTCATGATGCTGCTGCACAGCCCCGAGCTGGCCGACCGGGCGCAGCGCCTCGGCGTCTTTTTGCGTTACGAAACCAGCCTCCCGACTCGCCTCAGCGAGCTTGCCGTGCTGACCACGGCCAAGCATTGGAGCTCTTCCTATGAGTGGCACTTCCATGAAAAAGAGGCCCTCGCCGGCGGCCTGGCGGCGCACATCATCGCGGCAGTGCGCAGCGGCAATGCGCCCGATTTCGCCAATGCCGACGAAGCCGCCGTCTATGCTTATACGCGCGAAACCCTCACCAACAAGCACGCCAGCGACGAAACCTACAACAGCGCATTGGCGCTTTTCGGCAATGCCGGCATGGTCGAGCTGACCTGCCTGATCGGCTATTACTGCATGATCGCCTTGACCCTGAACGAGCATGGCGTGCCGCTTCCCGAAGGCGCCGAGCCCGCCCTGCCGCCGCCGGGCTCATAAATCAGCGGCGCAACTCAGCGCAATAAAAAATCGCCCCGCCGTCTCCAGCGGGGCGATCAGTTTCTGTAAGCTTCGCTTATTTAGCGCGCGATATAGTCATAGCGCTTGCCGAACAACACATCCATCGGCACCGCCTCGGAAATCGTCCAGCTCTCGACCACGGCCGGCTTGCCGTTGGTGGTCTCGACGATCAGGTAAGGCGCCTGAGACTGATGGTGCAGGGTCTTGGTGAAGGTCCGCGTGCCGACCAGCACGGGCTCGTTGACGAAGGATTCCAATGCCTCAACGACGGCGTCCGAATCGAACGTGCCGGCCTTCTCCACCGCCTTGGCCCACATCTCGAAAACGACATAGCCCGGATAGGTGTATTGGCTGTTCGGATATGAGCCATATTTGGCCTTGAACTTCTCGTTGAAGTCCAACACATCCTGGCGCGGATCGTCGCCATAAATCGAAGCCTGCTCGGGCACAAAGTGGCCGCTCAGATCCGGCACGGCGTCGAGCCAGTAGGTGCCGCTCATGGAGCTGCCATTGCCGATCGGCGTATCGATGCCGGCCGCACGGATTTGACGGATGGCGCTGGCGCCACCAGCGCCGTAGGTGCACATCTGGATGAAATCAGGCGCCGAGGCCAGAGCCTTCAGGCGGTCGATTTGCGGCTGAATGGTGGGATCCTCGTTCTGGAACACGTCGTGGCCCACGACTTCGCCGCCAAGCACTTCACGCCACATCCAATCGAAGCCGTAGCAGATGCCCTTATTATATTCGATCACGTCGTCGAGCAGGATATAGCCGGTGCGCCAGCCTCTTTTCTTCCAGCCCCATTCGGCCAATGCCGCACCCTGCACGGCCGCCAGGACCGAACTCGAGAAAGCGTATTTGCCGATGCCCTGAACGCCGGCGAGAACGCTCTCGGCGCACAGGAAAATAGAAATTTTCTTTTGATTTTGGGCCGCCAGTGCCGCCGGCGCTCCGTAATCATAGTCGCAGTCCACGGCAATGGCTTGGGCACCCTGGTTGAGCGCCGAAATACCAGCCTTTTTGCTCTCGACGCGATCGGTCTTGGCGTCGGCGAAAACCGCTACGACTTTCTTGCCCAACAGGCCGCCCTTGGCATTCCAATCGTCGATGGCGATCAGTGCCGCGTCGGTCGACGGCCCGCTATAGGCCTTCATCCACCCCGACGAAGAGGCGGCAAAACCGAATTTGACCTCGTGATCGTCTGCCTGGGCGGGCGATGTAGCGGCGAATCCGAGAGCCAACGCTCCCGCCGCCACCAGTGAAACAAATTTCCTCATGTTGATATCTCCCGAGTTGATTTCCCTGAATTCCAATACGCCTCAAGTAAGCGCTTCGGGCATTGTCTTCGAATATGCCGGTTTTGCAAGGCGCTTTGACGGCAACCGAAATGATGCCTTAATTTTCCAGTTGATTCCCCCGGCAACAATCAATTAGGTACCTGTCACCACAGCTAAGAAATCGACGCCGAAAAGCGCCGGGCGGGGGTTGTGGAGCGGATCGAGCCCGCTTGCGAGGAGCCCGCTTGGGAGGAGCCCGCTTGGGAGGAGGAAGAGTGTCGGAACTGGCCAACGGTAACGGACTAACCCTCGAAGCGCGCCAGGTATCGGTGCGTTTCGAAGGCTTGACCGCCGTCGACAGCGTCGATGAAACACTGCATCAGGGCGAGATATTGGGTTTGATCGGACCCAACGGCGCCGGCAAGACCACCCTGGTCAATGCCATGACCGGTTTTCAACTGCCGGCGGCGGGCGAGGTTTTGCTGGGCGAAAAAGATATTTCAAAATTGACTCCGCATTGGATTCGGCGCCACGGCGTCGCCCGCACCTTTCAGGCCGGCCGCCTGTTCCGCGAAATGCCGGTCAGCGAGAATGTCGAGGTCGCCGCCGTAAGCTTGGGCCTGAGCCGCAGGAAGGCGCACGCTCACGCGATGGAACTGCTGGAATGGCTCGGCCTCGCCGACCAGGCGGAAATGCCGGCCGGCATCCTGCCCTATACGGATGAGCGGCGCGTCGGCATCGCCCGGGCGCTGGCGCTCAGCCCGCAATTCGTGCTGCTCGACGAGCCGGCGGCCGGGATGTCGGATCTGGAATGCGACGATATCATGCAGGTGGTGCGCGAAATACCCGATCGTTTCGGCTGCGGCGTGCTGCTGATCGAACATAATATGCGCGTTATCATGGGCGTTTGCGCACGCATCCATGTGCTCGACAGCGGCAAGACCATCGCCCGCGGCACGCCGGCGGAAGTGCAGAACGACCCGGTCGTCATCAACGCCTATCTCGGCCATTCCTGACGCCATGCTGCTCAGCGTCGAAAACATCACCGTCCATTACAGCCGCCTGCCGGCCTTGCGCGAGGTTTCGGTATCCGTCGACGAAGGCGAGATCGTTTGTATCGTCGGGCCCAACGGCGCCGGCAAATCGACGACGTTGCTGTCGATCTCCGGCGTCCTCAACCCGACTAGCGGCGACATCACCTTCGACGGCAAGCGCATCAACGGCATGAGCCCGGAAGCGGTGGCGCGCGCCGGCATTTCACAAGTGCCGGAGGGGCGCCACGTCTTCACCACCCTCAATGTCGAGGAAAACCTTCGCATCGGCACCAGCATGCGCGACGATCGCGGCGAGATCGAAAAGGATTTCAAACGCGTCCTGGAAATTTTTCCGGTGCTCGCCGAACGGCGCCGCCAGGCGGCCGGCAAACTGTCCGGCGGCGAACAGCAAATGCTGGTGATCGCCCGCGCATTGCTAACCAGTCCGCGCATCATGACCATCGACGAACCGTCGCTCGGTCTGGCGCCCAATTTGGTCGATCGGGTTTACGAAACCCTGCTCGACTTGCGCAATGACCGCGGTATGACGCTCTTGATCGTCGAGCAAAGCTCGGAGCGCGCGCTCAAGGCCGCCGACCGAATGTACGTGCTGCGCAGCGGCCAAATGCAGCTCGAAGGAAATGCCGCCGACCTGCAGGACGGCGAAAAGGTGCGTCAGGCTTATTTCGGCTTCGAGGAAGGCGTCGCCCACGAAGGCGAGGTGGCGTTCTAGTGGATTGGCCGTATATTTTTCAGACCGCGATCAGCGCCCTCAGCTTCGGCAGTTTCTATGCGCTGGGCGCTCTCGGCATCGGCCTTCTGTTCAGCGTCCTCAGGCTGATCAACTTCGCGCATGGCGATTTCATCACGATTGGCGGTTACGCCTTGATCGTGCCCAGCTCCGCCGTGGTAGCCACCTTGTCCATCGGCGGTTTTCACCCGGCGCTGCTGGCGATTTGCATCATTGTGCTTGTCACAGTCGTGGCCCTGCTTTCCTATTTTGTTGTTTTTCAGCATGTGCAGAATTCCTCGCCGGCGACGATGATGATCGTCTCCTTCGCGCTCGGCTACGTCCTGCAGAACGTCATCGTCATGATTTATGAGGGGCGGCCCAAGGCGGTGAACCTGTTTCCCGAACTGACCGGGCCGATTCAGATAGCGGATGGTGTCAGCGTGCCGTTGTTGCAACTCGTCATCATTGCGGTGACGTGGCTCCTGCTGATCGCGCTCGTCCTGTTCTTTAGGCGCACCGCGGCAGGCGTTCAGATGCGCGCGGCGGCGGAAGATTTTCGCATGGCCCGCATGTTGGGCGTTCGGGGAAAACGCTTGATCGCCCTGGCCTTCATATTGAGTGGCTCGCTTGCCGGCATTATGTCTCTCCTTTTTGTCACGCAAAAAGGCGTGCTCATGTACAACATGGGCCTGTCGATCATGTTGTTCTTCTTTATCGCCACCGTGATTGGCGGCATGGGCAGTCTGATCGGCGCCGTGGTCGGCGGCTATGCGGTCGGCATCGCCAGTGTCGTGCTGTCGGCGGTTTTGCCTGAAGACGTGCGGCCCTTCCGGGACGCCTGCGTTTTTCTGATCGTGATAATTATCCTGCTGTGGCGGCCGCAGGGCCTGGTGCTCACCAAGGCCGCCAGGGAACGCGTCTGATGATCGAGGCCAACACGCCCGTTCTGCGCCTGGTGCGCACCTTTTGGCCCCTGGTCGTACTCAGCGTGGGGCTTTTGATCATCGTCGTCATCATCGATCTCTCCGGCGATATCATATTGGCGCAAACGCTCATCGAAGGCTTGGTCCGGGTCGTCATAGTCGCCGCGCTTTATTTGTTCATCGGCAATTCAGGTATCATCTCGTTCGGCCATATCGGCTTCATGATGATCGGCGCCTACGCGACCGCCTGGCAGACTTGCTGTCCCTATACACGCGATATGTTCATGCCCGGCCTGCCGACCTATCTGCTCAACAATACCCATCATTTCATACCGGCGATCCTGTTGGCCGGTTTGCTGGCCGCCGTGGTCGCCTTGATCACCGGTTATGCCATCATGCGGCTTTCCGGCATCGCCGCGTCGATCGGCACTTTTGCCCTCATGATGGTGTTCTATTCCGTCTACCTGCGCTGGAGCACCTGGACGTCGGGCGCCAGTTCGGTCATCGGCCTGCCGACGACGACGACGGTATGGGTCGGCTATGTCTACGCCGTCATCGCGATCACCGCTGCGTTCCTCTATTCGCGATCGAGATGGGGCCTGGCGCTACGCTCCTCGCGTGATGACGAGGTCGCCGCCAGAGCGGCCGGCGTCAATGTATTCGGCCAGCGGCTCCTCGCCTTCGTCGTGAGCGCCTTTTTCTGCGGCATGGCGGGCGGCCTGTTCGGCCATTTCCTCGGCATGCTGACGGTCGATAGTTTTCATCTCAAAATGACCTTCATCACCCTTTCCATGCTCGTCCTCGGCGGCATGCAGAGCCTCACCGGCGCGGTTGTCGGCGTCGTCGTGCTCACAGTCGTGATCGACGTTCTCAGGCGTCTCGAGACGGGAGTCGGCGACTTCTCCATCCCGACCAGTTCGGCGGAAGTATTCGTCGGCGTCGTCATTATTCTGATTCTTATCTTCCGCCAATCCGGCATCACCGGAAACGCCGAGGTCTACTGGCCGTTCAAGCCCGATATCAGCGCCGCGGCGGCGATGAAGCGGCAATCCTAGCGCCCATGAATCAGGTCTGCTCGACCCAGCCGTCCAAATAGGGCACGAAGAATTTGAGGTCGAGCTTGAGATGCCTGTGCAGCCAGCACCCGCCGACCTTGACGTAATCATCGTCATATTCCGCGGCCAGCCAGCGCGCCTCCTTCTTGCCGTCGATATTGGTGGTCGACGGCATGATCAGCCACCATTTGCCGTTGGCGCTGTCGCCGTTCACGGTGATGATCGGATTCATCACCAGATGGCCGGCGAAAATGATATCGCTCGAGATGCCGCCAAAGAATTCCTTGATCGCCTCAGCTCCGACATAGCGGCCGAATTCGCCGCCGTCCCAAATACCGTCCTCGACGAACAGGCTGGCCAGGCCCTCCGGGTCGTAGCCGTCATCGGCATAGCCGCAGTAGCGCGCCTTCATATTCTTGATGTCTTCGATCGCGGTCAGCCGCGCCACCTGTTGTTCTAAAGTGGGTTCGCTCATGTCTGATCGACCCAGCCGTCGAGATAGGGGGCGAAGAATTTGAGGTCGAGCCGGAGATGCTTGTAGAGCCAGCGGCCATCGACCTTGACGTAGTCATCGTCATATTCGCCGGCCAGCCAGCGCGCCTCCTTTTTGCCTTCCAGATTGGTCGTGCACGGCATGATCAGCCACCATTTGCCGTTGGCGCTGTCGCCGTTCACGGTGATGAT
>CAJXFT010000187.1 GCA_913053235.1 uncultured Alphaproteobacteria bacterium
ATACAGAATCACAAACGATTCCAACGAATCAACTTCTTTCCGGACGGACACTCAGGGGTCTGGTGCGCATGAATACTTATTATCAGTATGACGGATCGGGGCATGCCGTCACGGATTTTTGGCAGTGAATGACGGATGTGCGCATGGAATTCCTGCCCGACCCGGGCCCCGTGGGTACGGCGGTGCGGGTGCGCGATTTTCCCGCCGAAGGTGAGCTGATTCAGATCGAGGGGGTCGCGCATCTCGGCCCGGACCGAAAACGGATTATGCCCGAGGGTCATTGGGACTGGAGCATGCCGGTGCCTTTCTCGCAAGGGTGGCGCGTCGGCAACACGGTGTTTTGCGGCGGCCAGATTTCATCGGACGCCAAAGGCCGCACCATCGGCAAACATGACATCGAGAGACAAACCGCCAATTGTTTTGAATTCCTGACCCGGCTGCTCGAAGAGGCGGGCGCCACCATGAGCGACGTCGTCAAACTCAATACTTATTATCATTACGATGGCGCCCCCGGCGGTGCCGCCGATTACTGGCAAAAGATGATGGCCGCACACCGCCGATATTTTCCGCCACAAGGACCTTCGGCGACGCTCGTCGGCATCGATGGATATGCCTTCGAAGAGCTTCTGATCGAGATCGAGGCAATCGCCGTGATCGACCGCTGAGGCATGGCAATGTAACCACGATAAGCCCGCCCGGGTTAAGTATGCTGAACGTCGCCAACCGGATTGGCATTCGGAGAGGAGCACGAAATGACGCTGAAACTGATCGAAAATCCCGTGCCGTGGCCGAACGGTGCGCGCTGCGCCGTTGCCATCACATTTGACATCGACACCGACAGCGGCCTGCATTTGGATTTCCCCGACCGGGCACAGGACATGTTATCCGCTTTGTCGTTCACCAAATATGACGAAGTGGCGGTGCCGCGAATCCTCAAACTGTATCGCCATTTCGGCATCAAACAGACCTTCTTCTATCCGGCCTGGTGCATGGAGAAATACCCGCATCTTGTCGAGGCGATTCTCAAGGATGGCCATGAGATCGCCGCGCACGGCTATCTGCATGAGGGTCCAAATCACGAATCGCGCGAGCGCCAGGCCTATTGGCTCGACAAACAGGTTGAGATTTTCGAGCGCATGACAGGCGCCAAACCGAGGGGATGGCGGGCACCGCTCTATGACGCATCGAAGGATTCCCCCGAATTGTTGGCCGAGCGCGGAATCACTTACGATGCCAGCCTGATGGGTGACGACGTTCCGTACTTCCTCAACACAGGCAAGGGAGAAATCATCGCCTTGCCTTCGCACTGGGGGATGGATGACTGGCCGCATTACATGCACAGCCTCGATTTCGATTACACCATGACCATCAAGTCGCCCGACGAGGCCATGGCCGTGTTCGATTCCGAGTTCGAGGCGATGTACAAACATGGCGGCATGATCGTCACCGTGTGGCACCCGTTCGTCTCCGGCCGCCTCGCCAGGCTCGACCGGGTGGCGCAGTGGATCGAAAGGTTGATGGCCAAGGGCAAGGTCTGGTTCGCCACCATGGAAGAGATCGCGGCGCATGTGAAGAACTGCCGCGACAACGGCTCCTGGCAGCCGAGAATTGAGGAAATGCCCTACTATGAAGGGCGAATAGCGGAGTGGGAGCCGAAGCAGGAGAAGGCCGGCGGCTAGCGCCCGGGCATCAGCGGATGCACCAATGTGAACTTTCCTGCCCGCCGACGGTGCGGCCATTCTTGATATTGAGCCGCCGCCCCGGCAAGTTGCGCATGACCTGAACAATGGTCGGCGCCTCGTGAACGACGAGGTCGGCCGGTGCGCCAACCGCAATCGCCGCATCCTTGCCGACAATTTTTGCCGCGCGCGTGGTCACCATGTCGAAGGCGGTCCGGACTTCGTCATCGGTCCGCATGCCGGCGCTGAGGCAGGAAATATAGCCGGTCTCAACCGGATCGAGCCGGTTGAAGCGGTACCAGATGTCGAACATGCTGTCCGACCCCGCCGCGACATTGATCCCGGCATCCAACAGCTCTTTGACCCGCGAGGAGCCACGATTGCGCGGCGTCCGCTGCGGCCCGCCCAGCATCTGCAGGTTTGCGACCGGTAGCACGGTAACATCGATTCCGGCTTCCTTCACCTGTTCGATCACCGCTTTGGCTTCGTCATCCGGGTAAACCGCAAGCGCATTGCAATGGCTTGCCGTTACCCGCCCCTGCAAGCCGCGCTCCAGCGTAGCGGCGGCGAGCATGGCGAGTGTCTTGAGGTCGGCGTGGTCCATGTAATCACAGTGCATCTCAACCGGAACGCCAGCCTCGCCGGCAATGTCGAGAACCAGCTCTACATGGCGGCGCTGATCGTCTATGTTCAATTCGGCTTCCGGCAGACCGCCGACCGCGTCGGCGCCCGAAGCGAGCGCCTCGCGCAGCAGCCCGGGCGCCTCGGCGTCCTTGACCATTCCTTCCTGCGGAAAGGCGACGATCTCGAGATCGATGGCATCGGCGAAGCGCTCGCGGGCGCGCAGCAACCCCTCGAACGAGATCAGCTTGGTCGCGTAATCGACATCGCATTGGGCGCGCATATGGCCGATGCCCTGCGCTATCGCGAGACGCAGCGCCTCGGATGCCCGCGTCTCGACATCGGCCACGGTAAAGTGAATCTTCGCCTCATGCGCCCGCGCGAACGCTTCCTCGGGCGTGATCGCACCGACCAGCGGCCGGCTCAGGCATTTATCGAGGTGAAAATGCGGCTCGACGAAGGAGCAGGTCACGAGGCCGTCGTCGGCGTCGATGGTCTCGGAGGCGAGCTCGGAAATATCCTCAGCCAACGCCACGATCACGCCATCCCGGATGGCTACATCAACGCCCACATCGGCGTCCGCCAGACAGACATTTTTGATCAGCAGGTCGTACGGACGATCAGCGGCGGCGGGCGGGCCGGCAGTGCTCACGGCAGTTTCTCCTTATTGGTTACGACCTGATGGCCCATCACACCGAATTCTCGGCCGGCTCTTCGCGTTGCTGCAACACGGTAGCACACTGCGCAAAGGCAGGGCGACCCGAAGCCTAGCCCAATTCAAATCTCTCCGCTCAGCCCGCCGGCGTCCATCCCAAGGTGGTAAGCGAGCGCCTGGGCCATGCGACGGTTTCGATCATCCTTGATCGCTACAGTCACATTTTGCGGGTTTGCAGGAAGGTGCAGCTCAGCAACTCGACATCACCCTGCGCACCGCGATAGCGAAACACACGTCGAACGCTTGACTCGGTCGTACCTGCGCGGAATGTTTGACAAGCGTTTGATTCAGGCTCTATTTCCAACTAAACAAGCGACATTAGCGCCACAAATACATATTCAGGTCAATACGTTAAGGTCTATCGGATGGGTGCCCGAGTGGTTGAAGGGACCGGTCTTGAAAACCGGCAAGGGGTAACACCCTTCGTGGGTTCGAATCCCACCCCATCCGCCAAATTCCCTGGCCGCCAGCCGGCGGCGGCGCATGACCGGTTTCGCACCCCCCTAAAACGGCCCGAGCTCCGGCAGTTCGCGTAGAAACGGCACGCCGTCGGGTGGCGGGGTGTCGAGCTCGCGGGCATAGCGGTGGCCGGCATAGATTGCGGCGGCGATTGTCGAGGGGGCGAGGCAGTCGCCGATGCGGGTGACGGTGGTGATGCCGGCGGCGGCCAGCGCGTCCCAATCTGCGGTTAATTCGTGATAGAGGGCATCGTTTGAGATCCTGGAGGTGACCAGCACGACCGAGGCGGCGGCGAGCGTCCGGCTCCGGCCGCTCATGACGTGGGCGATCTCGACGGCGTCGCGGCCGATGCCGGCCTTGGCGTTGGGGCCGATGCCGGCCAGGGCGTGCTTCTCGATGATGGTGACGCCGATCTCGTGCAGGCGTTGCTCGATCCAGACATGCTCGAGGGTGGCGTGGGTCCAGCTCGAGACGTCGGCGGCCGGCGTTACCAGGGTCACATCCAGGCCCTCGGCGCGGAGCTGCTCGGCGATCAGGCCGCCCATATAATAGTGATCGTCATCATAGATCAGCACCGGGTCGGTGGGCCGCGCGCCGGCAAGGATATCGTCGGGCGTGAACAGGTTCGAAGCATCCGCGCCCGGAACTGCCCTATCGTGCTGGTGGCCGATGCCGTCGCGGCGCCAGCTTGCGCCGGTCGCCAGGACGACATGGAGCATGGCGAACTCGCGCACATGATCGGCGCCGAGGGCGCTGGCGCGGTAAACCTCGACATTGCTCAGGCGGATGAATTGCTGCGCGCGGTAATCGCGCACCCGGCCCCAGGCGGCGAGACCCGGCAGCTTGCACTCGTCGGCGACGCGCCCGCCAAGCGCATCCCCCGCCTCGGCCAGGGTAACGCCGTAGCCGCGCTCGCCGAGCGCGCGCGCCGCTTCAATCCCGGCCGGGCCGGCGCCGACGATCAGGATGCCATCCTCCGAGCGCTTTGCCGGCAGCCGCTCGGGGTGCCAGCCCTTGCGCCATTCCTCGCCGATCGTCGGGTTCTGGGTGCAGCGCATGGGCACGATGGTGTAATCGGCGGACACGCAGATGTTGCAGCCGATGCATTCGCGAATTTCATCGATCCGCCCCTGCTCGATCTTTTGCGGCAGGAACGGATCGGCGATGGAGGGGCGCGCCGCGCCGATGAAATCGAGCACGCCGCGCTCGATCTGGCCGACCATGGTATCGGGCGAGGTGAAGCGCCCGACGCCGACCACGGGCTTCGAGGTCATGCCCTTGACGAAGGCGACGAGGTCTTCCTGGCTGCCCTCGGGGCCGAAGCGCGACGGCATCGAATCGCGCCGCCATTCGCGGATGTTGACGTCCCAGAGATCCGGCACCTCGGCGAACATCTCGACGATATCGCGGGTTTCCTCGGGATCGGTCTCGCCCCCCGGCCCGACGGCGAAATCGACGGTAAAGCGGATCGCCACGGCGCATGTATCGCCGACCGCCGCATGGGTATCCTCAAGCACCTCGCGCAGCAACCGGGCGCGGTTCTCCAGGCTGCCGCCATATTCGTCGGTCCGCCTGTTCATGACGCGCGACAGGAAATCGCCGTTCATCGAGGTGCCGGCGCGGCAATAGACGTAGATCAGGTCAAACCCGGCGGCGCGCGCCCTGAGCGCCGCCTCGCGGTGCCAACGGCGATAGTCGCGGATGTCGGCCTTGTCCATGGCGCGCGCCTGGGTCGGGTAATAGCCGGTGGCGGTCGGCCGCGCGGTTACCGACATCGGCACCTCGCGGCTGTAGAGACAGGCATCGCGGGCGGCGGTGTGAACCGGCTCGATACCGGCCAGCGCGCCGTGCGCGTGGACCGCATCGGTCATGCGGGCGAAGGCCGGGATGTCGCGGTCATCCCACAGGCGGCCTTCGATGATCGGCGTGATGTCGCTCGACGGGTGGATGTCGGTCTCTTCCGTGCAAATCACCGCCCAGCCACCTTCCGCCTTCATGGCGCGCATGGCCGCCATGGAGCTGGGATAGACGCTGCCCATGCCATTGCAATGGGGCACCTGGAAGAATCGGTTCTTGGCGGTCAGAGGGCCGATTTTCAGCGGCTCAAATAGAATGTCGTAGCGTGGATCGCGGGTCATTCGTTGCTCCCTGTCGGCAGCCAGGATGCCTGCGCCTGTTCGGCGAAATGGCAGGCGCTGGCATGGTCACCGCCCAACTCAGTCAGTACCGGCTCGGTATCGCGGCAGATATCCGTGGCGAGCGGGCAGCGCGGGTGGAAGCGGCAGCCGCTCGGCACGTTGATCGGGCTCGGCACGTCGCCCTTCAGCACCGCCTCGCGGTGGCGGCGCTCCGGAATCAGGCGCGGCACCGATTTCATCAGGCCCTGGGTGTAGGGATGAGAGGGGCCGGAGAAGATCGCTTCGGCCGCGCCGATCTCGACGATCTTGCCGAGATACATCACCGCCAGGCGCGTCGACATATGGCGCACCACCGAAAGCTCATGGGCGATGAACAGCATCGTCAGCCCAAGCTCATCGCTGAGATCCTTGAGGAGGTTGAGGATTTGCGCCTGTATCGAGACATCGAGCGCCGCCACCGGCTCGTCGAGCACGATAAAGCTGGGGCGCACGGCAAGGGCACGGGCGAGGCCGACGCGCTGGCGCTGGCCGCCCGAGAGCGTCGCCGGATAGCGCCCGGCCATGGCGCCGGTGAGGCCGACCAGGTCGAGCAGCTTGGCAATTTCGGCGGTGATTTCGCCGCGTTGGCAAATGTCATGGAATTTGAGCACCTCGCCGATCGTCCGACCCACCGTCATGCGCGGATTGAGCGACGAGTAAGGGTCCTGAAAAACCATCTGCATGTCGCTCCGCAAGGAGCGCAGCTCGCCGCGCCCGAGGTTGGCCAAATCCTGACCGAGAAAATCGATGCGCCCGGCGCTCGGTCGGTAGAGGCGCAACAATGCGCGGCCGAGCGTGGTCTTGCCGCAGCCGCTCTCGCCGACCAGGCCGAGAGTCTCGAAGCGCCGCACCGCGAAGCTCACGCGGTCGACCGCGCGCAGTTTTTGGCGTGCCCTGCCCTGGAGCAATTGGGCGAGCGAGCGGGCGACGTTGAAATCGACCGCCAGATCGTCGACCGTCAGCACCACCTCCTTGCCCTGCCCGGCACCCGTTGCCGCATCATTCGCCATCATCATGCCGGCCCCCGCGACAGGCGCTCGGGATAGAGGCAGGCGCTCTGGTGGCCGGGCGCGACGTCGCGCAAGGTTATCGGCGTCACCGCGCAATCGGGCGAGGCATGGGCGCAGCGAGGCGCGAACGGGCAGCCGGGGGCAAGGTTCACCAGGTCCGGCGGCTGGCCGGAAATCGGCACCAGCCGCTCCGCCGCCTTGCCGATGTCCGGGATCGAATTCATCAGCCCCACCGTGTAGGGATGCATCGGCGCATCGAACAGCGCCAAGGTGGCGGCGCTCTCCATTATCCGCCCGGCATACATCACGGCGACCTGATCGCAGGTCTCGGCGACCACCGCCAAATCGTGGCTGACCAGCAGCATCGCCATATGGGTGCGCTCCTGAAGCTCGATGAGAAGCGCCAATATCTGGTCCTGAATGGTGACGTCGAGCGCCGTGGTCGGCTCG
>CAJXFT010000188.1 GCA_913053235.1 uncultured Alphaproteobacteria bacterium
CTTGGCCGTCCGTGGCGGCGCTGCTCGGCGGCGCTATCTCGGCGACGGCCCGCCATTCTCCGGCGCGCCGCTCGGCGCGCGCGTTTTGCTCCTCCGCCAGCACGGCGGAGAGCTGGCCGGCGGCCGCCGCCGCGCGGCCGGCGATCGGCCGCTCTTCGGCGCGCGCGGCGACGAGCAGCCAAAATAGGGATTCGGCCAGATCCTTGGCGACGCCGCGGCCATTCCGATAGGCCGCGGCGAGATTGAATTGCGCCGCCGCCACCCCTTGCGCCGCGGCGCGGCGGTACCAGAAAGCCGCCTTGGCGCTGTCGAACAGGCCGCTTTGGGAACTGTCGTGGAGAAGGGCGAGATTGAATTGCGCCGTCATGTCTCCGGCCTCGGCCAATCGCCGCCATTCCCCGGCGGCGCCGGCAAAATCCCCGGCGGCATAGGCGCGTGCGCCCTTGTCGAAATCGGCGGCGCCGGCCGGCGCCGCGGCGGCGGCCAGCCAAAGGCTCGCCACGACTGCCGCGAACGCAGCCGCGACGGCGGCAAAGGCGGGGAAAGACTGCTTCACGACGCTCCCTTCGGCGTTTCTTATGGCGCCAGGGTAAGATTAAACTCATGGCGAGAAAAGCCGACCACGGCCGGGCTCCGCCGCGCGCCGCGCCGGACCCGGCCAAAGGCGCGCTCAGCTTGGCGCTGAGCCGGTGGCGCCGGTTGGCGCTCATCTGCCTCATGGCGCTGCTTGCCGGCGCCGCAAGCGCCCGCTTCGCCGCCGCCGAGTCGCTCGACGGCGCCGCGCTGCTGCTGATCAGCGTCAACCAAACACGCCAGCAAGCCGGAATTCCGCCCCTCCAAATGAACGCACGGCTCAATAAAGCCGCCCTCGCCCAGGCCCGCCATCTGGGCCACACGGGCCGCCTGAGCCATCTCGGGCCGAACGGAGAGAAGCTTGGCGCGCGCCTGCAAGCCACCGCATATGATTACGCCGAAGCCGCCGAAAACCTGGCCTCCGGCCCGACCGACCCGGCGCGCATCGCCGCCCTCTGGCGGACCAGCCCCGGTCACGGCCAAAACATGCTCAACCCAGCCTACAGCGAAGCCGGCAGCGGCCACGCCACGGCGCATGATGTCGATTACTGGGTGGTGATTTTCGCCCGCCCCGGCGGCCGGTGAACCAGCCGAGGATCGGAAGAAGCGTCTTTTCGCCGCCCCCGCGCCGCTACTTACTCGTCATCACCCAGATGCCGTCCCATTCGCCTTTGGGAGGGTGCTTTTTCATGTGGGCGCAGCGATCGATGTAGGTTTCGGAGAGTTTGTCGGCGGGGTTGAGGGCCAGGACATCCTTGAATGCCTTGATCGCGGCGTCCCATTTGGCGGTGCGGTAGAGATCGATGCCGCCCCTGAACTGGTTGAGCGCCTCCATCATGTTGGGGAAGGTTTCGTCGGTGTGGTAGTCGAGAATTTCGACCACGCCGACCGGCTCGGTCTTGCCTTTGACCACCACCTTGTCGATTTCGCGGCTGCGATAGGTGCCGCGCAGCTTGGCCATGGTGAATTCGCTGATCAATATATGGGCGCTATATTGTTTGCACGCGCTCTCCAGCCGCGCCGACAGATTTACGCCGTCGCCGATCACCGTATAGTCCATGCGCTTGGGCGAGCCGATATTTCCCGAAACGACATATCCGGTGTTGACGCCGACTCCCATATCGACCGGCAGCTTGTCCTTGGCGATGCGCTCGGCGTTGAAAACATTGAGCTCCGCCATCATGGCGCAGGCGCAGCGCACGCCCCGGTCTTCGTCATCCTCATGCGCGAACGGCGTGCCGAATATGGCCATGATGGCATCGCCGATGAACTTGTCGAGCATGCCGCCCTCGGCCTGGATGCAATCCACCATGACGGTGAAATATTCGTTGAGGAGCTGCACCGTTCCTTGCGCGCCGAGCTCCTCGGTCAGGGTGGTGAAGCCGCGAATGTCGGAGAACAGCACGGTCGCGTCCTTGCCCTGGCCGCCCAGCATTTCCTCGCCGCCTTCGACCAATTGATCGGCGAGCGAGGGGTCCATATAGCGCGCCATGGTGCTCTTGACGCGCTTTTCCGACGAGATGTCCTCCATCATGATCATGGCGCCGAGCATATTCTTCTTGGCATCCTGCAGCGGCAGCACGGTGACGTTGATCGACATCTCCTCGCCGTCGAAAACCATCTCGGAATCCATCACGATATCGCTCTCGCCGGTTTCCGTGACGCGCGCGATCTTCTCGACGATCCAGGCATTCTTGTCGGCGAAGAATTCCTCGGCCTTGTTGCCGATAATATCGTCCTGCGCGACCCGCATGATGCGCAGGCCCGAAGCGTTGCAGGTGACGATCTTGCCGTCCTCGTCGAGCGTCACCACGGCGTTTGACATGCTTTCCAGCATGCTCTCGTTATAGTTCTTGATGTTCTGCACATCGTCGAACAATTGCGCGTTTTCGAGGCCGATGGCGATTTGCGCGGTGAAGGCGTTGAGGCGCGATTCATCGTCCTCATCGAAGGTGGCGCCACGCTTGTTGAGCACTTGCGTGACGCCGATGATCTTGGAATTCTTGTTGATCACCGGCACGCAGAGGATGGAGCGGGTGAAAAATCCGGTCTGCTTGTCAAACGAGGGGTTGAAGCGCAAATCGGCGTAGGCATAGGGAATATTGACCGATTTGCCGGAGCTGAAAACCGCGCCGGCGATGCCGACCGCGTTGGGAAAGCGAATTTTCGTGGCGCCCAGCCCCTCGCCGACTTCGGTGTAGAGCTCGTTGGTTTTCTCGTCGTTGAGAAAAAGCGTGGAGCGTTCCGAATCGAGCAACCGGGTCACCGTCGCCATGATTTTCTGCAACAGCGGACCGAGCTGCAGCTCGGACGAAAGCTCCGAGACGATGCCGAGAAATTCGAGCTCCTTCTCGCGCGACGCTTCCATCTCCTCGACAAAGAGCGTGCTTTGCAGCGCCACCGCGGCCTGGGTGGTCATCGCCTGCAGCAGGTCGAGATCGGCTTCGTTGAAGCGACCCTTCTTCTTGTTCAGCATTTGCGCGACGCCGATACTGTCGCCGTTCACCGTGCGCACCGGGGCGCACAGGATGCTGCGCGTCTTGAATCCGGTCTGCTCGTCGATCGCCCGGTTGAACAATTCATTCTTGTAGGCGTCCTGAATGATCATGCCTTCGCCGCTGGTATAGACATGGCCGGCGATACCGGTGGTGTTCATGATGCGGATTTCGCGGCTCACATCGCCTTGCGCCACGCGCGAATAAAGCTCGCCGGTTTGATTGTCGTTGAGGAACAAGGTGCCGCGTTCGACGCCGATCACTGAATTCGTCATATCGACCAGCGTTTGCAGCTGCTCGTCGAGCGTTTGATGGGCCGCCAATTTATTGGACACGCTGAGCAGAAGCTCGGCCTGGCTGATCTTGTCCTGGCGCTCATCCAGCGAGGCGGCGCCGCCGTTTGCGCGCCGCTTGGCCCGTGCCGCCGCGGCGCCGTTCGATTTTGACTTGCCGCGCGCCGCCGCCTTGCCGCTGTTCGATTTTGACTTGCTGCCCTTCGCCGCCTTGGCGCCGTTGTCCGCCCTGGCTACCTTGCCGGCGCCGAGCGCCTTGCGCCCGGGCGGACGCTTGGCGGCGGTTTTTCCAGTTTGCTTGTCACGCGCCATCGCCGGCCTCCAACCGTTCGCGCAATGCCGCTATGGTGTCATGCAGCTGGGCGATTTCATTCCGCGAGTCTCGCTCCATTTCCTGAATTTTATCATAATGCCGCGCCGATTCACTTTCCAGTCGGTCGCGCAGGGCGTGCGCGGCCGACTGCAATTGGCCGATCTCATCGCGCGAACCGGTGTTTAGCCGCTGCACATTTTCATCCGCGTCGATGCGCGATTTGTCCAACTGATCGCGCACGGCATTTATCGTCTCGCGCAATTGCGCGCTCTCGCCTTGCGATGTCGAACGAAGGCGCTGGGCGCTTTCGTCACTGGTTATGCGCATTTTCTCGAGCTCGTCGCGCAGCGCATTGGCCGTCGCCTGCAATTGCCGCGTTTCGTCATTGGCCTCCGAGCGCACGCGCTGGACACTCTCGTCTTTCTCGATGCGCATGCGCTCCAACTGGTCGCGCAGCGCGCCCGCGGTTTCGCGCATCTGTGCATTTTCCGCATTCGCCGCGGCGACGGCTTTTTGCACCGCCTCCTGACTGTCGATACGCTCGCGCTCCAGTTTGTCGCGCAGCGCATTTGCCGTCGCCTTCAACTGGGCCAATTCGTCGCTCATCTCGGCGACCGCCCTTTGCACGGCTTCGCCTTTCTCCAACCGCAGGCGCTCAAGCTGGTCGCGCAGCGCACCGACGGTTTTCTGCAAATGCCGATTGTCGGTCTCAAGCTGATGCTCAAGATCCGGCGACGGCGGCTCAAGATCCAGATTCATGCTCATGCCGGGTTTGCGCAAAGCTTACATCAATTAGATCATAAATTAAAAAAACAAATATAAGGCATTGTTTTGACTGTGGGTTCTCGATCCGAACACATCCGGCGCATGGCGTTCGTGACAGGCGCATGCAAAACGGTCAATATTTGCCGTTGAGAATTCCTGATTCACCCGAAGTTCGAGGAGAGCGCCGTGACGTCCGGTCCTAGCGAATTTGTCAGTACGGTTTGTCCGCATGATTGCCCGAGCACCTGCGCCCTGGAGGTCGAGCGGCTCGACTTCGAGCGCATCGGAAAGCTGCGCGGCGCCGCCGACAACGACTACACCGCCGGCGTGGTTTGCGCCAAGGTCGCGCGTTACGCCGAGCGCGTGCATCACCCGGGCCGCCTCGGCCAGCCGCTGCAGCGGACCGGTGAGAAGGCCAGCGGCGAATTCCGCGCCATCTCCTGGGTGGATGCATTGGACGAGGTCGCCGAAGCGTTCCTCGCCGCCGAGCAAGCCCATGGCAGCGAGGCGGTGTGGCCTTATTTTTATGCCGGGACGATGGGCCTGGTGCAGCGCTTCGGCATCAACCGCCTGCGCCATGTGAAGCGCTATTCGGGGCAATTGGAAACCATCTGTTCGTCGACCGCGAAGGCCGGCTATTCGGCCGGCGTCGGCGCCTGCATGGGAAGCGATCCGCGCGAAATGGCGGATTCCGATCTGATCCTGTGCTGGGGCGGCAATCCGGCCTCGACACAGGTCAATGTGATGACCCATGTCAGCCGCGCCCGCAAAGAGCGCGGCGCCAAATTCGTCGTCGTCGATCCCTACCGCACGCGGACGGCAAAGGTCGCCGACCTCCATCTGCCGCTCCGCCCCGGCTCGGACGGCGCGCTGGCCTGCGCCGTCATGCATATATTGTTCCGCGAAGGCTTCGCCGACCGCGATTATCTCGCGCAATATACCGACTTCCCGCCCGACCTCGAGCAGCATCTGTCGTCGCGCGGCCCCGATTGGGCAGCCCCCATCACCGGCCTCACGGTCGCGGAGATCACCGAATTCGCGCGCCTCTACGGGCGCACCAAACGCAGTTTCCTGCGCCTCGGCTACGGCTTCACGCGCTCGCGCAACGGCGCCGCCAACATGCATGCCGCGACCTGCCTGCCGGCGGTCACCGGGGCCTGGCGCCATAAGGGCGGCGGCGCGTTTTTCAGCAATGGCGACCTCTTCGCCTACGACAAGACCCTGCTGCTCGGGCTCGACGCACTCGATCCCGATATCCGCGTGCTGGATATGTCGCGCATCGGCCCGGTGCTGAGCGGCGACAAGGCGGATTTGGGCGACGGTCCGCCGGTGACGGCGATCATCACGCAGAACACCAATCCCGCCGTGGTGGCGCCGGAATCGGTCAAGGTCAATCGCGGCCTCCGGCGCGACGATTTGTTCCTCGCCGTGCATGAGCAATTCATGACCGACACCGCCAGGCTCGCCGATATCGTTCTTCCCGCCACGACCTTTGTCGAACATGACGATTTCTATCTCGCCGGCGGCCACAGCCATGTCCAGATCGGCGCCAAGATCATCGAGCCGCTCAAAGAGGCGCGCGACAATCATTTCGTGGTCTGCGAACTGGCCAGGCGGTTGGGCGCCGAGCATCGCGGTTTCGACATGAGCGTGTGGCAGATCATCGACGAAATCTTCCAATCGGCGGGCTGGCCGAGCGCCGACGAGGTCAAGGCGATGCGCTGGCACGAATGCGCACCGAGCTTCGAGGACGGGCATTTCCTGAACGGCTTCAAGACAGAGGATAAAAAATTCCATTTCAGGGTCGACTGGGCGGCGATCGGAACCACCGGCACGAGCCTGCCGGAACTGCCCGACTATTGCGCCGCGATCGACGAGAGCGACGGCGAGCATCCCTTCCGCCTCGTCGTCGCGCCGGCGCATAATTATCTCAATACCAGTTTCACCGAGACCGAGACCTCGAAAAAACGCGAGGAGCGGCCCTCCATCCTGCTCGCCCCGCACGACGCCGAGGCGATGGGGATCGCCGCCGGGGCGCGGCTCAGGGTCGGCAACGGACAGGGCGAGATCACCGTTCCGGCGCGCATCGCCGAGAACGGCCAAAGGCCGGGCGTGGTGGTGATCGAATCGATCTGGCCGAACACCGCCTTCGAGAACGGCCTCGGCGTCAACACGCTGACCTCGGCCGATGCCGCGGCACCGGTCGGCGGCGCCGTGTTCCACGACACCGCGGTGTGGATCCGCCCGGCTTAGCTAGCGGCAGATTCCGTTCGCTTAAGTAGACACAAGATCCAACTTGACCCTGGTGCCGGTCGCGGCCGCGACGCGATAGAGTGTTTTAATAGTGGGCCGCGACCGAGCATTCTCGATACGTGCGATAAACGACTGAGACGTATTCATACGCTCCGCCAACTCGGCCTGAGTGAGTCCACGGGCTTTTCGGGCCTTGATAACCGCACGCGCCACAGCGTATTCGGGCGCCAAGTCGTCATAAACCTTGCGCGCTTCCGGGTTGGAAAGAAGTTTGGCCTTCAAATCCTTGAAAGCGATATCAGCCATTTTTCCATTCCTTCATTCGTTTAATCGCCAAGGCCAGCTCGCGCTTCGGAGTCCTTTGCGTCTTTTTTACAAAAGCGCTTACGACAA
>CAJXFT010000189.1 GCA_913053235.1 uncultured Alphaproteobacteria bacterium
CTTAGAAGGATCAACAGATATTGTTATCCCTCATGAACTTTCCGGACGGACACTTAGATGGCCGTTATGGAATACTTCTTTATATTGGAGAAATCAAAACCATATTGGAATTTTACTGATTTTTCTGCTAGAAGTTGTAAAAGAATATTTCGCAGCACCATACTGCGGCGAATTCATAGATTTATTTGTTTGTTCGAGGAACAAAATGACTCAAATTTACAAGTCTGAATTTATCAAGGGCGAGTTAGTGCTAGGGCTTACTTCACCTGTTGGCGTTGACTTAGATATGGTTTGCAACGAATTGAGTCAGGTATTTTCAGCGTTTCATTGGAACGCTAAGAATGTCCATATTAGTCAGTTGCTGTTAGGTTTCGATGAATTTGAATTTTGTAGGAATTTACCAAAAGAAAGAAATACTCCAAAATATTATCACAGCTTTATGGAAGCCGGAGACAAATTTCGAGAAAAATTAGGTGGGAATGACGCACTTGCATTAGTTTCCGTTACTGAAATACGAAAACTTAGATATGGAGATGAGAACGAAGACCGTAAGATATTGAAAGATACCGTATTTGTGCTGCGATCCCTAAAAACACCAGAAGAGGTCAAAGCATTACGAACTATTTATGGAGAAAATTTTATATTATTAGCTTGTCATGAAAATATTGATAAGAGAACAAGTGCGTTGAATAAGATTTTTTCTGGTGGTTATCCAAGAAAAAATGAAGATATAACCGCTCAAGCGACGGCGGTGGTAAAAAGGGATGAATCAGAAGAATCAAATCCGTTCGGTCAAAACCTTCGCGGCACTTTCCCTCTTGCAGATTTTTTTATATCTCCCTCTGCGAATAACTTTCGCGGTGAACTTCGTAGATTTGTAGAAATAATTTTTGGGTACCCGCATCATACTCCTACCGCTCATGAATACGGCATGTACCATGCACATGCCGCATCTTTGAGGTCTTCTTCAGTCGCGAGACAAGTTGGCTGTGCCATTGTCGGCAATAAGGGAGATCTTATTTCAACCGGTGCCAATGAAATTCCACTCCCGGGAGGCGGATTTGTTTGGAGTGAAAATAAAACGAACCTAACCGATTCCGAGGTTGGTGTATCGGCCAGTGTAAGTTTGAGGAAAGCCCTCCTGACTGACCTTTTTTCCCGACTTCAAGAATCGGGGTGGCTTCGTAAGAAAATGTCAAATATGGCAATAGACGAAATAGTGAAGAGAGCAATTCAAGGTGATGACAGCCCGCTGAAAGGCTCAGATATTGATTCGATAGTAGAATTTTCAAGAGAAGTACACGCGGAAATGGCAGCAATGATAGAGGCTGCAAGGCGAGGAGTCAGTGTCGGGGACGGAATATTATTTACTACCACGTTTCCGTGTCACGATTGCACAAAGCATATTGTGGGTGCCGGTATAAAAGAGGTACAATATATAGCACCTTATGCAAAAAGCCGTGCCAGCCAGTTGTATTCGGACCTCGTAAATGTTGATGGAGATGCAGATAAAGGAATTCCGTTTAAGCAATTTTTAGGTGTCGGCCCACGAATATATTCGCAAGTATATTCTATGTCGCGTCGTCGGGACAGTGCAGGTAACCCGATAAAATGGAGTGGAGATGACGCGAAGCTCAGGTTTGGCGAAGGGGCAATGTTTTACTTGTACCGTGAGGCTGAAGCCTTATCAGAACTAAAAGGGCGACTGGAAAATTTAGAAACGCAATCAACAGGTTAATACGGGGAGGCGTCGATGTCGGAGGTCAAAACGGGTGTAATGGAAGAGATTGAAAGGGCAAGCAAAGAGGTGGACGAGTGGCCAAACTGGCTCAAACGCGCAAAGGAGTATGAGGACAGCACCGAAAAGCCTGATACCGCCGATTCAGAGGTACATACTAAGGAGTCGTAGACGATAATCGCGCACTCCTAAGCGGCGGAGAAATTCATCTCCGCCGTGCCGAGTCCTTCGATCTCGACCCTCACCGCGTCGCCCGGCGCGCACCAATAGGTTTCCACCGAACTGCCGGTAAGGACGAATTCGCCGACGCGGAGCTCGCGTCCGCGCTCGATCAGACTATTGGCGAGCCAGGCAAGCACGTTGAAGGGATGGCCCATCACGTCGCGCCCAAAGCCGCTGCCGATGCTCGCGCCGTTCACAAACATCTCGCAGCGCAGCGCACCGATATCCAATTCCCGCCAGGCCGTCACCGGCGCGCCCAGCACGCAGCCGCAATTAAAGAAATCATCGGCCAGCATGGTCGGCAGTTCGAGTTTTGTGTAGTCCACGAACCGGTCATCGACCACCTCGATCGCCGCCATGCAGCTTTCCACCGCACCGGCGACGCTTTCTTTGTCGTAGGGCGCGCCGTCGGCGCCGAGGGTCGCGCCCAGCCGCACCGCAATTTCGCATTCGACGCCCGGTCGGCAATAGGCGCCGTGATCGCGCGCGCCCCGCTCATGAATCACGGTGTTGGCGTAGATGCCGCCGCTGCATGGCTGGTCGATCTTGAGATATTCCTGCATGACTTTGCTGGTGCAGCCGATCTTGTGGCCGCTGACCGCACCCAGCCCGAGATCGGCGAGGCGCGCATTGAGCGCGCGCTGCACGTCATAGGCTTCGATGCTGTCGCCCGGCGTGCAGGATTCGGGCAGGCGGTCGAGCTTGTGCAAATCGAGGCGCATGCCACGGTAAATCTCGACGGCCTCGGCAATCTTGTCGGGTTTCATTGTCGCTCCCATTTTCGGCGATCATAACCGAAGGGAGCGGCAGAGCGCGAGGGTCAGGCGGGCGTGAAGCCGTCGAGCGCTTCGCCGATGGCGCCGATCACGGCGGCCCAGTCGCCCGGGCTGGGCTGGCGGAAATGGCACATGGTCGGGTACCAGGGATTGTCCTCGCCACCGCGCAGATAGCGCCAATCGCCGCCATGCGACAGCATCACCCACACGGGATGGCCGAGCGCGCCGGCGAGATGGGCGACCGCCGAATCGATGGAAATCACCAGATCCAAGCCGCCGATAGCGGCCGCCGTATCGGCGAAATCCTCGAGCCGCGGCGACAAATCCTCGATCATCCGGTTGCCGGAAATATCCGCCGCCGACGGGCCGACCTGGAGGCCGTAGCAGGCTATGTCCGGGCGCGCCAGCAGGGGCTGGAGAAATTCGATGGCGCAGGAGCGCCGCCGGTTGATCTTGTTGGCCGGGCTGCCGGCCCAGGCGAAACCGATCTTGAGGCGCGCCCCGGCCGCCGCCTCGAGGTGCCATGGCGCCTCGCTCGGCGGCACATAGGCCGCCGCCGGCGGCAGGTTCTCCGGGTTCACACCCAGAATATGGGGCAGGCTGGCGAGCGCGGCATGGCCGTCGAACTCGGGCGCCGGGCCGTCGAGCGCGACGGTCTCGACAATTCCCTCGACCTTGCTCAGCAGGTGGCGTAGCGGCTCCTGGCAGGCGAGGATAACGCGCCCGTCCTTTTCCGCCACCAGCGGCGCGAAGCGGACGAATTGCAGGCTGTCACCAAAACCCTGCTCGGCGTGGAGCAGCACGGTGGCGCCGTTCAGCGGCGCGCCGTCCCACATCGGCACCGTCGAATGCGAGACCGCGGCGCCACCCAATTTGAGGCGCCATTCATATTCGGCAAAACCGGCGCGGTAGTCACCGGCCATGAGCAGGTTGAGGGCGCGGTTGAAATGCGCCTCGGCAAATTCCGGCGCCAGCTGAATGGCGCGCTCATAGGCGGCGCGCGCCTCACCGTCGCGGGCCAGCGCATCGAGGGCGCTGCCCAGGCTGTTTTGCGTCTCGGCCGAATCGGGAGCCAGCGCGACGGCGCGCTCGGCGGCGGTGAGCGCCTCGGCCGGTTGGTCGAGGGCGAGCAGCGCGGCGGCCAGATTGCTCCATGCGGAGGTGAATCCGTCGTCCAGTTCCAACGCCCGCCAGGCATGCACCGCCGCTTCCTCGGGCCGATTGTCGAGATTCAGCATATGGCCGAGATTGCTGTGCGCCTCGACCAGGGCGGGGGAGATTTCCAGCGCCCGGCGCAGCGCCAGCTCGGCGGTTTCCAATTGGCCGCTTTCCAAGAGCGCCACGGCGAGGCTGTTGTGAACGTCGGCGCGCTCGGGCAATTGCGCCGCCGCCATGTGCAGCGCCTGCGCCGCGGCACCGTGCTCGGCGAGGCCGATCAGGGCGTTGCCGAGGGTGAAATAGGGCTCGCCGGACAGCGGATCGATGGCAATCGCCTTGCGGGCGGCCTCCGCCGCGCCGCCGGGATCGTTCTCCGTCAACAGCGCCACGGCAAGCGAGGCAAACACCAAAGCCGATGCCGGCGCCGCGGCGATCGCCTGGCGTGCCGTATCGATGGCCTCCTGGGGCTCGCCCATTTCGAGCAGCGTCTGTGCCAGGTTGACATAGGCGTCGGGAAAGCCGGGCTCGTACATCACCGCCTGACGGTAGTGATCGCACGCCGAGGCGAGATCGCCTTCAGCTTTCAGCAGGCCGGCGAGATTGTAGTGGGCGCCGTGATAATCCGGATGTTCCTGGAGAATATGGCCGAGCGTGGCGCGCGCGTCATCGAGGCGGCCGACGGCCTGATACATCATCGCCAAATTGTTTTGAAAAGGCACATTGTGCGGCGTCACGGTGAGGGCGTGCTCGATATGGCGCACCGCCTCCTCATGGTCGCCGGACTGATGCGCGATGAGGGCCATCAGATGCAGCGCGTCCGGTTGATTCGGCATGTCGTTGAGGGCGGTTTCGGCCTGGCTTTTGGCGACGGCGAGGTCGCCTTTGCGGTAGGCCTGGACGCCGGCTTCAAGGGCGTCGCGGACATCGTCGAGCGCCGGCGCGCCGAGGGCGCGCTGCTCGCGGCTTTGATCGTCGTCAGCGTTGGGTTTTGACATAACCAGAGCGTGCCACGGCGGCATTACTTTACGGTTAACGATAAATCACGCCGGATGGCGCGCCGAGCAAGCGCGTCAATCCACCGAGAGCGCCAGAATCCGGCTCATCTGCGCCAGTCCGAGCGCGCTCTCGCCGGCCCATTCGTTGAACGCCCGCTGCACCTGGCCGTGCGCCTTTTTGCCCTTGGGTTGGCCGCTGAAAGCGCCCCAATGGTTGAGCGCCTTGACGGTGTCCGCCGTTAGCACGAAGCTGTCCTTGCCGGCCATGCGCAGGAAATACGGCCCCGAGGCGCCGCCCAAATGGCTGAAGCGTTTCTGCAGCGCGTCCCACAGGCCGACGATATCGTCACCCGGCCAGGCCGCCAGCCAGGCGCCGAAACCGCCATGGGCGGCGGATATCTCGGCCAGGGCGGCGGCGTTGTGGCGCGTCGCCTTGATTTTCCCCCAATGGCGGATGATGCGCTTTTCCTTGAGCAGCGCTTCGAGGTCCTCGTCGGCAATCGCCGCCACGCGCCTGGGCTCGAAGGCATAAAAAATCTCCTCGAAATCCGGCCATTTGCCGGCCACCATGGAATGTTTGAGCCCGGCGGAAAACACCCTGAGCGACATCATCGACAGATAGCGGTCGTCCGGCACGGCTTTCAGCGCCCGCACCGATTTCGCCTTGGGCAGCAATTTCTTGAGCGCCGCGGGTCCGCCGGCCCGCCGCTCGGCGGTCTCCCGGATTGTGGCAAATTTTGTCATGGCACTCATATCGTAGATTCTATCCACTTGCAGCGGTGCTTGCTATGCTGCCCTTTCAGACAGGGGAGAGAGCACATGCCGATGATCAACCGCATCGCCGAATTCCAAAGTGAAATGGCCGCCTGGCGGCGGGATATCCACGCCCATCCGGAGCTTGGCTTCGAAGAGACCAGAACCGCCGAAATCGTCGCCCGTGAGCTCGAATCCTTCGGCCTCGAGGTCCATCGCGGCCTGGCGCGGACCGGCGTGGTCGGCGTCCTCAAGGGCGCGCCCGGCAGCGCCGCGATCGGCCTCCGCGCCGATATGGATGCGCTGCCCATCGCCGAAAAGAACGAATTCGGCCACAGCTCAAGGAATGACGGCGTCATGCATGCCTGCGGCCATGACGGCCATACCGCGATGCTGCTCGGCGCGGCCAAATATCTCGCCGAGACCGGCAATTTTTCCGGCACCGTCTATTTCATCTTCCAGCCCGCCGAGGAGGGCCAGGGCGGCGCCCGCGAGATGGTCGATGAGGGCCTGTTCGAGCAATTCCCGGTCGACGGCGTTTACGGCTTGCACAATTGGCCGGGCCTCGAAATCGGCGAGTTCGCGGTGCGCCCGGGGCCGATGATGGCGGCCTGCGACGCCTTTGAAATCAACGTCATCGGCGAGGGCACGCACGGCGCCATGCCGCATCTCGGCATCGATCCGGTGCTGTGCGGCGCGGAAATCGTCGGTGCCCTGCAGAGCATCGCCAGCCGCGTCAAGGATCCGCTCGATTCGGCGGTGCTCAGCGTCACCAAGTTCCATGGCGGCGACGCCTTCAACGTGATTCCCGAGCGCGCCGAGCTGGCCGGCACCGCGCGCAGCTTCAGCGAAACGGTGCGGCGCCAGATCGAGGACGGCATCCAGCGCATCTCCGAAGGCATCGCCGCCGCCCATCGCTGCCGCGTCGAGATCAACTATATGCGCCAGTTCCCGGCCACGGTGAACCATGAAGCGGAAACCGAGCTCGCCGCCGAGGCCGCGATTCACGTCGCCGGCGAAGCGAATGTGCGGCGCGACCTGCCGCCCTGCATGGGCTCGGAGGATTTCTCCTACATGCTCGAGAAGCGCCCCGGCTCCTATATCTGGATGGGCAACGCCGGCGCCGAGCTCGGCTGCCTGCTGCACAACCCGAATTACGATTTCAACGACGAGGCTTTGGGTTGGGGCGCCAGCTATTGGGCGAGCCTGGTCGAAAGTTTACAGCCCAAAGCGGCGGGTTAGGAGGAATCGCCGGACGTCGGGAAGCGCTTGCGCCGGCCGGCGCTGGTGCCGGCCGGCACTGGTGCGGTCGAGAGGACTCGAACCTCCACGGGGTTGCCCCCACTAGAACCTGAA
>CAJXFT010000190.1 GCA_913053235.1 uncultured Alphaproteobacteria bacterium
CGTATCATCAGGAGGCCGTCCGGATATTCGCCCTGGCGGGCGATGATCGGCTCCTTGTCGGCCTTTCCCTGGTCGCGCATGCGTTTATAGGCGACATGCCATTCAAAGCTGCCATGGCTTTCGAACAGGGTGGCGTCGGCGACCTCGCCAAGCTCCTGTTCGCTCAGGCCGGCGAAGTAGGGCGAGCTTTTCAGGTGCACTTTGAGGGCGTTCTCGCGGTAGCGCTCGTCGATCGTGCGGCGCCAGCCGGGATCGTATTTGCGCAGTTCGCGCAAGCCCTGCCAGCGGATTTCCAGCAGTTCGGCTTCTTCCTCGGCGAAGATCGTCGCCGTGCGCGGCACGCGGCCGAGCGCCGCCAATTCACCGAACAGAGTGCTGGGGCCGAGTTGCGCGGTGTTGTGGCTGTTCAGCACGGCCGGGATATCCTGCAGGAAAACGCGCGCATCCGCCTCCTCGTGCGAGCCGCCCTCGCGCACCGACTGGCCGCCATATCGCGACGTGTCGCGCACTTCCGGCACGGTCCGGTTGGTCCATAATTGAGCGAGCGCCTGGAAGAAATTCTTGCGCTCGCTGAGCTGGCGGCCGATCAGGTTGCGCGGCAGCGCCGGCGTTATGACAACGCGCAGATTGCCGGAGACGACAAGAAAGGCCGAATTGCCGTAATCGCCCTCGCGCACGACGATATCGCCGCCGCGATAGCGCACGATTCGCGTATCGTTTCTGAGAATGCCGTCGAGCGGCGTGTGCTTGGGAAATCGGTCGCCGGCGATCGACGCGAATTCGGGCAGCGCCAACAGGCGCGCGACTTCGGCATCCGCCATTTCCGACCCGAACGGTGCATCCCACCGCTGGGGCCTGGCAATCATTGCAACGCTGGCCAAATCCGTCTTCCCCGTCAACCGTTTGAACGCGCAATCAGGCGATCTTATACCCTATTGGCGAATCGTTTTATCATCTTCTGCCGGTTCGCGCATTCGGCGCGTGGCAGTCTCTTGTCGTTTTTCACAGGCGTTCCGGGCGCGGTTTTGCCGGCACGCCTATTTATAGCTGTCCTTCGCCAGCAACATGGCGCCGACCTCGGCGCTGAGGTCCTGCCCCTGGATCGCCGCGACGAGGGCACGTGCCTGATCGGCGGTGGGCTCGGCCAAGAAGGCGGCGGCGGCGCCGACCTTGCCCAAAGCCTCGCGCGCCGCCGCCGCGCGGGCTTCCTGAAATTCATTATATTTGGCCGAATCCGAGCGCCCCTGGGCGTTGACCGCCGATACCAGCTTGGCCGCCTGGCCGATGACATACATTTCCGCCGCTTCAGCCGCCGACAACTCCGCGTTCAGCGTCATTTCGGGCGGGTAGAAGCGGTGGCGCATGCTGCCCTGGCTGTAGCGCACCAATTCCCAATCGGCGACCGTCGGATGGCCGGAATCGAGCATGATGGCGAGCTTGTCGCCGGCCACGGCGGGGTTGGCCAGGCCGTGGCATTCCATGCAGTTCTCGGCAACGCCGTATTTGTCGGAGGGCCAGCGCATGCCCGCCGCCGTGGCGCCGGCGATGCGCTCCGCCTTATGTTGCGCGCTCTCCTCACCCACCTTGACGTTGGCTCCGCCGTAATCATTGTGGATGGCGAACCACTCTGAAGACGCGCCATGGCAGCTTTCGCAGGAAGGCCCCGCCGCCGGCTTGGCCTTGGCGCCGGCCTTCTTCCGCACCACCGTATAGTGGCACTGCACGCAGGTGGCATTGCGTTTCATGCTTTTCTCGCCGGTCGCCTTGGCGATTTTCTTGGCTTTCTTGTCCTTATGCACCTTCTTGAACGATTCGGCGTGCTTGCTGGCCTGCCAAATCTCGGTTTCGCCGCGATGGCATTCCTCGCACACCTTGGGACCCTGGCTGTAAACTTCGGCGGCCGAATTGCCCGCGAATCCGAAAATCACCGCCGCGATCGCGACGGACGCTATCAGGCTGAATGTGAATAGTCGCATTGGCTCGCTCCCCATGCTCCGCACTCCCCTGCGGTGCGTCATGTTGTGTGATTCAGCGAAGCAAAACAACCCTCTAATGAGTGTTGCCACTACGCCGAGACAGCGCCAGAGGCGTCCCGAAAACGCTGAATATGCCGTTTTCTTAAGCCGAGATTCGGGAAATTCTAAACGGGACTATCTGGCAAAGGAGCTAGTTAATCAGGCCAGAGCGCGAATTACAATTAAATGAGATTAATTCGCATATTCTCTCGGGCCACGAAAGCGCCGCGCCAACGGTGGCGGGCCTCGATTTCAAGCGCCTCCATGAAGCTGTCTTCATGGTCCGGATCATGATGGAAGATGGCGAGCGATTTGACGTTGGCGAGCTGGGCCAGGCGGACGCCCTCTTCCCAGGTCGAATGGCCCCAGCCGACCTTGGCGGGAAACTCCTCTTCCGTGTAGGTCGAATCATAGACCACCAGATCGGAGCCATCGATCAGTTCGAGAATATTTTCATCTGGCTTTTCCGGGACATGCTCGGTATCGGTTACGTAGCAGATCGACTTGCCCTTGAATTCGATGCGGTATGCGGTGGCGCCGTCGGGGTGGTTGAGCAAGGCGGTCCGCACACGGATTTTCTCGCTGAGCTGGAAAGTTTCGCCGGCGTCGAAATCGATGAACTCCAATTTGGATCTCAGCGCCTCGATCGGCACCGGGAACATGGGGTTGGCCATTTGCCCCGATATCACCTTATAGAGGCCGCCATGCTCTTTCAGATGCCCGGCCATGAGCGCGAATTCATGATCGGGATGAAACGCCGGGGCAAAGAAGGGAAAGCCGGTGATGTGGTCCCAATGGGTGTGCGAGAACAGCAGGGTCGATTTGGTGATGCCCTTGCGGAAATTCCAATGGCCGAGATTGCGGATACCGGTGCCGGCATCGAAGATGATCTGCTCGCCGCCGGCATTCACTTCCAGGCAGCTGGTATTGCCGCCGAAGGCGATGTGGTCGGGCGACGGGCAGGCGATGCTGCCGCGCACGCCCCAAAATTTGAGTTTAAAACTCATTAAGCACAATCCCTCGGCGCCGCTACAGCGGCTGATACCATTTTGCCGGCGCCAAATACAGCCCGTTCGAGAATTCCCGCCCGCTGTCTATATAACCCGCTGTCTATATAACCCGCTGTCTATATAAAATGGCGCCGAATCGCAAATAGTTACCTAAGCCTACGATTATTTCTTGCCCGATCCAATGCGCTCATTCTGTAACGGCTGTCACAATACAGGGCGTCGGACCGCGAGGCGCCGCCTCCGGTCAAATTGGGAACTCGATCTTACCGAGCCGGCGCGACATTTTCATATTCTCCGAATAATCGATCGGCACGCCGATGACGGCCGGGCCCTTCTGTTTGAAGGCGTCTTCCAGGACGCCCGGCAACTCGCCGGCGCTGGTCAGCGTCTTGCCCCAGGCGCCGTAGGATTTGGCCCACATTTCAATATCCGGATTGCCGAATCCAAGCTCGCAATGCTTGCCGTTGAAGGCGTTCTGCTGTTTCCACTTGATGAGGCCGTATTCGCCGTCCATCCACACCATGGCGACCACGTTCAGTTTGTAGCGAACCGCGGTTTCGATATCCTGGGCGTTCATGAAAAAGCCGGCATCGCCGTTGATCGACAGCACCTTCTGCTTCGGCAGGGCGATCTTGGCGCCGATCGAGCCGGGGAAGGCAAAGCCCATGGTGCAAAAGCCGTTCGAGATCAGGCAGGTGTTCGGCGAATCGCACTGGTAATAGCGCGACACCCACATCTTATGGGCGCCGACATCGGAGAGCAGAATATCGTCGGGCCCCATCGCCTGGCGCACATCGTAAAGCACTTTCTGCGGCTTCATCGGGAAGGTCTTGCTCTTTTTCTCGCGCTCCAGATCGTTATGGATGGTTCGGCGCAACGCCGCGCGCTTTGAGATCTTGTTGAGCGGCAGTTTCTTCTTCGCCTTGCGCCGGCGCTTGATGATTTCCTCGTTGATCTGCCACAACCCGTCGGCGACGTCGCCGACGACGTCGACGGATGCTTCGTAATCCTTGTCGATCTCGGCCGGCCAGAAATCGATATGGACGATTTTCTTCTTGCGTCCGTTGTTCCAGAACGAGGGCGCGTATTCGACCAGATCGTAGCCCACCGAAATGATGACGTCGGCGTCGCGCATGGCGACGAGGATATGATCCTTGCCCTGCAGGCCGACGGTAAACAGGCAGTGCTCATCGCTGCGCGGAATGGCGCCCTTGCCCATGAAGGTGTTGACCACGCCGATGCCGCTGATCTTGGCCAGGCGCTTCAACTGTTCGGAGGCGCGCTTTCGCACCGCGCCGTTGCCGGCCAGGATAAGCGGTTTCTTGGCCTTCATGATCAAGTCCACGGCTTGGCGGACGGCCTTGTGGTCGGCCCCCGGACGGCGCGATTTTTCCGGCTTGATTGGCTTGATCCTGGTTTGCGCTTCGGCCAGATCTTCCGGCAGTTCGATCAGCACGGCGCCCGGTTTTTCGGTTTCCGCGACCTTGAACCCCTTGCGGATGATCTCGGGGATATTGTCGGGATGGTGCACCGATTGCGCCCATTTGGTGATCGGCTTGAACATGGAGATCGAATCCATGTTTTGGTGGCTCTCCTTGTGCAGGCGTTCGGTATCGGCCTGGCCGATCAGGCAGATCAGCGGCGCGCGGTCCATATTGGCGTCGGCGACGCCGGTTACGAGATTGGTGGCGCCCGGCCCGAGCGTGCCCAAACAGACGCCCGCCTTGCCGGTCAGCCGGCCATAGGCGTCGGCCATGAAGGCCGCCGCCTGTTCGTGGCGGCACAGAACGAATTTGATCTTGCTGTCCATCAGCGAAATCATGACGTCGGCATTTTCCTCGCCGGGAATGCCGAAGATATGCGTGACGCCCTCTTTCTCGAGACATTTGACGAAAAGATCGGATGCCTTCATCGAGCCCGCCCCCCCCAATACAGAATTTGGGCCTGCTTGAAGTCACACTATCCGGGGGTTGCGAGCCGCGTCAACAGGTTGTGCGGTGTCGGGCAAATGTTCGGCGCCCGGCGCTGAAGGTTTGTTAACCCGCCGGCGCTAGCATGGCGGCTGTGACCATGGTTCAGAAATCAGCGCATGATCTGGCATCGGCGGCGCCGGCGGAAGGCGGTTTTGAGACCGCCCTCGACGCCCATCGCCGGGGCGCCCTCGAGGCGGCGGTGGCCGGCTACCGGGGCGTCATCGCCGAGGTCCCGTCGCATGTCGATGCGTGGGGCAATCTTTGCATCGCGCTTCAGGCGCTCGGCCGTGCCGAGGAATCGGTCGACGCGGGACGGCGCGCGCTCGCCCTTCGCCCCGACATGGCGGAGCTCCATGTCAACCTTGCGGCGGCGCTCAAATCCGCCGGACAGCTCGGCCAGGCGCAAGCCGCCCTCGAACAGGTGATCGAGCTACAGCCCGGATCGGCGCTGGCACATATCAATCTCGGCAATGTGCTGCTCGCCGCCGGCGCGCCGGATGCTGCGCTCGAAGCATATGAGCATGCCGGCCTGCTGGCGCCCGGCGATATCGCCGCGCACTCCAATCAGGGCCTAGCGCTGAAGGATCTGGGCCGGCCCGAAGCGGCGCTGATTCGCTTCCGCCGGGCGCTGGCGATAAATCCGGGCGCCGCGGAAGTGCATTTCAACCTCGGCAATACCTTGCGCGAAACCGGCGCCCTGGAAGACGCCGTCGAATCGCTCACCCGCGCCGTCGCGCTCGATGCGGCGCATAACCGGGCGCGCGCCAATCTCGGCGTTACTTTACGCGATCTCGGCCGCATCGAAGAGGCCGTGGCGGTTCTCGACGCGGCGATCGCGCGCGATGCGGACTATGCGGACGCCCATTGGAACCGCGCTCTGGCGCTCCTGCTGGCGGGCGATTTTGAGCGCGGCTGGCCGGCCTATGAGTGGCGCTGGCGGGCCACGGCGATGGCGCCGCGCGATTTCACGCAGCCGCTTTGGAATGGCGCGCCGCCGGGCTGGCGCACGGTCCTTCTGCATGCCGAACAGGGCCTTGGCGATTGTTTGCAGTTCATCCGCTACGCGCCTTTGGTGGCGGCGAAGGGCGCCAAGGTGGTGGTCGAATGCCCGCCGCCGCTCGCCGGCCTACTCGAAAGCTGCGCCGGAGTCTCCCAAGTCGTGCCGCGCGGCGCCAAGCTTCCGCCGTTCGACCTGCATGCGCCGCTGATGAGTCTCCCCGACCTGTTGGCGACGCGGGCCGACAACATTCCCGCCGATTGTCCCTATCTGAGCGCTCCCGAAAGCGCCGGCGACGCGCTCGCCGGCGCGTTCGAGCAGCATGCCGGCAAGTGCAAGATAGGCATCGTCTGGGCCGGCAATCCGGCGCATGAAAACGACCGCAACCGCTCCTGCGCCGCCGCCTCTTTTACCGCCCTGGCCGAGTGTCCCAATGTGGCGCTGTTCAGTCTGCAAAAGGACGCCTCGCCCGAGGCGCTCGGCGCGCTGCCGCAGGCCGCCGATCTGGCGCCGTTGCTCGATGATTTCGCCGCCACCGCCTATGCCGTCTCGCGGCTCGATCTGATCGTTACCGCCGATACCGCGCTCGCCCATCTGGCCGGCGCTCTTGGCCGCCCGGTCTGGCTTGTGTTGCCGCATGCGCCGGAATGGCGCTGGCAGCTCGGGCGTGAAGACAGTCCGTGGTATCCCACCATGCGTCTCTTCCGCCAGGCCCGGCCCGGCGATTGGGACGCCCTGTTCTGGCGTCTCACGCAAGACCTGGCGACGCTCTAGGCTGAATCGACATTCACCGCATCCACAGCATTGCGCATGCGATGTGAATGAAAGCGAGGAAGTAGATGGCTTTTCGGTCGTATCTTGTGGCAACTCGTCTGAAGTGTTTGAGCTTGTTGAAGCAGCGTTCGATACGGTTTCGCGCCTT
>CAJXFT010000191.1 GCA_913053235.1 uncultured Alphaproteobacteria bacterium
GCCAATCCAGCGTTTCGAACAATTCGTCGAACGCCTCTTCATAGGCCGCCTGGCCGCGCGCGAAACCGGTGCGATAGACGCCATTATTGACGCTCCTGTAGACGCGCTCATTGACGGCGTCGATATCGGCTCTGAGCTCGGCCGGGTAAAGATCCGGGCCGCCCGCGCCGAGCCCGTCAAAGGCGCTGTTCAGCATGCGGATGATTTCCGACGATTCATTGTTGACGATCGTCCGGCGTTCCTTGTCCCACAGCACCGGCACCGTCACGCGCCCGGAAAAGGCCGCATTCGCGGACGCGTAGATTTCATGTAGTGCGTGGGAGCCATGCAGGGAATCGCTGTTGGCGCCGGGTGCGGCGGCGAATATCCAGCCCTGCTCGCTGCGCTTCGGCAGAACGATGTCCAGCGAGACGATATCTTCCAGCCCCTTCAGGACACGCACGATCATGGTGCGGTGCGCCCACGGGCAGCCCACCGCGACATAAAGGTGATAGCGCCCCGCCTCGGCCGCGAATCCGCCCCTGCCGCCATCCGCTCCAGGGGCGCCGTCGGGCGTCACCCAATCGCGGAAGGTGGAGAGGGAGCGGCGGAATTTTCCGTCATCCCCAGCATTCCCGACATCGCCGGCCGGCTCCACGGCGTGCCATTTGCCTTCGATCATCACACCCATGGTTCAATCGCTCCTAAAATCGCCCGGCGCGGAAATCGTCGATGGCTTGCGCTATCTCTTCGCGCGTGTTCATGACGAAGGGGCCGTAGCGCACCACCGGCTCGCCGAGCGGCCGGCCGGCGATCAGCAGGACGCGGCCGCCGTCGGCGCCGGTGCGCAGGCGCACGGCCTCGCCAGTACCCAGCACCGCCAGCGTATGATGCGGCACCTCGACCACCGAATCACCCGCGGAATTATCATCCGAATCGACGACCGCGACATCGCCTTCGAAGACGTAACAGAGCGCCGTATGGCCGCCCGGGACGGGCTGAACATGCTCGGTCTCGGCCGGCAACAGGATATCGAGATAGAGCGGCTCGACGGCGATGCCGCTGACCGCGCCCGAGATACCGCCGGCCTCGCCGGCAATGACGCGAATTTCGACGCCGGCGCCGCCATCGACTTCGGGAATCTCCTCGGATTTCAGGTTCTGGTAGCGCGGCGCGCACATTTTGTCGCTCGCCGGCAGGTTGACCCAGAGCTGAAAGCCGCGCATCAGGCCATCCTCCTGCCGCGGCATTTCCGAATGCACGATGCCGCGCCCGGCGGTCATCCACTGCACCGCGCCGGGGCCGAGCATGCCGCCCGCCCCGGTGCTGTCGGCATGGCGCATCAGGCCGTCGAGCATATAGGTGACGGTCTCGAAGCCGCGATGCGGACGGTCGGGAAAGCCGGCGATGTAATCGGCGCCGTCCTCGGAGCCGAATTCATCGAGCAGGAGAAACGGATCGAGGCTGTCGAGCTCCGGCCCGCCGATGGTGCGGTTCAGTTTCACGCCGGCGCCATCGCTGGTGGCGATCGCCGGCACCAAATTCTTCACCCCGCGCAGTTGCATCGCCGCCGCTCCATTCTTCCCCGCGCGCACTCTATCAAGCCACCGGCGTCGGCGCTATCAACAAGCCGTGGCCGTTAGAACGCTGCCTGGCTATCGACCAGCCGCGCCGCGATCTCGGCCATTCGCTCGGCCTCGACATTGGCGAAGGAGAAGCGCAAATAGTTTTCCTGGCCGGGGCCGAAGAAAGCGCCGGGGAGGCACAGCATATTCTGCTCGTCGGCGAGCCGGCGCGCCACCTCGGCGGCGCTCCTGCCTTCGTGGGGATGGCGCATATAGGCGAAAAACGCGCCGGCGCTGACGGTTTCATATTCGAGATCGTTGCGCGCCATGGCGTCGCGCAAGGCGCTGAGCCGAGCCAGGCTGAGGCGGCGTTTTTCTTCCTTCCAGCGATCCAAATTCTGCAAGCCGTAAAGCGCCGCCGCCTGGCCGAGCGCCGGCGCGCAGATCGCGGCGCAGTCCATGCCCTTGGCGATCTCGGCGGCGATCTCCGGTCCCGCCACGAAGCCGCCGACGCGGTGCCCGGTGATGGCATAGGTCTTGGAGAAGCTGAACAGTTGGATCAGCGTCGCGCGCCAGTCGAGCTGGCTCAGCAATCCGTGCGGCGCGCCCTCGGTGGGGAGAAAATCCTTATAGGTCTCGTCGAGCAGCAGGGCGATGCCGCGCGCGCGCGCCAATTCGAAAAACTGCCGGATCGTCTCGGGCGGGTAGATCGCGCCGGTCGGATTGTTGGGGCTGACAAGGACGATGGCGCGGGTCCGCGCGGTAATTTTACCGGCCGCCTCTTCGGCATCGGGCACGCCGTCCTTTGCGGCCTGGAAGGTGAGCGGCACAGCGCGGATGCCGAGCATGTTGAGCCACATATCGTGATTGAAATAATAGGGCGCCGGCAAAATAACCTCATCGCCGACCCCGGCCAGCGCCATCACGGCGAGGCAAAAGGCCTGGTTGCAGCCCGCCGTAATGCCGATATCGGCGGCCGCGACGTCGGCGGCGTAAAAACCGCCGAGATGGGCGGCGAAGGCGGCGCGCAGTTCCGGCGTGCCGCGAATGTCGGTATAGCGCGACATTTCGGGCCGATCGACGACCTCCGCCAGATGCTCGAGAAGCTCCGGCGCCGGCGGGTAGCTCGGCTCCGCCTGGGCGAGATCGATGAGCGGCTTGTCGTCGGGAAAATCGCGGCCCTCGATCCATTTCCAGGCCTCGACGATGGGCGGCGGCGCGACGGCGGAGAAAAGCGGATTAATGCGATAACTCATCTTCACCCCCACCCGGCGGCCGCATGCGGCCGATCAGTAGGCATATTCCTCGAACAAGGGATCGACATTGCCGTCCCACCGCGTCGCATAGGCGTCGAGCAATTCCTCGGCCGGCGTGCGGCCGGCTTTGACGAGCTGTTCGAGCGTCGTCAGATAGCCGCGCTCGTCGGGGTCGTGATTGCCGGCGACGGCGCGGCGTTGCAGCCCGCCCTGGGCAATGCGCACCACGTCGGCGGCGATATCCAGAATGGATCGCCCGCCGAGCTCGGTTTTAAAGCCATTCCGCGCGACATCCTCATGGGCGCGGGCGACCTCGTCATGCGACCATTCGCGGCTCAGCGCCTCGGCCTCGTTCAGCGCCGTACTGTCATAGAGCAGCCCGACCCATAGCGCCGGCAGGGCACAGAGCCGCCCCCACGGCCCGCCATCGGCGCCGCGCACTTCCATATAGCGCTTGATGCGGACCTCGGGAAAAACCGTCGTCATATGATCTTCCCAATCCTGGGTCGTCGGGCGCTCACCTTCCAGGCCGGGCAGCCTGCCGGCCAGGAAATCGCGGAACGAGCGCCCCGCGACGTCGATATATTTGCCCTCGCGCGAGACGAAATACATCGGCACGTCGAGCGCATAATCGACATAGCGCTCGAAGCTCATGCCGTCCTCGAAGGCGAACGGCAGCAGCCCGCAGCGCTCCGGATCGGTGCGCGTCCAGACATGGCTGCGAAAGCTCAAATATCCGCTCGGCTTGCCCTCGACGAAAGGCGAATTGGCGAACAAGGCCACGGCGGCCGGCTGCAAGGCCAGCGAGACGCGCAATTTGCGCACCATATCGGCCTCGCTGTCGAAATCGAGATTGACCTGCACCGTGCAGGTGCGCGTCATCATGTCGAGCCCGAGATCGCCCTTGGTCGGCATGTAGCGGCGCATGATGCCGTAGCGGCCCTTGGGCATCCACGGGATATCCTGGCGCCGCCATTTGGGCTGGAATCCGAGGCCGAGAAAACCGACCTCCAATTCCTTGGCCACGGTTGCCACCTGATCGAGATGGGTGTGCACTTCGTCGCAAACACGATGCAAATTGGGCAGCGGCGCGCCCGACAATTCGAGCTGCCCGCCCGGCTCCAGCGTCACCGAGGAGCCGTCATCCTTGGTCAGCGCGATGACATTCCCGTCCTCGAAATAGGGCTTCCATCTGTAGCGCTCCAGCCCTTCCAGCATGGCCTGGATACCGGCCGGCCCTTCATAGGGCAGCGGGCGAAGATCGCTCAAGCGGTAGCCGAATTTTTCATGTTCGGTGCCGATCGCCCATCTGGCGCGCGGTTTGCAGCCGGATTCGACATAGGCCACGAGGTCGCGTTGCTCGAGGGTCTGATCGCGCGGCGGGCTGGCGATATCGTTCATAGCTGTTCCGAAGCCAATAAATTGCGGCGGCGCAAGCTTTGCGCGCCTTCTGATACGACGAATAGGCAGTCGCCGCAAGGCTATGAAATGGTGTCGGAATCGCCGTCTCGCAAGTCTCCAAGGGTTGCCTGCCAAAGACTGAGCGCCGCGATGGCGGCGGTTTCGCTGCGTAAGGTTCGTGGGCCGAGCGATACCGCAAGGCTAAAGGGGCGCGATTTGATGAGTTCCCTCTCCGGCGGCGAAAAACCGCCTTCCGGTCCGACCAAAATTGCCCATGGCGCGGGCGGCGCGGCGGCAAGGGCGTCAAGCGCCGGTGGGCCGCCGGTTTCGTCGCAAAACAACAGCCGCCGCGCCGGCTGCCAATCGTTCAAAACTTCCGCAAGTGGCGTGAGCGGCCGAATTGGCGGCACTTCCAGGCGCCCGCATTGTTCCGCCGCCTCGATGGCGTGGGCGCGGTAGCGCTCCAGCTTGATGCGCTTGACCTGGCTGTGTTGCGTGCTCACCGGCTGGAATTCCGAGACGCCGAGCTCGCATGCTTTTTCGATCAGCAATGCCGTCCGCGTGGGTTTGATCGGTGCGAACAGCAGCAGCGGGCCCGCTGCCGCTTGTTGCGGCCGCGTCTCGATCTCGGCCACCAGCGTGCAGGTATTGCGGCGCATCTCGGCAATGCTGGCGCGCCATTCGCCGTCGCGGCCGTTGAAAATGGCCAGCCTGTCGCCCGCCTTGAAGCGCATGACGTTGGCGAGATAATGCGTTTTGGCGCCGTCCAGCGCTACTTCGGCGCCAGCGGCGAGCGGCGCGTCGACATATAGACGCACGCGGCGCACCGTTTCCGCCTGATTTTTCATTGCCGCCATGGCGCCGCTCCACCTTGTCTCTCGCGCGGGCTCAAGATATCACCATTCCCCATGATCGCGCGCCCCTCCCCGCAACAGGCCGTGCCGAGCCCCGGCACCAACCTTATGCTGGCAATATTGCCGCGCCGCCTCAGGCCGTTTGCCGTGCTCGCCCGCCTCGACAAGCCGATCGGCACCTGGCTGCTGTTATGGCCGGGCCTGTGGAGCGTGGCACTTGCGGCGCCGGCGCTTCCCGATATGCGCCTGCTGGCGCTGTTCGCCGCCGGGGCGCTGGTGATGCGCAGCGCCGGCTGCGTCTATAACGATATCGTCGACCGCGATTTCGACGCCCGCGTCGCGCGCACGCGGAGCCGGCCCATCGCTTCGGGCGCGATCGGCGTCAAGACCGCTATTCTGTTTCTCGCCGTGCTGCTGGCGCTCGGCCTGGTGATCCTCCTGCACCTCAACACATTCGCCGTCATCATCGGCGCCGCCTCGCTGGCGCTGGTCTTTACCTACCCCTTCATGAAACGCATCACCTATTGGCCGCAAGCCTTCCTCGGGCTGACCTTCAACTGGGGCGCGCTGTTGGGCTGGGCGGCGGTCGAGGGCGCCCTCGCCTGGCCGGCCGGCCTGCTCTATGCCGGCGGCATCGCCTGGACGCTCGGCTACGACACCATCTACGCCCATCAGGACAAGGAGGACGACGCGCTGATCGGCGTCAAATCCACGGCGCTGGCGCTCGGCGAGAAAACCAAGCCGTGGATCCATGCGTTCTATCTGTTGGCCGTGGCCGGCTTCGCCGCGGCCGGCGCGCTGGCTGACATCGCCTGGCCCTTCTACGCCGGCCTCGGCGCCGCTTCATTGTTGTTCATGTGGCAGGCGGCGACGCTGAAAATCGACGATGCGCGCGATTGCCTGGCCAAATTCAAACTCAATTTCTGGGTCGGCGCCGTGCTCTTCGCCGGCATTGTCGGCGCCCGGGCGTGGGGCTGAAAGATACCCGGTATTATTTGAAACCTCGCGCCTGAACAGGCCGAAGGTTTTCGGCCAAACCTTGGGCCCATCCAAGTCAGGCTTGAATTCCCCTTCTTCGAAATATTTTCTTGAAATTAGTACGATATCGTACTAATTCGTACATCATGAGGAAAAGACAACCGAAGCCCCTGGCGCCACTGACAAGCCGTCATCTGGGATTATTGCTGGCCAAGGCGTCGCAGCGCTGGAACGAGAACCTGCAACGCCACTTCGCGGAAGCCGGTTTTGCACAAATTCGCCCCGCTTACTGCTCCATCTTGTTGCCGCTTTTCGAGGAGGATGGATTGCGCATAGGCGAGCTCGCCAGCCGCTCGGGCCTCAGCAAACAGACGCTGACCACGATGGTGCGCGATATGGAGAAGCGCGGCCTGGTATCGCGCCGGCCCGATTCGCGGGACAGGCGCGCCACCCGCATCATGCTGAGCCGCAAGGCAAGACGGTTCGAGGCCGTCGCGGCGCCGATCCTGGCGCGCATGGAACAGACCGCGCGCCGCAAATCGCCCGGCGCCACGACGGCCGAGCTGAAGACCTGGCTGGCCGCATTGTGCGAGCCTGTCTCCTAGACTCTTTCAAGTTTTGACGGAAGCGTATCCGGCGTTTTCTTGAAGCAGTTGGCGCATTCGTTTTCGTTGAACGAGGCGACGGTCGCGCCGTTTTTTCTCTCTGATAGTACGATATCGTACTAATTTATACGGTATCGACCCAATATGACGATCCGGCGCGCCGGCGGGCCGCGGATGCCCCTCCGGCCCCCGCCCCGTGATTGGCGGAACCCACAAAGACTCGCCCAAACGGCACACA
>CAJXFT010000192.1 GCA_913053235.1 uncultured Alphaproteobacteria bacterium
GGCGGCGCTGACGGGTGATCAGATTGAGCGGGCCGCGCCAGCGCAGCCACAGGCGATGCACCTCGCCCATGCCGCGGCGCTTCGGCGTCAGCGCGATCGACAGCTCAAGCGGCTCGCCCGGCACCAGGCGCGCCGCCAGGCGCTCCGGCTCGTGCAGCGCGGCGCCGACATCCAACGCCACCTCAAGCACCGCCGGCCGCCGCCTTATGTCGGCGCCCAGCGTGATTTCAAACGCCTCCGTCTCGCCGACATAAAGCAGCGCCGGCGGCGCCGTCTCCAGCCCGAGCGCCCGGCTCGGAACGGCGAGTATAACGTCGGCGGCCATGAGGATCGCGATGAAGACAAGATAGAGGAGGCCGATCGGCCATAGCCGCACATCGATGAGAATGAGGACCAGGGCCAGCGGTATGCCGGCGGCGACGGTCAGGGCGGCGAAGGGGGTCGGAATCATCAGCGCGGCGCGGGGTTTCATCAGCGCGGCGCGGCCGTGGAATCGCAGATTTGCTCGATGATCTGTTGCGCCGAGTCGCCCTCGATCTCGGTGCTCGGCGCCAGCACCACGCGATGCCTGAGCGCGTGCACGGCGAGCGTCTTGACGTCGTCGGGGATGACGTAATCGCGCCCGTCGAGCGCCGCATGGGCGCGCGCGGCGGCGGCCAACACGCTGGCGGCGCGCGGCGAGGCGCCATATTGCAGGCCGCCATGCTCGCGGGTGCTGCGCACGATATCGACGATATATTCGACCACCTCCCGGTTCAGTTTGATGGCGCCGACAAATTCCCTGATGACGGCCAATTCCTCCAGCCCGGCGAGCGCGGTTATGCCGAAATCCTCGATCCGCCCGGTCACCGGGCGCTGGCCGTGGCGGGCGACGATGGCCAGCTCATCCTCGCGCGACGGGTAATCGATGATCAGCTTGAACAGAAAGCGGTCGAGCTGCGCCTCGGGCAGCGGATAGGTGCCGAGCTGCTCGATCGGGTTTTCGGTGGCGATCACCATGAAGCCGTCATCCAGCGCATAGGTTTTGTCGTCGATCGTCACCGCCTGCTCCTGCATCGCCTGCAACAGCGCCGCCTGGGTTTTCGCCGGCGTGCGGTTGATTTCGTCGGCGAGCAGGATCTGGGTAAAAATCGGCCCCTTGGTGAGGCTGAACTGGTTGGTCTGAAAATTGAACAGATTGGTGCCGATGACGTCGCCCGGCATGAGGTCCGGGGTAAATTGAATGCGCCCGAATTCGAGCGACAGCGTGGCGCCGAAGCATTGCGCCAGCAGCGTCTTGGCGGTTCCCGGCACGCCTTCCAGAATGATGTGGCCGCGCGCCAGAAGACTTACCAGCATGAGGGCGACGGTGTCGTCCTGGCCGACGACGATTTTGCCGATTTGCTCCTTAACGCCCTGGTGGAGCGCTTGAATGGCTTCCAGGTCCATCGACCATCTCCTGTTTGAATGCGAAGAGCTTTGCCGCCACACGGGCGGCATCGAGACCGGTGTCGCCGGGCCCGGCGGCGCCGAGCCCGGCAGCGCTGAGCCCAGCGGCTCCGATTTCTATGTTGCGCGCGGTGGCGGCGCGCTCCAGCCAATCGTCGAATTGCCGCTCGCCGAATACATGCGGCGCGTGAAGCAGCCGGGCGATATCGCGCAGCACGAACTCGCGGTAGCGCGTCAGGATATAGTGGCCGTGCTGGCGGCCATCGAGGAGGCGGGCGGTAACCTCGATAAGGCCTTCCTTGCCGCCGGCCTCGAGGCGCGCGGCGGCGCGGCGCGGCGCACCGAAGCGCCCGGCCGCCGCCCAGATCAGCACCAGCAGCGAGACGGCGACGAGAATGGTCACGGCGGCGAACGGCAGCTCGAACACGTGACGCCACAGGCTCGGGCTGTGATAGAAGCCATGCACGGTCTCGTCGATGATCACGCCGCCGCCCGGCGGCAGCATCTCTCTCACCAATGCGATCGCCAGCGCGGCATTCTCGCCCTTGCCGAGGCCGTGGTTGGAGAGGATGTCGGGGTCGGAAAGCAGCCAGATTGTCTGCTCGCGCCGCTCGGCCCGCGTAACCTGCGCCACGATCATGCGGCCATCGCCGGCGCCGATCAGCGGCACCAGTCCGGGGCCGCTCATCAGTTGCGGCGATTGGATGTCGGGCGTCTCGGCAAACTTTCCGAGGCGCCAGGCGGCCGCCGCGCTGCGGCTCACATCGCCGTCCGGCGCGACGCTCTGGAGCACCTCCCGCGCCGCCTCGATGTCGCGCGGCAGGACCCGTTTGACCCATCTCCGCCGGCGCTCGTCGCGCACGCCGAAATGCTTGGGCAGCACGATCAGCACGCGCCTGGCCGGCCGTAAATATGCTTCCGCGTCGCCGCCGGCCCAGTTGCCGTTGGGCTCGGCGATGACGAGAAGATTGGAAGTGCCGGCCTTGCCGGCGGAGTTGTTGCGGCTGACGCGCACGGCTATGCCCTGGCGGCGCAATGTCTCAACGAAGGCGCGGTGGCCGAGCGCGGAATAGGAATAGGAATCGGCGCCGATCGCCGTGTCGGTGCGGGTATCGCCGTAGATCAGGAAATACGCGGCGCCGCCGAACGCCAACAGGCCGAGCCCGATCATCGAAATCAGCGCCTTCGGCGAGAATATCCGCTCGCCCGCCGTCATGACGCCGCGCCGGCGCTTGCCTGGGCGAATGTTTGAAACTTCTCGCGGCTCAATCGATAGTCCTCCGCGCTCGGCGCGGCGCCGCCGAAATGGCTGCGCTCGGAGAGGCGGACGAGAACGGAGAGCGCGCCGGCCATGTTCTCGGCCAGGCGAAGCGCGCGCAGCAATTCACGGTTGGTCAGCTCGGGTGGGATGCGCTGGCGGGTTTGGCGGCCGACATGATCGAGCCCGTTGAGCAACAGAAAATGTATGGCTTCGCCGTAATGACCGGCGCCGGCGAGCCGGTCGGCTTGCTCGAGAATCGTCGGCTCGTCGATTTGTGCCGCCGCCGGCGCCGGCGCCGATCCCGGCGCTTTGTGGCGCCGCCTCGGCTTGGCTATGGCGCCGCCCTCCGAGCGGCGCCGGGCGCGGTACCATATCAGCAGCAAATAGGCGATCAGCAAGGCGCCGGCCAAGGCGGCGGCGGCCCATAGCCATCTTTGATTGAAATCCCGTGGGCCGCTGCTATCGCGCCGGGTCTCGATGGGCGGGAGTTCGATTCTGCGGCTGCTGGAATCGGCCGTGGAGGAAGATATTTCGCGCTTCGCCTCGGGCGCCGGCCGGTTCGGCAAATCGCTCTGATAGGCGCTGTCGGACAGCACGTCGCGCGCCGATGCGGCGGGCGATTCAGGGCCGGCGTCGATTTCCGCCGCCGCGGCCACGGCCAGCGCCGGCAGCCACAACGCCGCCGCCGCGAGGATCGGAAGGAACTTCAAAACCCGCAACACCGCCATCTTCCGGTCTCGTGCTTGTTGGAATTTGAGTCTCGTGAATAAACTCTAGCATATGGCAGCCATACGATCCCCTAGCCCGAGATCGGCGACGAGGTGGCGGCGGCGGCTGAACTGGAATCGCTGGCGCTACGTATAGGGGAGCTTCGGCAGGCCGGCGTCGTAGATCGGATAATGCTCCGGGCACACCCAGCGCCAGTCGCCACTCTCCGTGAGCACCCGGCGCATGCCGCCGAATTTTTGTTCCTTGTCGATCCCCAGGAGCAGATGGCGTAGCGCACGCAACCCGGCGCCCTGAGCGGCATTGAGCGCGCTCGCCTCGGGTGCCTCGCGCGATGACGCCTCTGCGGCGTCGCCGAGCGCGGCGGCGATATCCGCCATATAACCGATTTGGTTCACCTGCATCCGCGCACGCGGCGATGCGTCGGCGTGCTTCCTTGATGCCTGTGGCGGCCCGTCGTGATTTCTTTTTTGCCATCGGCTAACCATACCACTGCGGGTGGATTCAGACTATATCTCCGGCAGGGAGTAGGTGTGTCGCGGGCGCGTGGCTCCCCCCTCATGTTGGATAGTGGGAAATCGGGCGTAGCGCTGCTTGGGCCTCGGCGGGGTCGTGATGCTCTCCGACGCGCCGCCCGGCCGGGCCATCATGTCCGAGGTGTGGGACAATCGGGCGGCGCTCGACGCCCGTTTCACCCACCCCTGTATGGATGCCCAGGTGGCGGCGCTGAGCGCGGGCAACAGCAGCACCGCCATATTCCGGCCCAGTAGAAAATTGAATATAAACCTAAGAAATTAAATTATGAGATGTAATCGCGCGTGCCCGACGTTGCTAAATTTGCGCTACTATAGCAAAGCTTCGAAAGCACTCGCTTGGCCGGGCTTTCGCTGTAACATGCGGGCAAACCGCAACGGGAGACAAAAGTGAGCGACCATATTCTCGACGGCAACATCCGCGACATCGCCGCCGCCATGCGTGCCGGCGCCACCAGTGCGCGAGCCCTGGTCGACGAGGCGTCGCGGCGCCACGATTCTTTTGGCGCGGCGCTCGGCGCCTATAAATTATGGGACAATGCGCGGGCGCGCCGCGAAGCCGGCGCCTGCGACGAACTCCTCGCCGGCGGCTACGATGCCGGCGCGTTGATGGGCATGCCGATCTCGCTCAAGGATCTCTACGGCGTGCGCGGCATGCCGACATTCGGCGGCACGCCGGCGGAGCTGCCGGAAAAATGGCGGGACGAAGGGCCGGTGACCGAGGCCTTGCGCGTCGCGGGCGGCGTCATCATGGGCAAGACCCACACGGTCGAATTCGCCTATGGCGGCGTCGGCACCAACGCCCATTGGGGGGCGCCGGTCAATCCCTGGGACGGCGGTAATCACCGCGTCACCGGCGGCTCCAGCTCGGGCGCCGGGGTCAGCCTCAACCAGGGCTCGGCGCTGGTGGCGATGGGCACCGATACCGGCGGCTCGGTGCGCATTCCGGCCAGCGTCACCGGCAATGTCGGCCTCAAACCCACCATCGGGCGCTGGTCGGTGGAGGGCATCGTGCCGCTCAGCCACAGCTACGACACGCCCGGCCCGCTGACCCGCAACGTCACCGATTCGATATTGGCGTTCGGCGCCATCGACCCGGCGCACCGCGACGCCGAGGCGCTCTTTCAAAGCACCGACGGGGCCGAGCTGGGCGACATCAACTTCGCCCTTTGCGACGAACATTTTTGGCGGGAATGCTCGCCCGGCATCGCCGAGGGCGTGCGCCAGGCGGTCGCCGAGCTGAGCGCCAAGGGTGCCGGCATCGGCTCGATCTCGCTGCCCGAGGCCACCCTGGCGCGCGAAAGCTCGCTGCGCGGCGGCATTTTCGGCGCCGAGGGGCAATCCTTTATCGAGGAGCATTATCCCGAGCGCCTCGATACCCTCGACCCCAACGTCGCCGAGCGTTTCGCCGCCGGGCGCGATATCACGGCGATCGAATATCTCAAGGCGATCCGCCGCATCCATGGCTTCGCCCGCATCGCCAACGACAAGCTGCGCCATATCGATGTCCTGATCACGCCGACCGTGGCGGTGACGCCGCCGACCGTCGAAGAGGTCGCCGATGTCGAGACCTACAAGCATCATCTCGGCCATATGACGCAGAACACCCATCCGGTGAATTTGCTCGAGCTGTGCGCGATTACCATGCCGGTGGCGCTCGATGGCGCCGGCATGCCGGTCGGCCTGCAACTGATTGCCCGCGGCGGGCGCGAGGAGCGGCTGCTCGCCGTCGCGCTGGCCTGTGAAAAGGTGCTGGGCACGGCGCGCCAGCGTCTGGGCAAGCCGCCGCGCTGCGCCGAATAGGATCGGCGCCGCGCCCGGCGGACGGATATTCAGTGGCACCAGAGATACCCGGAACGCGCCGGCCGATGACCTGGCCGGGCACTGCCTACCCCTTGCGCGGCTTGGCGCTGCTGCTCGCGGTCGGCCTCTTTTGGGGCTTCAACTGGCCGGTGATGAAGGTCGGCATGGCGGCCATCCCGGTGTTTACCTTCCGCGCCATCACGATTTTCCTCGGCGGCCTCTGCCTGGCGGCGATCTGCCGCTATATGGGATATTCACTGAAGGTGCCGCGCGCCCAGTGGCCGCCGCTGCTGCTGGTGACGCTGTTGATCTTCGGCTTTACCGTGCTGTCGGGATATGGCGTCCTCGAAACCGGCTCCGGCCGCGCCGCGGTGATGGCCTATACCATGCCGGTCTGGGCCATTCCCCTCGGCGCCCTGTTTCTGGCCGACCCTCTCACCTGGCGCAAGCTCGCCAGCCTGGCGCTCGGCCTCGCCGGCATGACGCTGTTGGTGGTTGCCGATATCGAGACCCTGGGCGGAGCGCCGATCGGCATACTGATCATGCTGGTGACGGCAATTCTGTGGGCCGGCGCCACCATCGTGCACAAAAAGGCGGCATGGACCGTTCCGACCCTGGTGCTGGTCGCCTGGCAATCGCTGCTGAGCTCGGTGCCGCTCTCCATCGGCGCCGTGCTGGTGGATTACGAAACGGTGGAATTTCCCGGCCTGTGGCCGATCCTCTGTCTGTTGTACAACATTTTTATCGCCGCCACCTTTTGCCTCTATGCCTATTTCGAGGTGGTGCGCATTTTCCCCGTCGGCATCACCACCATCGGCGTCTTGATCGCCCCGGTGGTGGGCGTCTTTTCCGGCGCCTTCACCCTCGGCGAGCCGCTCGGGGTGGCCGAGTTCGGCGCCCTCGCCCTGGTCCTCGCCGCCATCGCGCTACCGGTTATGGCGCGAAAAGGCGCGTTTAAGTGAAGAGGTGGCCTGGCGCTTGACCGGAACCCACAAAGATTCTTCCAAGCGGAACCACACACCCGGAATGCGTCTCTTGCATTCCGGCTGCGCGACTGAGCGCCCGAGTTAATACGAGGTAAGCCAAGGGAGCGGATGCGACCGCCCGGCGCTTGAGGGAACAAA
>CAJXFT010000193.1 GCA_913053235.1 uncultured Alphaproteobacteria bacterium
GCGACATCGCTCTGCCGGGCGAAGTCGGGCCGGTGCTGGGCGCGCTGGCAAATGCCATGGCGCCGCATCTCGAGGGCCGGTCGCAGGCGATCGCGGCGTGTCGCCCGGCGCTCATCGAGGAAAATGACAAGGCGCGCGCCGCCCGCCACCGACAGGCCGAGGACGGCTGCCGAGAACCGATGAGCAAGGGCTGGGTGGCGCGCTGCGTCGCGGCGTTTTCCGAACAGCATGACGCGATCATCCTGTCCGAGCTCGGCTGCCAGCTCGCCGACATGACCCTGACCCGCCCCAGTTGCTATTTCCAGGAGCCCCATTCCGGCGGTCTCGGCTGGGACCTGAGCGCGGCGCTCGGGATGCAGCTCGCCGCGCGCGAAAGACTGGTGGTGGCCACTGTCGGCGACGGCTCATACATGTTCGCCAATCCCGTCGCCTGCCATCAAATCGCCGAAGCCCACGATCTGCCGCTGCTCACCATGGTCCTCAACAATTCCGGCTGGAACGCGGTGCGCAAGGCCACCTTGGCGCTCTACCCGGACGGCGCCGCGGCGCAAGCAAACGTCATGCCTCTGACCGGCTTTTCGCCGTCACCCGACTTCGTCAAGACCGCCCAATCCAGCCGCGCCCATGCCGAGCGCGTGGAACATGGCTCCGACTTGCCCGCCGCCATCGAGCGCGCCCGCCACGCGATCCAACATGAGCGCCGCCAAGCCCTGCTCGACATCCGGGTTGCCGCGGATTGACCGCGACCGTGGGGCCAGCGAAGCCAAAACAAAAAATGTACCGCTTCTTGGTATAAATCGGCTCAGAGCAGGCTCTTGTCCACCACATGATCGAGCTTCGCCGTGCCGCTCACCATCAGGTTTTCGACCGGAATATCGTCCTTATGATCGACATAGCCGCTCTTGTGCAGACTGGGCGTGCCGTAATAGGCGAAGACGAACTCGCAGGGCTCGTCATAGGGGTTGCGCGTCCAGTGAATTTGGCCCTGTTTCACGAAGCAGGCGGTACCGGAGCCGCATTCCTGTTCCACCATCTCGCCGTTTTCACCGACCGAGCCGTTCACGACCCGGCCCTTGATGACATAGACGACCTCCGCCGCGACGGTGTGCTTGTGCGGAAAATGCTGCGAGCGCGGCGGAAAAACACAATGGCCAAAGACCGACTGATCGTTGTCCTGGGTTGTTTCGTCGGTGATGACGTATTGGATTTCGAAACCCGGCATCAGGCGTTTGGTTTCCTCGTCGGTGCCGATCTCGGAAAAATGCCAGATCTGTTTGGTCTCGGACATGATTGCGCCTCCCTGTGATCTGTTTTCCCTGCTTAACCGCCCACACCGGCGATGGCGGCGGCGTGCCGGAGGTCTCGCGAACCTCAACAAACAAGTTGCCGGAGCGCGCGGATTTGTCAACGCCGTATCACCATGAACACTGCCTATGCGTGGCGCGCCGCAACATTGTACAAGGCGCTCGATTTCGACGCACCCACGCGCCAGCCTGAATTGGACACCGCCAAAATCTGAACGCGTCGGCGGTCCGGCCCGGCCATCGGCTGAGCGCGCTTCAGGTCAGACCGGCTTCTGCCAATGCGGCGGCGAAAGCGGCGCGGCTGACCGGTGCATTGCCGCAAGGGTCACGGTCGGCCGCGAGCGCGGCGAGAATTTTGCCGCGCGCCTCGGCCGGCAGCGGCTCGGTGGGCGCGAATGTGAGCTGATCGCCTTTGTCAGCGTAGCCGGCGGCCATGGCGAGGCGTTGGACCGGCGAAAAATCGGCGCTTGAATGCGGCACGTCGATGAGCCAGCAAATCGGCACGCCGTCACCGAGCAGGTCGGCTTGCAAGGCGCGCAATTGCTCGGGGTCGGCATGTATGGCGCGCGGTTTGCGTCCGCTCTCAATTGCCTGGGCGGCGAGCGCGCTGGCCGCCTCGCCGATATTCCACTCGACCGGGTGGAGGCGGTAGCAGCCGTTGGTGATATGCGTCGTGCCGATATTCTTGTTGGCGGCGATGAGATTATCCAGGCGCTCGGGAATCAGCGCGCCGAGCGGAATCTGAAATGGTTTGGTGCGCGTACTGACGCCGACATCGCCGGCGCCGGCCTGATGAATATCGATGGGATACCAGCCGACGCCGATGGAATCGGCGAAATGCGCGGCGCGCGGACCGGGTTGGTGGGCCACCGCGACATCTTGCTCGGTGATCGTCTTGAGCGCCTTTATGCGCCGGCATTCGCGAATATAGGGATATTTGGAGAGACCATCGATGCTGCCCATGACGTCGGGCCGGAGCATCAGCTCGGGAAAGCCCGGCGCGCCGCTCGGATTGGGCGCCGCGGTTTGCAGCCAATGGATGAAGCCGAGGCTGACGCGTTTGGCATCCCGCAGCGCCGCGGCAAGTTCCTCAGGCTTCAGATCGACCAGCGGGCGGTCGCGGTAATCGGTGCCCGGCCAGTTGAACATGGTCAGATCGTTGGCATAGCTGCCGGGAAATTGCCCGGCCTCGATGAGCCGGCGGTATTTCCACAGCGGCCCCTTGGTGCCGGGCATATCCTCGAACAGTTGATATTGCAGCCAGCCCGTCTCTTCGCCGTAGATCTCGCCGCCATGGACATGAATTTTGAAGCTGTAGGGTTGGCTTTCAAGGTAATGGGCATAGCCCTCGGGCTCGGCGATGACATGGCTTTCGCCGGCCGCGCGGCGCTCCAGGGCGAAAATGTAAGTGCAGCTTTGCACGCAATGGCTCTTGGCGCCCTCGGGTTGCGCATGCGGCTCGGAGGTTTCCGCGATGGACTCGGCGCCGACGACATATTCGCTGTTTGACAGCGCCAACAGATCGCCGAGCTCGGTCGCGTCGAGGACATAATCGAATTCGAATCGCGGATGGCGCCCCGTCTCGAGGTCGAGCGCCCGCAAGGCGATGATGCGATCGCCCTCGGTTTCCACCGCGCTCGCCTTGCAGCGCGGGAAGATGCGCAAGTAACCGCTGTCGATTTCGGGCGCCAGCAGGGCGTTCAGCGCGCCGAGCCCGGCCTTGGGTTCGAACGCCAGGCGCGTGACCCAGCAATTGCCCGGGTTGAAGGGCTCCCTTGGCGGCGCCTCGAGGAGGGCGCGGTAATGGTCGCGGATCGCGTCGCGCAGTTGGTAATAAGAGCGTGTGCCGCCGAATGATTCGATATGGTCATGCTCGTCGAGCGCCGAGACACCCTGCGCGGTGATCTGTCCGCCGAGCCAGTCGGTCTCTTCTAAGAGGCATACCCGGCGGCCGCGCCGCGCCGCCGCCGAGGCCGCCGCCACGCCGCCGAGACCGCCGCCGACGACGAGTATGTCGCAGGCGACCGGCGCCTCATGCGGCTCGCGGTGATCGACCGCCAGGACGGCGCTTGTCGGATCGCCGCTGACCGGCACCTTCATGACATCGAGCAATTTGTCGGCGCTGTGAATCATTATCGCCGCTTCTTGGTATTACATTTCCTGCCAGTTGCCGATTTTCCCGACCGCTCCGCGCCGGCGGCTCACCGCGTCGGCCTGGCGCTCGGAGAATATTCGCCCGCTTGCGCGGCCCCCGACGTCTCACTCAGGGAGGAGCGCGGCATCGAGGAGGGTTTGGGCCGCCACTCCCGGGCCAATTTTTCCGCTTCGGCAATTTCCTCGGGCGTCATCCAACCTTCCAGAAATTCGCGCGCCTTGGGCGGCCCTTCGTTCAACTGGCGAGCCGCGAGATGGAGCCACATATGCGCCAGTACGAGGTCTCTCGGCCCGTTCTCGCCAAAGAGATGTATGAGTCCGAGGTTGTTTTGTGCCGGGGCGTGGCCCTGTTCGGCGGCTCTCTGGAACCATGTCAGCGCCTCGCCATGGTCCTGCGTCACGCCGAGACCGTCGGCGTACATGACCGCGAGGTTGTGCTGGGCTCTGGCGTCGCCCTGCTCGGCGGCCTTGCGGTACCACGTCGCCGCTTCGCCAAGATCCTGCGCTACTTCCGCGCCGAGGTCGTACATGATACCGAGGTTGAGCTGAGCCTCGGCAACGCCCTGACCGGCGGCTCGGCGGTACCATTTCAGCGCCTCGGCCTGGTCGTGCGGCACGCCGACGCCTTTGGAGTACATGATGCCGAGTTTGCTCTGGGCTTCGGCGTCACCTTGCTCGGCGGCCATGCGGACCCACTTCGCCGCCTCGGCGTAGTCCGGCGGCACGCCATATCCATTGCCGTACATGATACCGAGGGCGTACTGAGCCTGGGCGGAACCCTGCTCGGCGAGCGGCCGCAATTCATTGAGCGCCTGGGCGTAGTCGCCGCGCCGCGCCGCTTCCATTCCGGTTTCGAAGTCCTGCGCCACCGACGATGCGGCGAGCGAGACAACGAGCGCGAAAAGCGCGGCCATGATGATGCGCCGCATGGCCACCGCCCGACTCGCGGCGCCCCGGCATTTATCGGTCATTTGGGCCTCTGCTCACCATGTGGAGGATGTGAAACCCATCGTAAGTCGATCGCGGCTGGCTGGCAATTCGCGGCGCCATGGGTTTCCGCCACCGCATGCCCGAACAACGATCTCCGCACGGGAAAACCAATTGCCATCAAAATATCCCGCTTATACCTTTCGTCATTGAACCCGTTACTTTTCATCATCAGGGCGAAACGGAATCCGTGGTGCAGGAAATTACCGTCTACACGGCCCGAGCGATTCATACGATGAACCCGTCCTTTCCGGTGGCGCGCGCGGTCGCGGTCCGGGGCGAGCGGATCATCGAGGTTGGCGACCCGAAAAGCCTGCGGCCGTGGCTCGATGCGCACCCGCATCGCTTCGACGATCGTTTTCGAGATCATATTTTGATGCCGGGCTTTATCGACCCGCACTTGCATCCCTCGATGGCGGCTTTGTTGTTGCAGATGGATTTCATAACCGCCATGGATTGGCGTTTGCCGTGGCAGGACGTCACCGCGGTGCGCGGGCGGAATGGCTTTCTCGATCGGCTGGGCGAAATCGAAAGCGCCATTTCAGATCCCGACGAGCCCCTCTTTACATGGGGTCATCACCCGATTTGGCATGGTGACATCGACCGCGAAACGATCAACGACGTCTCCGCGGCGCGGCCGATCGTGGTTTGGCATCGCGGTTTCCATTCGCTGTTCGTCAATGACGCGGCGCTCGGCTGGATGGGTTTGCGGCGCGCCGATATGGAGCGCCATCCGCAAATCGACGCGGAGACGGGAAAGTTTTTCGAGACCGGCCTGGCGCTGGCCTTCCGCGCCATCAATCCCTACCTGCTGGCGCCCGAGCGTTTCGCCGACGGCATGGAAAGGCTGCGGGCTTGCGTCCATCACGGCGGCCACACGACGATCGGCGATATGGCGATCGGCATTTTCGATTTTGAAATGGAATGGGCCCAGCAACTTCAGTCGTTGGAACAGGACGACACGCCTTTTCGCGTGTTGCTGACGCCATTTGCCAGCAATATGGCGGGCGGCGATGTCGGCCCCGAGCGAATCGATGAAATCCGCTCCTACCAGGCGCGCAACACGCACCGTTTGAAGTTCGGCAACCATGTCAAAATGTTTGCCGACGGTGGGTTGTTTTCCGGCCTCTCGCAGTTCGGCGAACCCGGCAGAATCGACGGCGGCCACGGCGAATGGATGATGGCGCCGGAAATTTTCGAAAAGGTGGCGCGGCTTTTTTGGCATGAGGGCTTCCAGATCCACGTTCATTGTTCGGCGGAACTCGGCCTCGATCTGGCGTTGGACACGCTGGAGAAGCTGCAATGGGAAAGGCCGCGCTTCAATCACCGTTTCACCATCGAGCATTTGGGTCTCTCGACATTGGAGCAGGTGCGCCGCATGGCGGATTTGGGCGCGTTGGCGTCGGTCAATCCGAATTACATATTTGAGCTCGGCCACGCCTATTGGCAGAATCTGGTGGGTTTCGAGCGCGCCTCGCAAATGGCGCGCGGCGCCTCGTTGATCCGCCATAATATTCCGACGACGCTGCATTCCGATTTTACCATGGCCCCGGCGCAGCCGCTCAACAGCGCCTGGATCGCCGCCAATCGCCTCAGTGAGAATGGCGGCGTCCTGTGCCCCGAGGAGCGGCTGACCCTGGATGACGCCTTGCGGGCGATTACCATAGAGGCCGCCTATATTCTCGGTAAGGAAAACGAAATCGGCAGCATCCGGGCCGGCAAGAAAGCCGACTTCACGGTGCTGGAGCAAGACCCTTACGAAATCCCCACCGCCGATCTGAAGGACATCCCGATTTGGGGAACGGTTTTCGAGGGCCGCATCTTTCAGCTCGGCGGATAGGCCGTGATACCGCTAACCGTCATCGGCGGATATCTCGGCGCCGGTAAAACCACGCTCATCAACAGTCTTCTGTCCGCCGGTCACGGACGGCGCTTGGCGGTGCTGGTCAATGACTTCGGCGCCGTCAACATCGACCGCGATCTGATCGTCCGCCATGACGGAGACACCATCGCCTTGTCCAACGGCTGCGTCTGCTGCTCTATCACCGACGCGTTGGGAACCGCGCTGGACAAGGTCATCGCGCTCGGGCCGGACAATATCGTCATCGAAGCCAGCGGCGTCGCCGACCCGGCGAAGATAGCCTATTACGGTCAAGGCTGGCCGGGCGTGCAACTCGACGCCGTGGCGGTCCTGGTCGACGCCGCCAGCATTCGAAACCGTGCCGGCGACAAGTTCGTCGGCGAACTGGTGCAACGCCAGCTCGACGCCGGCGATATTCTGTTGCTGTCGAAAACCGACCTGATAAGCCGGCAAGAGCTGCGCGGCGTACGCGGGTGGCTGGCGGCGCGGACGCTGAAATCGCCGATGGTGGAACTCCGCCATGGATCGGCGCCGGCCGATCTGTTGCTGGAAACCGGC
>CAJXFT010000194.1 GCA_913053235.1 uncultured Alphaproteobacteria bacterium
TCGTCGCGGCTTACGCCGCGGCCGCCGAGCGCGTTCAGGCCTCGGGCTTGGATGGCATCGAGATCGAAGCCTACGGCCATCTGCTCGACCAGTTCTGGTCGCCCGCCACGAACCGGCGAAGCGACGCCTATGGCGGCAGCCTCGACAACCGTCTGCGCTTCTTTTTCCGTGTTCTCGACGCGGTGCGCGACGCGGTCGGATCGCGCTACATCGTCGGTGTCCGCATGGTCGCCGACGAGGATTGGGACAAGGGGCTGTCGCGCCAGGAGGGCGTCGAAATCGCCGGCCGGCTGGTGGCCACCGGCAAGATCGATTTTCTCAACGTTATCCGCGGCCATATCGAAACCGATGCGGCGCTTGTCGATGTGATCCCGCTACAGGGCATGGAATCGGCGCCGCATCTCGAGTTCGCCGGCGAGATTCGCGCCGCCACCCGGTTTCCGGTGTTCCATGCCGCCCGGATCAGTGACGTGGCGACGGCGCGCCATGCCATCGCGGAGGGCCGGCTCGACATGGTCGGGATGACGCGCGCGCACATCGCCGATCCCCATATCGGGCGAAAGCTGGCCGCAGGCCGCGAGCGTGATATTCGCCCCTGCGTCGGCGCGACCTACTGCCTCGACCGGATCTATGAGGGCCACGACGCGCTTTGCGTCCACAATCCGGCGACCGGCCGCGAGGCGACCATGCCGCACGGGATCGCGCGCGCCGAGGGTGCGCCGCGCAAGATCGTGGTGGTCGGCGCCGGGCCGGCCGGATTGGAGGCCGCCCGCGTCTCCGCCGAACGCGGCCACGAGGTCGTCTTGTTCGAAGCGGCGGCCGAGGCCGGCGGGCAGGTACGGCTGGCGGCTCGCGCGCCGCGCCGGCGCGAGCTCATCGGCATCGTCGACTGGCGCGTCGAACAGTGTGAAGCGCTCGGGGTGGATATGCGTTTCAACATCCTCGCCGGCCCAAAGGACGTCCTGGCGGAGAGCCCGGCGGTGGTAATCACCGCCACCGGCGGCCTGCCGAACACCGGGTTTCTCGACCACGGAGCGGAGCTGGTGGTGACCAGCTGGGACATCATGTCCGGAGCGGCCAAGCCGGGAGCGCAAACCCTCCTGTTCGATGACAACGGCGCCCATCCCGGCATGCAGGCGGCCGAGCTTATCGCCGAATCCGGCTCTGAGCTCGAGCTGGTGACGCCCGAGCGATTCTTTGCGCCGGAGATCGGCGGCCTCAACCATGTCCCCTATGCGCGGTGCTTCCTGAAGCATGCCGTTCGGATCACGATCAACCGGCGCCTGCTGGCCGTCCACCGCAAAGGAAACAAGCTGTCGGCGACGCTCGGCAGCGACTATTCGCGTGACAGCGATGCGCGTCTGGTCGATCAAATCGTCGTTGAGCACGGCACGCTGCCGCTCGACGATCTTTACTTCGCGCTCAAGGAGGGCTCGCGAAACCACGGCGAAATGGATTATCAGGCCGTCATGGCGGGCCGCCCGCAACAAGTGGTTCGCAACCCGAAGGGTCGATACGCCCTGTTTCGCATTGGCGACGCGGTCTCGTCGCGCAATATCCACGCCGCCATCTATGACGCGCTACGGCTTTGCAAGGATCTTTGAAGTCGATTGATGCCCGCGCAACGGCGCAACCGCTACAACATCGTTCGACCGCATAGCGCTTGCCGGGCTACATGTTTGTCCAGTCTCCGACCTTCTCGAATGCGTCGGCGACCCTGAGAACCGTGAGATCGTCAAATTGCCCGCCGACGATCATCATCCCGATCGGCAGATCGTCTTCCATGCCGCAGGGTATGCTGATCGCCGGATGCCCGGTGGCGTTGAACTGGGGCGTGTTGTTGATCATGTGCAGCGCGTAGAACATCTCGTCTTCGATCGAGCAATCGACGTCGGGGAGCGGCTGGGCGCGAAACGGCACCGTCGGCATTATCAGCACGTCATGCGCGGCGAGCACGGCATCGTATGCCGCACGCAGTTGGGGGAGGATGTTGCGGGTCTTGGCATAGTAGCGGCCGTAATAATGGCGATGCATATATTCGCCGAGCAGCATGACGGTTTTTACGGTTACCGGCAGGTCGTTCGGCTGTGAGCGCCAGGCGCGGCCGTAGGTCTCGATGAGCTTGGTATTGTAGAAGCCCTGCCAGCCTGAACCGGCGCCATTGCCGCGCCAAATGTTCTCGTTGGAGCCTTCGATGAAGATGGCATTCCACAGGTGAACGCCATCGGGATGCATGGGAATCGAAACTTCGCTGACGATGGCGCCGCGCTTCTCCAACTCGCCAATCGCGGCGCGGACCTTGCGATCGACCACTTCCTCGCTGCCTGGCAGACCCAAATCCTCGCGCTCTACCTGATCGAAGCCCTCCTTCACGACGGCGATCTTGAGGCCCTTGCAGCCCGCGCCGATGGCCGGCGAATAGTCCTGAACATAGTCGGCGGGGATGACGCCGCGTTGGCGCGGGTCGAGCGGATCGGGACCCGCCATGACCGAAAGCATTTTGGCGACGTCCTCGACATTGTTCGCCATCGGGCCGAGATGGTCGATCGTCATTTCCATCGCCATGGCGCCGGTATAGGGCACCAATCCATAGGTCGGCTTGAGCCCGACGACACCGGTCCAGGCGGCGGGGATGCGGATCGAGCCGCCCTGGTCGGCACCGACCGCGAGATCGACTTCGCCGGTCGCGAGCACCACCGCGCTGCCGGTCGACGAGCCGCCCGGCCCATGCGTCGGCTTGCGCGGATTGCGCGTCGGCCCGAGCGCCGTGGTATGCCCGCCGGCGGAGAATGAATGGTCTTCGGTATGTACCTTGCCGGCGATCGTGGCACCAGCGTCGAGCAGGCGGGTGATGATGGTGGCATCGACATCGGGGGTGAAGCCCTCGAGCAGCAGCGAGCCGCCCATCATCGGCACGCCGGCCACCGAGACGGCGTCCTTCACCGCCACTTTCATGCCGGCGAGTGGGCCGCTCTCGGCGCCTTTGATATCGGTCTTGATGTACCATGCGTTGTAAGGGTTCTCTTGCGGCGGCGGCCGGTAGCCGGGATCGCGCGGGTACTTCACCGGCGGCTTGATCTCGGCGAACTCGTCGATCCTGCGATACGAGTTGATGGCTCCCGTCATGAGGCTCTGATACGACGCCGCCTCGTCCTCGCTCATGTCGATGCCGAACTCGTCCGCGAGTTCGAGAATCTGTTTGATGGCTGGCAGCCGAGCTCCCTTTGGCATGTCTTCACTCCCTTCAAAAAAATCAGCCATTCCGCCGGTTCGACTGCAGCGTAAGCCGACGGAGCAGCGCCGGGCAAGGCACATTTGGAAACCCGCCATCATGCTGGATTCATCGGCAACGAGCGTGCAATTAAGATCGTTCGCCCGAGCAAATCTTCTGTTCGCTCCAGATTTTGTAGAAGCGCCGTCGGCGTGCCTTCCCAAATGTGATTCTATTTAGCAATGACGTGCTCTAGGCGTCCGCCGGTCCGGCGCGCTCCAGCTTGTCGATGGCTTCGTGGGTGCTGAGGAAGATTTCGCCGGCGCCGAGATGGCTCAAAAAATCCGATTTTTCCAGCATATCCATCACCGGGCCCTTGACCTCCGCGAGATGCACCGTGACGCCGGCTTCGTGCAGGGCGAGCACGGTGTTTTGCAAGCTCTCCAGGGCGCTGGCGTCGATGAAGTTGATGGCGCTGCAGATCAGCACCAGATGCTCGATGCGGCGGTGGTCGGCGACGGCGGCGAACAGATGTTCCTCGAGGAATTTGCTGTTGGCAAAATAGAGGTTTTCGTCGACGCGCAGCGCCAGCACATGCGGCAGCGTCTTGACCTCATGGCGCAAAATGTTGCGAAAATGTTCGGTCTCGCCGACGCGCCCGACCACCGCCATATGCGGGCGGCTGGTGCGCCACAGATAAAGCGCGATGGCAAGCGCCGCGCCGATCATGATGCCGAGCTCGACGCCGAGCGAGAGGACGGCGGCAAAGGTCGCGGCCTGGGAAAATCCATCGAGCCCGTTATAGCGCCAGGTGCGGATAAACGAGCGGTAATCGACCAATTTCGCCACCGCGACGACGATGATCGCGGCCAGCGCCGCCTTCGGCAAAAAATGGAACAGCGGCGTCAGGAAGGCCAGCGTAAAGGCGATCAACAGGGCGGTGACGATGGCGGCGAGGCCGGTATTGGCGCCGGCGGTGAAATTGACCACCGAGCGGCTGAAGCCGCCGGTCACCGGATAGCCGCCACTGATGGCGGCGCCTATGTTGGCGACGCCGAGCGCGCGCAATTCCTGATCGGCGTCGATCGTCTGACGGCGCTTGGCGGCGAGCGATTTGGCCACCGAGACGCTTTCGACGAAACCCACCAGGGCGATGAGGGCGGCGGCGGGAAGCAAGTCGCGCGCCATCTCCATGTCGATGCCCGGCCATTGCAGGGAGGGCAGGCCGGCCGGAATGGCGCCGACGATCTTCACTCCGGCGCTCTGGTCGAGACCGAACAGCCACACGATTCCGGCGCCGAGAATGACCGCCGCCAGCGGACCCGCCTTGGTAATCGAGGCGGTGAGAGCGGGCATCACGCCGGCGCCGAGAAGAAGGCCGCCCAACGGTCCGCGCCACAGCAGCAGCAGTGCCACAAGACCGGCGCCGAGCGCCACGGTGACGATATTGGCGCTCTCGGCCTCGTCAATCACGTAGCCGATAATGTCGCTGAGCAGATGGCTGCGTGGAATCTCCATGCCGAGCAAATGCTTGAGCTGGGAAAAGCCGATGACCAGCGCCGCCGCACTGGTGAAGCCGGATATCACCGGATGGCTGAGGAAATTGACGAGGAAGCCGAGCCGCGCGACGCCCATAATCAACAGCAAGAGGCCGCTCGCCAGCGCCAGAATCAGCGCCCCGGCCAATTGGTTTTCGGTGCCGCCGATATCGGCCAGGGCGCTCGCCGTCATTAACGAGACCACGGCGACGGGCCCGACGGCGAGGGTCCGGCTGCTGCCGAAAACGGCGTAGAAGATAAGCGGCAAGACGCTGGCGTAAAGCCCGACTTGCGGCGGCAGGCCGGCGAGCATGGCATAGGCCATGCCCTGCGGCACCAGCATGATGGTGACGATCAGACCGGCGATCAGGTCGCCGGGGAGATCGGCGCGCCGGTAATTACCGAGCCAGTCGAGGATCGGAAGATAATGCGTGATGATCGGCATTTTATTTTATTTCGAACCCAGCGCCCGGCATATGATCGCAACGGATGTAAGGCTATGTCGCCAGCCGGCCGCTTGCCATCAATTTGATTCCTATCGATCCTCAATCGCACTAGATTCAAACTATGAAAAGCGTCCTCGTCATCCAGCACATGGAAGCGGAGTATCTCGGCCTGATCGAGGATCACCTGGAAAGCCGCAATATCGGCTTTCGCTATGTCCGCCCGTTCGCCAATCAGGGCTGGGTGCCGCCGCGCGCCGAGGCCGAGGACGCGCTTTTCCTGCTCGGCGCCGGGCCGTGGGGGGTGCGCAGCGCGCCGCTGCTGGCGAGCCTGGAGCAGGAACTGAAGCTGACGCGATATTTTCTCGAAGGCGGGCGGCCGGTGATCGGATTCGGTCAGGGCGCGCAAATTCTCGCACTTGCCGCCGGTGGCGGCGTCGAAGCCCGGGAGTTGCACTTTCGCGTCACCCGGGCGCGGCGCGCCGCCGACGCGGCGCTGGGCGGCTTCCTGCCCGAAACCTTTCCGCAAATAATTTATATGCGCGACCAGCCCGTTCCGCCGACCGATGCCGAGGTGTTGGCCGAGGACGAAGAGGGCAATCCGGCGCTCTTCCAGATCGCCGGTAATTGCCTGGGCTTTCTCGGCCATCCCGGCATCAAATCGGCGATGATCGAGGATTGCGTCATGGAGTTCGAGGACAGCCCGGACAATGTGGCGGCCGGCCTCGCGGCGCTGCGCGCCGTGCAGCACGACGTCGCCGCCGCGCTCAGCCAAATCATGATCGGCCTGGTCCGGATCACCGGCCTGATGGGCGCCGCCGCCAGCGCCCCGCCCGAGGCTCCCGGTTGAGGCAGAATCACGTTGCCGGAGCCCTATTCTCCACTATATACCTGTAAATATATGGGCGACGCACAGAGACGGATACATGGCTGAAAAACTCGTCATCATCATGGTCAACACCGACCCCCGCAATGGCGAGGAACTGGGGGCGCCGTTTTTCCAGGCCACCGTCGCGGCGGCGATGGATTATGAGGTCGAGGTGATCTGCACGGCGATCTCCGGCCAGCTCATGAAAAAAGGCGTAGCCGAAAAATTGACGGTCAAGGAAGGCTCGCCCAAAAACGTCTATGAATTTATCCAGGACGCGCACGGCGCCGGCGTGAAATTCTTCTGCTGTTCGCCCAACCTCGACCTGTTCGATATGTCGGAAGAAGATCTCATCCCGGAATGCAGTGGCATCGTCGGCGGCGCCTATGTGATCGAGCAGGTCATGGAGGACGACGATATCCGGGTCCTGACATATTAGCCGGGTGAACATATTTCGATGACGCAAAGCAACTCCGCCGCGATCGGCGACCCGCTATCGGATTCCCCGGCGCTGGAACGCAGCGAGCTCGAGGAAATATTCTCCGATATCCAGTCGCATCCGCTCTACGATCACGAACTCAACGGCTGCCTCAATTGCGGTATCTGCACCGCGACCTGCCCGTCGGCGCATTATTACGACTATTCGCCGCGCGAGATCGTTCAGCTTCTATGGACCGAAAACCTCGAAGGCATATACGACGCCATGCAGGAGAAAATCTGGGCCTGCGCCCAGTGCTACACCTGCGCCGC
>CAJXFT010000195.1 GCA_913053235.1 uncultured Alphaproteobacteria bacterium
TTGCTCGAGCCGATGAATTGCCATTTGTTCGATGGCGACAGCGGCGACATTATCCTCAATGCCGGGTAACATATTTGAATTCTAGCCGGAGGCACCGGGAAAGCTGGAAATTCAATGCTGAATAGCGGTCTCTGCCTGCCCGCGGACGGCGCCGACGGGGCGCTGCTGGGCCGCGTCTGGCTGCCCGGAGAGATGCCCGGCCCGGCCCTGGTGCGGCTCGACGGCGAGAGCGTCCGCGATATCACGGCAGCCGGGCCGACGGCGGCTGAACTGGTGAACGCATCCGACCCGCCGGCCCGCCTCGCCGGCGCCGAGGGCGCCCGAATTTGCGGCATAGAAGAATTGCTCGACAATTCCGCGCCCGGACGGCGTGCCGCCGATCTTCCGTACCTGCTGGCGCCGGTCGATTTGCAGGTCATCAAGGCTTCGGGCGTGACCTTTACCGCCAGTCTGATGGAACGCGTGATCGAGGAACAGGCGCGCGGCGAGGCGGCGCGGGCCGAGCAGATCCGCCGCGACCTCGGCGATGAGATCGGCGGCGATCTAAGCCAGGTGCGTCCGGGTTCGCAATCCGCCGAGCGCCTCAAGGAGGCGCTGGTGGCGCGCGGCTTGTGGTCGCAATATCTCGAAGTCGGCATCGGCCCCGACGCCGAACTGTTCACCAAGGCGCCGGTGCTCTCGGCGGTCGGCGCCGGCGCCGAGGTCGGCATTCATCCGGCCTCAAGCTGGAACAATCCGGAGCCGGAAGTGGCGCTGGTCGTCAACAACCGGGGTGCCATCGTCGGCGCGACGCTGGCCAACGACGTAAACCTGCGCGACGTCGAAGGGCGCAGCGCGCTGCTTCTCGGCCGCGCCAAGGACAACAACGCTTCGTGTGCGCTCGGCCCCTTCATCCGTCTGTTCGACCAAAGTTTCGGCCTCGAGGATGTGCGCCAGATGGAAATCAACCTCCGCGTCGAGGGCAGCGACGGCTATGTGCTGGAAGGCCAAAGCCTGATGCGCGAAATCAGCCGCGACCCGGAAGATCTCGTCGCCCAGGCGATCGGCGCCACGCATCAATATCCGGATGGCCTGGTGCTGCTATGCGGCACCATGTTCGCCCCCACCGGGGACCGCGGCGAAGCCGGCCAGGGCTTCACCCACCATGAAGGCGATGTGGTGACGATCTCAAACGCCAAGCTCGGCGCCCTGATCAACACCGTCACCAGCTGCGACAAGGCGCCGCCCTGGGAATTCGGGCTGACGGCGCTGATGCGGAATTTGGCTGAGCGCGGCTTGCTTGGCCCGTGATAAGCCCTTCCTCCCCGCTGGGGAGGAAAGGCCTGTTCGTGAGTCGCTCATCAAATATTCTGCAACAGCTGAATCAAGCTCGACGTGTCCCAGCGGCCGCCGCCGCGTTGTTGGACATGGGCGTAGAACTGGTCGACCAGCATCGCCATGGGCAGCAGCGCGCCGTTCTTCTTGGCCTCCTCGAAACAAAGGCCGAGATCCTTGCGCATCCAATCGGCGGCGAAGCCGAACTCGAACTCGCCCTTGAGCATGGTCGCGCCGCGGTTTTCCATTTGCCAGGATTGCGCGGCGCCCTTGGAGATGACGTCGAGCACGCGCTCGCCGTCGAGCCCGGCGCGCTGGGCGAAGTTGATGCCTTCCGCCAGCCCCTGCACGACGCCGGCGATGCAGAGCTGGTTGACCATCTTGGTGAGCTGGCCGTTGCCCGCCGCTCCCATATGGGTGACGTTCCGTGCATAGCATTGCATGACCGGCTCGGCGGCGGCGAAGCTTTCCGCCGTGCCGCCGACCATGACGGTGAGCGCGCCGTTTTCGGCGCCGGCCTGGCCGCCGGAGACCGGCGCGTCGAGAAAGCCGAGGTCACGTTCGCGCGCCGCCGCGTCCGCCTCGCGCGCGACGACGGCGGAATCGGTGGTGTGGTCGATAAATATGGCGCCGCCCGACATGCCGGCCAGCGCACCGTCCTCGCCATGGAGGATTTCGCGGAGATCGTCATCGGCGCCGACGCAGGCAAACACCAGCTCGGCGCCCTTCGCCGCCGCCGCCGGTGTTTCAGCGATGCGCCCGCCATATTCGCCGGCCCATTTCTCGGCGCGCGCCCGCGTGCGGTTGTAAACGGCGACGCCGTGGCCGGCATTGGCCAGATGTCCCGCCATCGGATATCCCATGACGCCGAGCCCGATAAAGGCGGTTTTCCGCCCGCCGGCTGTTGTATCCATCATCTCTCAAGTCCCTCCATGGCCTGTCAACGGCTCGCATCATAGCCCTGGAGAGCATTAAATCTATCGACTAGTTGGCGTGCCTTTCGATATTCTCGGATCGCACTGGGAGGATCAGAAATGTCCGGACAGCCCGTCGACCGAACAGTGGAAATCGAAGGCGGCATTTCGCTGCATTATGTCGAGGCCGGCGAAGGCAAGCCGCTGATCATAATTCCGTCCTGGTCGCTGAGCGGCGCCTGGTATCAGCATCAATTGCGCGGGCTGTCGCACAAGCGGCGCGTGATCTCGCTCGACATGCGCGGCCATGGTGAATCGAGCGCGCCCGACAATGGCTACCGCGTCAGCCGCCTGGCGGCTGATCTGCGCGCCGTGATCGAAGCGCTCGATCTCGACGAAGTGGACCTGATGGGCCATTCGATCGGCTCCTCGATCATCTGGAGCTATTGCGATCTCTTTGGCGACTATCGCCTCGGGCGCATGGTATTTGTCGATCAGGCACCCTCCGTCACCGCCAAGCCCGACTGGTCGGAAGAGATGCGCATCACCTATGGCTGCCTGCTGCCGGATCTGCCGGCGCTCGCCGAATTTTACCTCGCCGTGCGCGGCGCCGAGACGGCGGAGGAAACCGCGCCGCTGGTGGCGCGGCTGTTCTCGCCGACGCTGCCTAAGGATGAATTGCTGTATTTCGCCAGCGAGATCGTCAAGCTGCCGCGCCGCCACGCCGCCGACCTGCTCTACAATCATTGTTCGCTCGATTGGCGCGATGTGATCAAGACGATCCGCCTGCCGACATTGGTCGTCGGCGCCGAGGCGAGCATCTTCTCCGCCGAATCGCAGATCTGGATCGCCGACCAGATTCCCGGCGCCGAGGTCGAAATATTCAAAGCCGACGAAGGCGGCTCGCATTTCATGTGCTACGAAAACCCGACCAAATTCAACGCGCTGGTCGACGCGTTTTTGGCCTAGCCCTGCGGCGCGAGCGGAATGGCGAGAGAGCATCTCAGGATCGGCGTCGGCGCCGGCTTCGCCGGTGATCGCTGGGAGCCCGCCGTCGAGCTCGTCGAGCGCGGCGAAATCGACGTCATCGCCTTCGAATGCCTGGCCGAGCGCACCATCGCGCGCGAGATCCTGGCGCTGCGTCGCGGCGACGGCCCGGGCTACAGTCCCAAGCTGGAAGCGCGCTTGCGTGCCGTGTTGCCGGCCTGTGCCGCCAAGGGAATTCGCGTCGTCACCAACATGGGCGCCGCCGCTCCGTTGGCTGCTGGGCGCGCTGCCTGCGCCGTCGCGGCGGAGCTTGGGATTGCCGATTTCCGCTGCGCCGTGCTGCTCGGCGACGATGTGCGCGATGTGCTCGTGGCGCGCCCGGAACTCAGCCTGCTCGAGACCGGTGAGCCGCTCGAGAGCATCCTGGGGCGCATGGCCTCGGCCAACGCCTATCTCGGCGCCGACGCGGTTGCCGAGGCGCTGGCCAGCGGCGCGCTCACCGTCATCACCGGGCGCGTCGCCGATCCCTCGCTCTTTGTCGGCCCCATGCTGCACGCTTTCGGCTGGTCCTACGATGACTATGCCAAGCTCGCGCAAGCGACCGCCGCCGGGCATTTGCTCGAATGCGCCGGCCAGGTGACGGGCGGCTATTTCGCCGATCCGGGGGTCAAGGACGTGCCGGCGCTGGCGCGGCTCGGCTTTCCCTTTGCCGATGTCAGCGCCGCCGGCGAGGTCGTGATCGGCAAGCTCGTAGAGGCCGGCGGGCGCGTCGACGCGCGGACCTGCAGCGAGCAACTGCTCTACGAGATCGACGATCCCGCCGCCTATATCACGCCGGACTGCGTGCTCGACATGGGCGGCATTGGCTTTACCGAGATCGCCCGCGACCGCATCAGGGTCGAAGGCGCCCGCGCGCGCCCGCGCACGCCGAGCTACAAGGTAAGCGTCGGCTATTTCGACGGCTATCTCGGCGCGGGCGAGCTCTCCTACGGCGGGCCGAACGCGGTGGCGCGGGCGCGCCTCGCCGGCGAGGTGGTGAAGGAACGCCTCGCCATGCGCGGCTTCGAATTCGACGAGCTGCGCTGCGATTTAATCGGCCTCGACAGCCTGCACGGGCCGGCCGAGGGGCGCCCGGAGCCCTATGAGGTGCGCCTGCGCGTCGCCGGCCGGAGCCAGAGCCGCGCGGCCGCCGAGGCGGTCGGCTGGGAAGTCGCGGCGCTCTATACCAACGGCCCGTTCGGCGGCGCCGGGGATTTTGCCGATGTGCGCGAGATTCTGGCCGTGCAATCGGTGCTGCTGGCGCGCGAGCTGGTGCCGACGCGCATCGAGATCGTCAGCGCGTCATGACCATGACCGCACCATGAGCCTGACGGTACGCGACCTCGCTCATGCCCGCGCCGGCGACAAAGGCAACAGGGTCAATGTATCGGTTATCGCCTATGACGGCGCCGGCTATGAACGGCTGCTGCGCGAGCTCACCGAGGCGCGCGTCATGGCGGCGTTTGCACCCGTCGCCGAGGGGCCGGTCAGGCGCTATGAACTGGCCAGGCTCGGCGCCATGAATTTCGTTATCGAGAATATGCGCGGCGGCAGCGTCACGCGGACCACGGCGCTCGACATTCACGGCAAGAGCCTGAGCGCGCTGATGCTGTCGATTCGCCTGTTCGGAAACCAGCCGGAATCGTCATGACGCGGGTAATGTTCCGCTTGTTTATCGATCCCCGGCATCGTTGTCGTTGACTTTGGAACACCGCATGGGGTGGAATGCCCTCTCTATCGCCGTAAAAGGAAAAAGTCATGGCTAGTGGTACTGTCAAATGGTTCAACCCGACCAAGGGATACGGTTTTATTGAACCAGAAGATGGCTCGAAAGATGCGTTTGTGCATATCAGCGCTGTCGAACGATCCGGCCTGCCTGGTCTTACCGAGGGCCAGCGGGTGTCATTTGAATTGGTTTCGGGCCGCGATGGAAAAATGGCGGCCGAGAATCTGTCTCTCATAGAGTGAACCGGTCGCGGCGCTGTCGCGGCGCGAATGTTATTCAAACCGGTTCGTCCTTCAGACTGTGAGGGGAGCTCACCTTGCCCCGAAAACCCAACTACAGGTTCGAACGCATTGAGCGTGAGCGCATAAAGGCCGAGAAAAAGGCTGCCCGCGCGCAGGCCCGGGCCGAGCGAAAAAGCGCGCAAAAAGACGGTGAACAGCCCGCCGAGGATGGCGCCGAGGCTGGCGCCCCCGTGGACGAGGCGAACGCCGAGCAATAGCGCGCCGCGCGCCGCACCATCTATATCGGTTTTGCGGGCGCCCGCTTGGCGCACGCAACAACCGGCGGCATTTCTGTAATCGGGGGGTAGGGGTGTTGCAGGCGGCGCCCTGGAAAGGATTTGGGTCGCGAGGGAGGAGTGAAGGTTCAGCGCAGGGAAGGAACCAGTCGCGATGGATCCCAAATTGATCTGCTTGAAATCACGCCGTCCACAACAATGCCGATACTAGAGGCGCGCAGTGTCAGCGCATTGATTTGGATCAAACAAATGTAATTCTTGTAACTTTATCGCCGCGCCGCCTATCTTTTGTGGCTGAGCGGCGTTAAGCGCAGGATTTCGAACTTGTTGAGCAGGTGAATCGCGCCATCATCGGATTCGAAAGGCAGGAATGTCGTTGTCGCACTGTTCATCAGGTCCAAAACGCGCGAATCGATATTGATGAACACATTGCCTTGCATCGTGATGCCATCCGACATTTGCAACTGCACTTTTACTTTAGCTTTTCTAATGAAAAATTGATTCGACATACGCGCAAATTCTCCTCAGCCGCTCTGACCCGCGATCGCGCCGATCCCCAGCTCGCCGAGCACGGTTTCTACCGCAACGAGCAGGTTTTCCATATCCCGCGCCCGGATATCGCCGATACAACCAATGCGAAAGCTGGCATCGCCGGTTAGCTTGCCAGGGTATATCAGGAAGCCATGGCGCGCCAAGCCGTCGTAAAAGGCGGTGAAATCGAAGCCGCCATGGCGCGGCATGCGGAAAGTGACGATGATCGGCGCCTGTACAGCGTCGGCGAGAAAGGTTTCGAAACCCATCCGGCGCATTCCCGAGACCAGAATGTGGCAATTTTCCCAGTAGCGCGCGAATCGCCCGCCGATGCCGCCTTCCGCCTCAAGCTGGTCGAGGGCGCTGTCGAGCGCGGCTATGACCTGGGTCGGCGGCGTGAAACGCCATTGGCCGTTCCGCTCGAAGCCCCGCCACTGGGCGTGCAGATCGAGACCGAGACTGTGGCAGTTGCCTTGGCACGCCTCGAGGCGGGCGCGGCGCGCCAGCACGAAACCCATGCCGGGCACGCCTTCGAGGCATTTGTTGGCCGACGCGGCGAGGCCGTCGAAAGCGATTCGCCGGGCATCGATCGGAATGGCGCCGAACGAGCTCATGGCATCGACCAACAAGCGCTTGCGCCGCCGCGCCACCGCCTCGGCGATCTCTTCGAGCGGGTTGAGGACGCCGCTGGTGGTTTCGCAATGGACCATGACGACGTCGCTGATGCGGCTGTCGGCGTCGAGGCGGGCGGCCGCCGCCG
>CAJXFT010000196.1 GCA_913053235.1 uncultured Alphaproteobacteria bacterium
TCCGCTACAGGCGCTGCGGCGGCTCGGCGGGCGCGAATTCGCCGCCATCGCCGGCGCCGTGCTGGCCGCCCGCCGGGCGCGCGTTCCGGTGCTGCTCGACGGCTTCGCCTGCAGCACCGCCGCCGCGGTTCTCCATGCCGTCGATCCGAGCGCGCTCGACCATTGCCTGGTCGCCCATAATTCGGTCGAGCCCGGACATGCCCGCCTGCTCGAAAAAATCGGCCAACAGCCGCTGTTCGATTTTTCGCTGCGCCTCGGCGAGGGCTCGGGCGCGGCGCTGGCGGCGGCGATGGTGCGCGCCGCGGCGGCGGCGCATAACGGCATGGCGACCTTCGAAAGCGCCGGCGTCAGCGGCCCCTCCGGTTAAGCCTATTCACCGATCTGGTGCAGCAATCCGCGATTCCGCGCGGCGCGGAAAAATGCCATGAAGGCGGCGATGGCGAGCGCCATATAGAGCGCGTTCAAACCGAGCGCCCGCCATAGCAGGTCATGGCGGAAGACGCCGTCGAACAGCACCGCCCGCATGCCCTCGAACACGAGCGCCGAAGGCAGCGCGGCGGCGACATATTTGAGCCATTCGGGCAGGATATCCATCGGATAATAGATGCAGCTCACCGGCGCGAAGGCGAAGATTATGAACCAGGCCAGGCTTTCGGCGCCAAGGCCGAAACGCAGCACCAGCCCGCAGACGACGAGCCCGACCGCCCAGCCCATGAAGATGAGATTGAAAAAGAAGGCGATCAGCGGCAGGCCGAGCTCGAATATCGAAAAATGATAGAGCAGGTAGGCGAAACCGACGGCGCCGCCCATGCCGATCAGCGTGCGCAACAGGCTGATCATCATCAGGGCGGCGATCAACTCCCACGGCCTTAGCGGGCTGGAAAAAAGATGGCCGAGATTGCGCGACCACATTTCCTCGAGGAACACCAATGAGAGGCCGAGCTGGCCGCGGAAGAGGACGTCCCACAGGATAACGCCGGCAAGAAGCACGCCGGACGCCTGGGCGATCCACGAGCTGTTGGTGAGCAGGAACATCGTCACCAGGCCCCACAGGATCATCTGCACGGTGGGCCAATACATCAGCTCCAGGATGCGCGGCCACGAGGTTCTGAGCAGGTAAACATGGCGCAGCGCAATGGCGGCGATTCGCCCCGCCGAGGCACGCACCGGCCCGCGCCGCGCTTCGGCGGGGAGAATCGGCGCCATGCTCATTCGGCCGTCGCGCCCTTGCGCTCGCGCGCGATATCGAGAAAGACCTCTTCCAGGCTCTCCCTGCCGTAACGCGCGATCAGATCCTTGGGGCTGCCACGGTCCACCATGCCGCCCTCGCGCAGCATGACGACATTGCCGCACATGCGTTCGACCTCGGCCATATTGTGCGAGGCCAGCAAAATGGTGGCGCCGCTCTTCGCCCGCCAGCTTTCGAGATAGCCACGCACCCAATCGGCGCTGTCCGGATCGAGCGACGCGGTGGGCTCGTCGAGCAACAGCAAATCGGGATCGTTGATCAGCGCCTTGGCCAGGGCGACGCGGGTGCGCTGGCCGGCCGAAAGCTTGCCCACCGGGCGCTTCAGGAATTCGCCCAAGTCGAGTTCCTCGGCCAATGACTGGATGCGCTCGCGCACCCGCGCGACGCCGTAAATGCGGGCATAGACGGTCAAATTCTCCCTCACCGTCAGGCGGTGCGGCAGATCGACATAGGGCGAGGAGAAATTCATGCGCTCGAGCAAGCGATAGCGATGGCGCGCGAAATCCTCGCCGAAGACGCGGATCGTCCCGGAGGAGGGCAGCACCAGGCCCAGCATCATCGCCATGGTCGTCGTCTTGCCGGCGCCGTTGCCGCCGAGGAGCGCCATGATCTCGCCGCGCGGCACGGCGAAGCTCAGCCCGTCCACCGCCTGAACGGCGCCGAACCGCTTGCACAGATTGTCGATTTCCAGCGCGTCTTGCTCCATGTTCGACGCACTATGGCGCAGCGCGCAGGTCAAGCCAATTGTCGCCGCCGCCAATCCGGCGCATGATCGTCGCCGGACATATCCCGGCCTTGGGAGGCGCGGCAGGTTTGAGCGATATCGATCACCCCGACGATTACCACGAGGCGCGCGCCGGCGCGCGCCATGTGCGCTTGCGCACGCTGATTCTGATTCGCTGGGTCGCCATCAGCGGCCAGCTTGTCAGCATTCTTCTGGTGCATTTTTGGCTCGCCTACTCGCTGCCGCTGGGACTGCTTTTGGGCGCCGTCGCGCTTTCGGCGGCGATCAATCTCGTCGCCACCTTTGCGCGCCCGGCGGACTACCGCCTCAGCGATAGCAGGGCGGCGCTGTTCCTCGCTTACGACGTCATCCAGCTGACCTATTTGATCGCCTTCACCGGCGGGCTGGAAAACCCTTTCGCCATCCTGTTCCTGGTTCCCGCCACCATCTCGGCGACCATATTGAGCCTGCGCTCGACCATGGCGCTCGACGCCCTGGTGATCGTCTGCGTGACCATCGTCGCCTTCCTGCACCGCCCGCTGCCATGGCTTGAGGAAGCCCTGACCCTGCCGCCGCTCTACCTGTTGGGGCTGTGGATCGCCCTGGTGCTGGGCACGCTCTTTGTTACCGCCTATGCGTGGCGCGTGACCAGCGAGGCGAGGCGCATGGCGAACGCGCTCAGCGCCACGCAGATGGCGCTCCTGCACGAACAGAGGCTTTCGGCGCTGGGCTCCCTTGCCGCCGCCGCCGCGCACCAATTGGGCACGCCGCTCGCCACCATCGCCGTGGTCTCGCGCGAGCTTGAGCAAGACCTGCATGACGACAGCCCGCACCAGGAGGATGCCAAACTGCTGGTTAGCGAGGTCGCCCGCTGCCGCGAAATTCTCGGCCGCCTGAGCGCGCTCGGCGAAGGCGAAACGGAAGAGCCCTATGGCCGCCTGCCGGTGAGCGGTCTGGTCGAGGCCGCCGCGACGCCGCACCGGCGCGACGGCATCGCCCTGGATGTCATCGTCCAGCCGCCCGAAGGCGCGGGCGCCGGCGAGCCGAGCGCGCCGCGCCGCGCCGAAATTTTACACGGCCTCGGCAATGTAATAGAAAACGCGGTACAGTTCTGTAAATCGCGGGTTGAGGTCGCTGTTTCCTGGGACAATCATTTGGTCACGATTGAGATTACAGACGACGGCCCGGGAGTCGCGCCCTCGATTTTGGTGCGCCTCGGCGAACCCTATGTCTCGTCGCGGCGCAAGAGCGGCGGCATGGGGCTTGGCGTGTTTATCGCCAAAACGCTGCTGGAACGCACCGGCGCGACGATATCGTTCTTCAACGGCCACCAGCATGGCGCACGCATCGTCATTACATGGCCGCGTTACGTGTTGGAGGCGCTCAGCGCCGACCGGCGCGATCTCAATGTGAATGTTTAGGATCGGGGGCCGCGGATGAGCGAATCGCCGGACGAAATCGACAAAAGAACCTTGCTCGTCGTCGATGATGACGACGCCTTCCGCAATCGCCTGGTGCGCGCCATGGAAAAGCGCGGCTATGAGGTTTCGGCCGTCGCCGGGGTCTCGGAAGCGCAAAGATTGGCGCATGATCTGAAGCCGGATTTTGCCGTCGTCGATTTGCGCATGCCGGACGGTAGCGGCCTCGATGTCGTTCAGGCGCTGCGCCAGGCGCGCGACAACACGCGCATCGTCATCCTCACCGGATATGGCAACATCGCCACCGCCGTGGCGGCGGTCAAGGTCGGCGCCGTCGATTATCTCGCCAAGCCGGCCGATGCCGATGCCATCGATCGCGCCCTCAACGCCGGCGATCGGCCGCTGCCGCCGCCGCCGGACAATCCGATGTCGGCCGACCGCGTCCGTTGGGAACATATCCAGCGGGTATTCGAGCAATGCGACCGCAATGTTTCGGAAACCGCGCGCCGCCTGAATATGCACCGCCGCACATTGCAGCGCATTCTCGGCAAGCACTCGCCGCAGGAACAAAGACCGGAAGAGGATTAGCGCCGCATTTTTTTCCACCGCGGCGCGGCGACGTCACATTTGTTCATCGCCCAATGGCGTATATTCGCCACAAGCCGGGCTATTTCAACAAGGCTATTCTTGCGTTGCTAAATAATTAACCAAGTCGAAAGCCGGATATAAATTCGAAGGTGCGGGGAGATGATCACTCAGGGCGAACTCGCGCTCGACACGACCCGCCCGTGGCGGGAGGAAACAAGCGCCATCGGTCTGGCGCGCGGTGTCTGCCGTCTCATGCAGGCGCTGGACTGTGTTGCGCTGGCCGAATTTCCGCTGTCCGGCGGGCGCCGCGCCGATATTCTCGCCCTGGACCGGCGCGGCGAGTTTGTCATCGTCGAAATCAAAAGCGGCCTCGCCGATTTTCGCGGCGATTCGAAATGGCCGGACTATCTGCCGCATTGCGACCGTTTCTATTTCGCCGTGGCGGCGGATTTTCCGCTCGACGAGCTGCCGCCGGAGGCCGGCATCATGCTGGCCGACGGCCATGGCGCCGAATGCCTGCGCGAAGCGCCTCCTCGCGCCATGCAAGCGGCGCTCAGGCGCAAGCAAACCCTGCGCTTCGCCCGCATCGCCGGCAACCGCCTGCGCTTCCTGCATGAACCACAGCCATGACGCGCCAAGAAGCGGCGCGACATCGCACATGACGCGGCGAGGGGTCGCAATTACTTCGCGGTGAATTTTCTCTAGGGCGAGACGGTGGGCGAGCTCGGCGGTGCCTTTTTCTTCTTCTTGGCGGCGGCATCCCTGATCGTGACGACCTTGGGCGCGACATAACCAATCGCCGCCAGCGCCGCCATGCGCTTGATGATCACCCGCCTTGTCTTTTCGTTGCTCATTTATCGCTGCCAACCCACATTCCGGGCGGCGTTCGGAAACACGCCGAATTACCGCCCATACTCACTTGTTATATATTGCGCAAAAGCGAATTTTGTCAACATCAGGCTTCCGCATAAAACTCCGATTCGCCCCTGATTTAGGCCCTAAATTACAAATATTTAGTTGATATTGTAACCAACGATAGAAAATTCTAGCCGTCGCCGCGGGCGCTGCGCGACAGCAGCGAAACGATATCGGAATAGCCTTCGGATTCCGCCCTGATTGCCGCCGTCATTCCTTCCTTGTCGCGCACCAGCGAATCGGCGCCATGTTCGAGCAGAGATTCGACCGCTTCTTTTTCGCCGTTCCAGGCGGCACGGGAGAGAGCCGTCAAACCCGAATTATCGACCCAGTTGATATCGGCGTGGCGCTCGACCAGGAGGTCCAATACCTCGGTGTGGCCGTTGATCGCCGCCCAAATCAGCGCCGTTCCGCCCTCCAAGTCCGGCAGGTCGATTTCGGCGCCGCGGTCGAGCAGCGTGTTGGCGACGGATTTTCTGCCCCGCCACGCCGCATTGATCAGCGCCGTCTCGCCGAATTTATTGGCCGCGTTCACATCGACCTTGCGTTGAAGCAGGGCCTTCACCAGTTTGCCGTCGCCATTTTCGGCCGCATACATGAGCACGGATTTGCCGTTCTCATCGGTGGCGTTGGCGTCGGCGCCGCGCGCGAGCAGCGCCTGCGCCGATTCGCCGTGCCCGCCCTTGGCGCTCAGCAGTAGGGCGGCGCGTCCTTTGCGGTCTTCGAAATTGGGATCGGCACCCTGGTCAAGCAGGCGGCGGATACGAACCGCATTGCCGGCGCGCGCGGCGGCGAGGAGCTGGGCGTTGAGCTGCGGATTGTTGATGATTGCGAAACGCTGCCAGGAATCCCAATATTGTTTCAATTCCAGCGCCCCGCGCGCCGACTCACTGAAATCGGTGTGCGTCATCATGGGATGCAAGAGCCGCGCCGAGTGCTCGGCCAGGGCATCGCCGGCCTCCGCCGCCAGCGTCCACCACATATGGGCGCGCGCCGTATCGACGGGCACGCCGCGGCCCAGCGCATAGAGCGAGCCCAATCTCAATTGCGCGTCGACCAGCTTCTTCTCGGCCGATTTGAACTCCAGTTCCGCCGCCAATTCCTCGTTTTTCGCGACCCCCGTACCGGCCAGGTAGAATTCGCCGACAAGGAATTGCTCGTCGACATAGCCGGCCGTCGCGTCGGTGATCAAACGCTGCAGATATTCTTTCGATTCGGGATCGTTGGGATCGAAGCTACCGATAATTTCGGCGAACAGAATGTCGATTCGATCGGACACCTCCTGCAGGGATTCGGGCGCTTCATCCGCTGTGCCGGCGACGCTGGTGGCGGTGGCCGCGGGGGCGGCGGGGGCGTTTTCGGGCTTTGCGGTTTGCTTTGCCGGGCCGCCGGGAGGTGCCGTTTGCTGGCCCGACGGCATGATGAGCAGATACAGAATGGCGACGGCAATCGCCAGGACAATACCGCCCTTGAGCAAAGCCGAATAAATGCCGCCGCGCGCCGGGCCGCGTCGGCGGCGGGCGAGCGTTTGCGGTTTAAAAGATTTTTGGATCATCAATTTGGCGCTGGCCAAGCCGCTGCGATAGCGCCGACAGTATAGCGCAAAATCCTCACAAATATGGCGCAATCAGGCGGCGTAATTTTCATTCACCGCGGCATCGATAAAATCGAGGATGGGGGGCGCCGTGTCGTCGCTGTTGTCGGGATCGTGGCGCAACCGCGATTGCGCAACCGCCAACAGTCCGAGACAGGCAAAACGGCGGCGCTCGGGCGCGCCGAGCGACACCGCCTCGCACAAATCGCCAAAATGCGCGCCGTCGACGAAGCGGAAGACAAATTCGAGCAACCCCGCCCCTCTGAGTTCCTGCATGAAAT
>CAJXFT010000197.1 GCA_913053235.1 uncultured Alphaproteobacteria bacterium
TGGTGCCGCCGGGGTGGATCGAACACCCGACCTCGCCCTTACCAAGGGCGCGCTCTACCACTGAGCTACGGCGGCATATTAATGGCGCGAAACATGGCATATTGGCCGGCGAGCGGCAACAATCGCGGCGCCCCCGGCGCCAATGGCGCAATAGAGGAGAGGCATGGGTGAACGGTAAACGGCAAACAAAGAAACGCCCGGCGGTGACGCCGGCGCGCGCCGCCGAACAAAGAGAGCGGCAAAAGCAGCTCGCCATGGCCCTGCGTGAGAATCTGCGCAAACGAAAATCGCGGCAGCGCAAGCAGATGCCGGCGGGCGAGGGCGGTGATAAGGATTGACGGCGGCGATGCCGCCGGCGCCGCTTGTTCGCCACATTTCCCTGACATATCTTGGCTGCGCAACCTCCGTTGCCCGGCAACCTCCGTTGCCCGATATTTGAACAGGAGCCGCAAGGCCAGAGCGACGTATGGACAAGATTCGCATCCGCGGCGGCCGCCCCTTACGCGGCGAAGTCGAGATATCCGGCGCCAAGAACGCCGCGCTGCCGCTGATGGTCGCCGCGCTGCTGAGCGACGAGCCGCTCACCTTGTCGCGCGTGCCCCGCCTCGCCGATATCGACACGCTGGCCAAACTGCTGGGCGAGCTCGGCGTCACCATCGAGGTGGCGGAAAATGCCGGCCATACCCTCACCCTCAATGCCGCCGCCGTCACCAGCACCGTCGCACCCTATGACCTGGTGCGCCGCATGCGCGCCTCGATTCTGGTGCTCGGGCCGCTGGTAGCGCGCTTCCGCGAAGCCACCGTCTCGCTGCCCGGCGGCTGCGCCATCGGCACGCGGCCGGTCGATCTGCATTTGGCCGGGCTCGAGCGTCTCGGCGCGCGCATTGAGCTGGAAGACGGCTATATCCGCGCCAGCGCGCCGGGCGGCCTCAAGGGCGGCGAAATCCATCTCGCCACGCCGTCGGTCGGGGCGACCGAAAATCTGATGATGGCGGCGGCCCTGGCGGACGGCGAAACCGTGCTCAGCAACGCCGCGCGCGAGCCCGAAATCGCCGATCTCGCCGATTGTCTCAACGCCATGGGCGCCGCCATCGAGGGCGCCGGCAGCGATCGCATTTCGATCCGCGGCCGGCCGCGCCTGAGCGGTACGCGCCACCGCATCATGGCCGACCGCATCGAGGCCGGCACCTACGCCATCGCCGCCGCCATCACCGGCGGCGCGGTCGATCTCCTGGGCGCCCGCGCGGCGCATCTGGAGATGCCCATCGAATGCCTGCGCCAGGCCGGGGTGACGGTCGAGGAGAGCACCGCCGGCCTCGCCGTCAAGGCCGCCGGGCGGCTCGCTTCGGTGAATTTGACCACCCACCCCTATCCCGGCTTTCCCACCGACCTGCAGGCCCAGATCATGGTGCTCATGGCGCTCGCCGAAGGCGCCTCGCTGATCAGCGAGACGGTGTTCGAAAACCGCTTCATGCATGTCCCGGAACTCACCCGCATGGGCGCCGACATCTCCGTCAGCGCCAGCGGCGCCCTGGTGCGCGGCGTCGAAGGCCTGCACGGCGCGCCGGTCATGGCGACCGATCTTCGCGCCTCTTCCTGCCTGGTGCTGGCCGGTCTGGCGGCCCAGGGCGAGACGATCATCAGCCGCGTCTATCACCTCGACCGCGGCTATGAGCGGATCGAGACCAAACTGGCGGCGCTCGGCGCCGATATCGAGCGCATCGCCTCATGAGCGCCGCCAAAGCCCTGAAATTGCGCGCCGAGGACGATGAGGACCTGGCCATCTTCGGCGCCTGCCTGAAAGGCGTCTTCGGCTGCCTCAATGAAATGGCTTACGACCGCGAAGCGCGCCGCTTCGCCGCCATATTGGTGCGCCCGCGCTGGGAAGCCGCGGGAGCGGCCGCTCCGGAAGCGGTCGCTTCAGAGGCGGCGGCTCGGCCCGACGAGGCCGCCATTGAGCGCATCCGCAGCGGCCTCCATTTCGACCATGTCAGCGCCGTGCGCTATCGCCGCCTCGACCGCCGCGCGCCGCACGCCCTGTTGCACCTGGTCTCGATCGTCTCGGCGCCGCTGTCGGAGCGTTTCGGTATCATCCTCTCCTTCCAGGGCGGCGGTGAAGTCTTTTTGGAGGTCGACCGATTGAGCGGCCATATGCGCGACCTCGACACCACGCCCGACGATCCATCGCCCGACCACCCAACGCCGTGACAAACCACATGAGGCAGCCATGATTCCCAGCGAAGTTCGCGACGCCGAAGATTTGCGCCGCATCGTCGAAGAGCGCGATGCCAAAAACGTCACCATCGCGCTCAGCGACATGCACGGCCTGTTGCGCGGCAAATATATATCGCGCGACAAGCTTGATTCGGTGCTCGAAGGCGGCTGGGGCAATCCGCCGGTGATGCTGGCGCTGGATTTCGAGGACGTCATCATGGAAGCGCCGGTGATCGCCGACGGCTCGGACGGTTTTGCCGACACCTTCGCCCGCGCGCTGCCCGAGACATGCCGCGAAATCGCCTGGGAGACGCCGGCGCGCAACCTTCTCCTGCTCGCCGAGTTCGCCGGCGAGTTCGAGGACATATGCCCGCGCGGAATCTATCGAAGGGTCGCGAAAATGGCCGCCGATATGGGCTTCCAGCCCTATCACGCGCTCGAATATGAATTCACCATGTTCGAGGAAACGGCGCTGAGCGCGCATCAGAAAGACTATCGCGATCTCACCCTGGCGACGCCGCTCGTCACCTATGAAGTGATTCAGCGCCAGGCCGTATGGTCCGAGTTCTACAATGAGCTGCTCGACTGTTTCGACGTCATGGACGTCGCCCTGGAGACCGCCCATGAGGAGATGGGGCCGGGCTTCATGGAGGTCAGCATGGCACCGCTTGGGGGCGTGCGCGCGGGCGACAATGCGGTTCTCTTCAAGACCTACACCAAGGCGCTGGCCCAGCGCATGGGCCGCCTGGTTACCTTCATGGCGCGCTGGAGCAACGATGCCGACGGCCAGAGCGGCCATATCCATATTTCGCTCAAGGATCTGGCCGGCAAGCCGGTGTTCCGCGACGACGGCGCCGAGGACGGCGTCAGCGATGTGATGCGCCATTTCCTCGCCGGCATGCAGACGCTGATGCCGGAATTGCTGATCATGCTGGGGCCCAACGTCAACAGCTTCAAGCGCTTCGTGCCCGATATATTCGCGCCGATCGCCGCCACTTGGGGCTATGAAAACCGCACCTGTGCGCTCCGCGTCATCCGGGGTTCCGCCAAATCCCAACGCATCGAATGCCGCACGCCGGGCGCCGACGCCAACCCCTATCTCGCCCTCGCCTGCCTGCTCGGCGCCGGCTTGTACGGCATCAAACATGCGCTCGAGCCGAGCGCGCCGATGCTGGGCAACGTCTATGATCAGGAGGTGCCCGAAGGCCAGCGCTTCCCCGAAAGCTTCCGCGCCGGCATCGAGGCGTTCCGCGCCTCGGCGCCGGCGCGCGAGCTGTTCGGCGATCGTTTCGTCGATACCTACGCCGCGACGCGCGATTTCCAGGAGCGCGAATTCCGCGCCCGGGTGACCGACCAGGAACTGCGCCGCTTCTTCGAGCTGGCGTGAAAAGAAATAGCGACAAACCGGGCCAAGCCCAGTATATCCGCGTCCGTATCAGTCATCGGTGATTTAACACAATGTCCGACGAGCTTATTTTCGCGCTGCCCAAGGGGCGCCTCCTCAAGGAGGCGGCGCCGCTGCTGGCGCTTGCCGGGATCGAGCCGGAAGCGGCGTTTTTCGCCGCCGACAGCCGCAAGCTGCGCTTCGCCACCAATGTCGCCGGCCTCGCCATCATCCGCGTGCGCAGCTTCGATGTCGCCACCTTCGTCGCCTTCGGCGCGGCGCAGCTCGGCATCGCCGGCTCCGACGTGCTGATGGAGTTCGATTACCGCGAGCTTTACGCGCCGCTCGACCTCGATATCGGCCATTGCCGCATGGCGGTGGCGGAGCCCAGCCAATTGGCCTCGGAGGACGATCCGTCGCGCTGGAGCCATGTCCGCGTGGCGACCAAATATCCGCACGTCACCCGGCGCCATTTCGCGGCGCGCGGCGTCCAGGCCGAATGCATCAAGCTCAACGGCGCCATGGAGCTGGCGCCTGGCCTGGGTCTGTGCCGCCGGGTCGTCGATCTGGTGCATTCGGGGGCGACGCTGGCGGCCAACGATCTCGTCGAGGTCGAACATATCGCCGACGTTTCGGCCCGCCTGGTGGTCAACCGCGCGGCGCTGAAGACCCGCGCCGAGGAAATGCAGGGCTGGGTGGGGCGCTTCCGGGAAGCCGTTAATGGCAACGGTTCGGCTGATGGCACGGCGGCTGAATAGCGCCGAGCCCGGCTTCGCCGCCGCCTTCGCCGCGCTGGTAGCGGAAAAGCGCGCCGGGCCGGGCGCCAACGGGGCCCAGGTGGCGGAGATCATCGCCGACGTGCGCGCCCGCGGCGACCAGGCGCTGATCGAATACACCGCCCGCTTCGACGGCCTCGAGCTCGACGCTATGGGGCTGCGCCTGAAGCCGGACGAGATCGCCGCCGCGGCGGCGGACTGCCCGGCCGAGACGCGCGCCGCGCTGGCCTTCGCCGCCGCCCGCATCGAGGATTTTCACCGCCGTCAAATGCCGGCGGGGCTCGATTACACCGACGCTTCCGGCGTCCGCCTGGGCGCGCGCTGGAATGCGCTGGCGGCGGCCGGCCTCTACGTTCCGGGCGGCACCGCCGCCTATCCGAGCTCGGTCCTGATGAACGCCATTCCCGCCAGGGTGGCCGGCGTCGCGCGCATCGTCATGACCGTGCCGACACCGAACGGTGCGCTCAACCCGGCGCTGATGGCGGCGGCCGAGATCGCCGGCCTCGACGAGATCTACCGTATCGGCGGCGCCCAGGCGGTGGCGGCGCTGGCCCATGGCAGCGCCAGCATCCGCCCCGTCGACAAGATCGTCGGCCCCGGCAACGAATGGGTGGCCGAAGCCAAGCGCCAGGTTTTCGGCATTGTCGGCATCGACATGATCGCCGGCCCGTCGGAAATCCTGGTGCTCGCCGACGGCGCCAACGAACCCGACTGGGTTGCCGCCGATCTGATGTCGCAGGCCGAGCACGACAGCGCCGCCCAGGCGATTCTGATCACCGACGATGCCGGCTTTGCCGATGCCGTGGCGGCGGCGGTGGAGAGGCTGCTCGAAACCCTGCCGCGCCGCGACATCGCCGGGATGAGCTGGCGCGCGCACGGCGCCATTATCGTCATCGGCGATCTCGACGAGGCGCCCGCCCTTATCGACCGCATCGCGCCCGAGCATCTCGAGCTCGCCGTGGCCGAGCCGCAAGCGCTGTTCGACCGCGTCAACCATGCCGGTGCGGTGTTTCTCGGCCGCCACACGCCCGAAGCCCTCGGCGATTACGTCGCCGGGCCCAACCATGTGCTGCCGACCTCGGGCAGCGCGCGCTTTTCCTCCGGCCTTTCGGTTTATGATTTCTTGAAGCGCACCAGCTTCGCCGCCTGCGACGGCGCCGGCCTGGCCGCGATCGGCCCCGCCGCGCGCATCTTGGCCGAGGCCGAGGGCCTCGATGCGCACGCCCTCTCGCTGGCGCTCAGGCTTGACAAGCCGGATGCATAGGTCTGAATATTAGACCATTGCAAAACACACAGCGAGCCGGGCGGCGCGGCCAAGCGCCGCTCCCAACTCGCCAAGGGAGGACTATATGTCAGCCGGTTGCGTTCATATCAACGGCGAGTTCGTTGAGCTCGACGAGGCCAAGATTTCGATTTTCGACACCGGGTTCCTGCACTCGGACGTGGTCTATGACGTCACCTCGTCATGGCAGGGCTATATCTTCAAGCTCGACCAGCATCTCGAGCGCTTCGCCACGTCATGCGACGGGTTCAGGCTGAAGAACCCCTATTCCGACGCCGAGACGGCGGCGATATTGGCCGAATGCACGGTGCGCGCCGAATGCGAGGATGCCAGCTTCATCCATATGCATGTCACGCGCGGCCTCTATGCCGAGGGCTCGCGCGACCCGCGTCTCTGCGAAAACCAGTTCGCCGCCTATGTCGTCCCCTATGTGTGGCTGTGGGGCGAGGAGAAGAGCAAGGCCGGGATCAACATCCACATGGCCGATGTCGAGCGCATCTCGTCGAAGGCGGTCGATGCGCGCTACAAGAACTTCCATTGGGGCGACCTGATTCAGGCGCAATACCAGGCCTATGAGGCGAACCGCGACGACGCCGCGCTGTTGGCCGCCGACGGCAATCTGGCCGAGGGCCCGGGTTTCAATATCTGGGTCGTCAAGGACGGCAAATGCGCGACGCCGGACGCCAACTGCCTCTTGGGCATGTCGCGCCAATCGGTGATCGAGCTCTGCGGCATGGAAGGCATTCCGTTCGAATTGCGCAAGGTCCACCCCGACGAGCTGAGGGAAGCCGACGAGGCCTTCGCCACCTCGACCGCCGGCGGCGTAATGCCGATCACCGCCGTCGACGACAAGCCGCTCGGCAACGGCGCGCCGGGCATTCTCACCTCACGCCTGTTCGACAGCTATTGGAGCCGCCGCGAAGCCGGCTGGTGCGGGACCAAGATCAGCGACCTGCTGAACTAAGACACCCACGAATAAGCCCTTCTTCCCCAGTGGGGAAGAAGGGTTGGGAAGAAGGGGGGAACCAAGCGCGCGGAGCGCGCTCGCAATACCCGGGGGCATTCGGGCGCGCTTTTTGTT
>CAJXFT010000198.1 GCA_913053235.1 uncultured Alphaproteobacteria bacterium
TGGTAGTGATGATCTACAATCTGCTCCGAACTGAAGGTTATCTGGGAAATGTCGGCTAAATTTGACCTACCGGGCTCATCGAATTCAGCAAGGAGAGTGAAATGCCGCGCAAGACCGTAATTCTCGGCGCCAACGGACGTTTCGGGCGCGCCGCCGCCGATGCCTTTGCCGCCGCCGGCTGGCAGCTGCGTTGTTTTGGCCGCTCGCGGCCGCGGACGTTAGGGGCGGGCGAGTGGGTCACCGGCGATGCCTTCGACGCGGCGGCGCTGAACTCGGCCGCCGCGGGCCGCGAGGTCATCGTCAATGCGCTCAACCCGCCCTATACGCGCTGGCGGCACGAGCTGCCGCGCCTGACGGCGAACGTCATCGCCGCCGCCAAATCATCCGGCGCGACGGTGATGATCCCGGGCAATGTCTATCATTACGGCGCCGCCATGCCGGCCCGCCTCGCCGAGGATACGCCGGCCGCGCCGACGACCCGCAAGGGGCGTCTGCGCGCCGAGATGGAGCGCGCCTATGAGCAAGCCAGTGCGCAGGGCGTGCGCACGATCATTCTCCGCGCCGGCGATTTCATCGAACGGCAAAGGACGGGCAATTGGTTCGACAGCCATATCGCCGCGGATGTCAGCGCCGGGCGGGTGATGTATCCCGGCCCGCTCGACCGCCTGCACGCCTGGACCTATTTGCCCGATATGGCGCGCGCCATTGCGCTGCTGGCCGACAAGCGCGCCGGCTTTGCCGCCTTCGAGGAATTCGGCTTTCCCGGTTATGCGCTGACCGGGCGCATGCTGATCGACGCCATGGCCGGCGCGGCCGGGCGGCGCTTGAAGGTCAGGGGCCTGTCCTGGCCGATGATGCGGCTGCTCGGCGTCGCGCTGCCGCAAATGCGCGAAGTCGCCGAGATGTCCTATCTGTGGCGCCGGCCGCACGCCATCGACGGCGCCAAGCTCGCCGCCGCCCTGCCGGGGTTTCGGGAAACGCCGGTCGAAGCCGCCATCGCCGAGGCACTCGCATGATTTAGGTCAAGACACCATACACGGCGCCGGTGTAGATTTACCGACTAGACGCTGGGTTTAGGAGTGGAAGGCCGGGATGGCGGAGTATTTACTCCCCGATACGCTCGCTGAGGCGGGCGAAATGATGGCTGCGCATGGCCGTTCTCTCGCCATTATGGCGGGCGGCACCAGCGCCATGCGCTGCGGCACCTGCCGTGGCAGGCGCGGCCGCGGCATCGCCTGTATCGAATGCGCCGGGCCGCGCCTGGTGTCGGTGCCCAACAGCGCCTATGTGATGGGCATTCAGCGCCTCGGCCTGGATAGGCTCGAAGCCGACAACGGCGTTCTTAACATCGGCGCCGGCGTGACGATGCGCAATCTGGCGGCCTCCGATATGCCCGCCGCCTTATGCCAGGCGGCGCGCCGCGTCGGCGGGCCGGCGCTCAGGAACATGGCCACCGTCGGCGGCAATATCTTCGCCCGCCAGCCTTACGGCACGGTCGCCGCCATGCTGTTGGCGATGGATGCGGTGCCGGTCTTCACGGGGCCGGATGGGTCGCGAGAGGTCGCCCTGGCGGAATTCTATACCTCGGGCGCCATTGCCGCGGGGCTGCTCACCCATATCGAATGCCCGCACCCCCAGGGCCGACTGGTATTCGTCAAATGCGCGCGCCAGCGCTTCGCCGGCCCGACCGTGATCACGGTGGCGGTTCGCATCGAACTGGAAACGGGCGGCAAGGTGGCGGCGGCGCGCATCGCGCTGGGCGGCGCCGGCGAAACCCCGCTCCGCGCCGAAGCGGCGGAACAATTGCTCATCGGTGAGAAGCTTGAAGCGCCGGCCATCGAAGCGGCGGCGGCGGCAGCCAAAGCGGCATGCGCGCCGGCCGACGACCCCGTCGCCAGCGCCTGGTATCGCCGGCGCATGGTCGGCGTCTATGTCGCCCGGGCGCTGGAGCAAGCGGGCGAAGGCGAAGCGCCATGACCGCCAAACGGGTATCTCTCACCGTCAACGGGCGCGGCGAAAATATCGCCGCCGATGGTTTGACAACGCTGCAACAGGTGCTGCGCGAGGCGCTCGACTATAATTCGGTCAAGGACGGCTGCACGCAGGGGAGCTGCGGTGCGTGCTCGGTGCTGGTCGACGGCGAATTGCGCATTGCCTGCCTGTTGCCGGCGGGCGGCCTGCAGGGCGCCGAGGTCACCACCCTGGAAGGGCTTAACGCGCGCAACAGCACCAGCGTTATCCAGCAGAGTTTCGTCGAACATTCGGCGGCGCAATGCGGCTTTTGCACTTCCGGCATGATCGTCAGCGCGCAGGCGCTGCTCGACGAAAACCCGGCGCCCAGCCGCGACGAGATCATGGAGGCGATCTCGGGTAATATGTGCCGCTGCACCGGCTATCTGCCGATCGTCGAGGCGGTGGCGAGCGCGGCGCGCAAGCTGGCGAAAGGAGACGGCGCATGAAAGCCAAGGCTGAAATGGACGGGATCGGCGGCGGCGGCCATGCGGTCGGGCAGCCGATTAAGCAGCGCGAATTGGACAGCCATGTGAAAGGCCAGACGCTCTATTACGAGGACGTCAAGGTGCCGCGCATGCTGCACCTGAAAATTCACCGCAGCCCGGTGGCGCACGCCCGCATCTTGAATATCGATACGTCAAAGGCCGAGCAGTCCGACGGCGTGGTCGCCGTGCTGACCTACCGCGACGTGCCGGCGACCAAAGTATGGAGCCATTTCGAGGCGATAGGCGCCGCGCCCGGTGCCGAGCCCATCCTCGCCGTCGACAAGATACGCTGGAAGGGCGAGCCGATCGCGGCGGTGGCGGCGGAGACCTTAAGCCAGGCCGAGGACGCGGCGGCCAAGATCAAGGTAACATACGAAAAACTGCCGAGCGTTTTCGATGTCGACGAGGCGCTGGCGCCGGGCGCGCCCGAGCTGTTCGATTGCTGGCCCGGCAATCACTATGTTTTTCCCGATGATCACAAAGCGGCGCAAATTCGTTTCGGCGATGTCGAGAAGGGCTTTGCCGAGGCCGATCACCTGGTCGAACATGTCTACCGCACGCGGCCCATCGAGCAGGCGCCGATCGAGACCGCCGGCTGCGTCGCGGTGCCCGGCAGCGACGGGCGTTATACGATCTATACCAACAGCCAGGCGCTTTCGACCACGCGCAACAGCGCCGCCGAGATTGCCGGCCTGCCGGTGGCCCGGCTTCGTCTCGTCGGCGGCACCGCCGGCGGCGGCTTCGGCGGCAAGGTCGATATGGCGATCGAGCCGATGGCGCTGCTGGCGGCGATGAAATCGAAGCGCCCGGTCAAATACCGCTTCACCCGCGAAGATGAGATGACGGTCTCCTCGACGCGCGCCGCCTGGCGGGTGTCGATCAAGGACGGCGTGATGCGCGACGGGCGCATCACCGCGCGCCATGTGATCACCCATCAGGATATCGGCGCATATTTGCGCAACAGCATTTACGGCGCCTTCAAGCATGCCTCGCACATGCCGGGGCCCTACACCGTGCCGAACGTATGGGCCGACGTCTATTGCGTCTTTACCAACCGCACGCCATCGGCGGCGATGCGCGGCTTCGGCGTCATGCCGGCCTCCTTCGCCATCGAAATGCAGATGGACCGGGTGGCCAAGGCGATTCATATGGACCCGTGGCAGTTCCGCCTCAAGAACGCCTTTCGCAACGGCGACATGAAAGCGCACCGGCGCGAGGTGTGGGACGCCGCGCTGGTCGAAACCATCCAGGCGGCGGCGCGCCTGACGGCCAAGGATTTGCCCGAGGAATACCGCCAGATGTCATCGGCAAAAAGACCATTGTCTGCGCCAAGAATAGCGGGGGGCTGAGATGGCGAAAAAACGCGGCACCGGGATGGCGGCGGTAAGCTATCCCATCGGCATGCATCTCGGCGGCGACCCGACCGGGGCGCTGGTGCACGCCACCTCGTCGGGCAATTTCACCGTCGCGCTGGCCAGCGTCGATGTCGGCCAGGGGCTGAAAACGGTGATGGCGCAAATCGCGGCGGAAGCAATCGGTGTGCCGCTGGAGACCGTGATCATCGATACCGGCGATACCGATACCGGCCCGCATTGCAGCGGCACCGGCGCCAGCCGCACCACCCACCGCGCCGGCAACGCCGTGCTCGCGGCGGCCAGGGAGGCGCGCGCCGCGATGCTCGAAGTGGCGGCCGAAATGCTCGAAGTGAGCGCCGCGGATCTGGATACCGACGGCAAGGGAAACATTCACGTCAAGGGCGTGGCCGAGAAATCAGTGTCGGTTATGGATACCGTCCTGGCGGCGACGTTCCAGTTCGGCAAGACGATCGCCGGGCGCAGCATGTATCTGGTGCCGAAAAGCCCGCAGGACCCGGAGACCGGAGAGAGCGATCCGCATTCGACCCAGGCGCATGCCTGCACCGTGGCCGAGGTCGAGGTCGATACCGAGACCGGCGAGGTCGCGGTGCTCAGCCTCAAAAGCGCCTATGAAATCGGCCGCCAGATCAATCCCGAACTGGTCAAGGGGCAGATCGTCGGCGGCGCCTGGATGGGCATCGGCCATACGCTGTGCGAGACCACGGCGCCCTATTATCCGAGCACCGAGCATGCGCCGCTCGATTTTCTCAATTACGGCATGACCGGCGTCGCCGAAATGCCGGAGGTCGAATGCGAGCTGTTGGAGTTCCCCAGCCCGAGCGGACCCTACGGCGCCAAGGGCGTCGGCGAGATGGTGGCGAACAGCCCCATCCCGGCCATCGTCAACGCCATCAACAACGCCCTCGATCTCGACATCAGCGACATTCCGGTGACCCCGGAAGTGATCCTCCGCGCCCTCGACGCGCAGGCCGGCGCGGAAGCGGCGGATTAGGCCGGATCCGGGCCGGCGCCGATAATCGCGTCGGCGTCGATTTCCACCAAATAGGCGGGGTCCACCAGGGTGCTCACGCCGATCAGGGTCGAGCAGGGGAAATCGCCGCTGAAGAATTCCCGCCTTGCTTCGAGCACGGCAGGGCGGTGGCGTATGTCGGTGAGATAAATCCGCACGCGCGCGATATCGCTCATCTTGCCGCCGGCAGCTTCAAGATAATGCTGCATATTTCGGAAGATCACGCGCGCCTGTTCACCGGGATCGTTGATCCCCAGCACTTCGCCGCTATTGGACAGGGCGACGAAGCCGGAAATGAACAATTGATCGCCGCAGCGCATGCAGTTGGACCAGAGACCAGGTTCCGGCTCCGTGACATGCTCAGTGAGGACGCGTTCGATTTTGGCCATTATCTTCTCCTTGCGGATGGTCATCCGGGCCGGACCTCTATCCGGGGTCTTCGAAATTTATTGGGAAATCCTCCGGCATGTCCGGCCCCCACACATAAAGCGAATCTTCGAGCGGCCAGTTCTGGGGCTGCCACGCCATGTCGGCGGGGATATAGTCGATATCGCAAAAATACTCGGCCAGCCCGTTCCACGGGTCGCGGATATAGTGAAAGAAGTTGGAGCCGATCACATGGCGGCCCAGCCCCCAACCGTTGCGATGGCCCTTGGCCACCATTTGGCAGCCGCCGAGGCCGACTTCATCGACGCTGGCGACCTCGAAACTGGCATGATGGAAGCCCGGCCGCTGGCCCGCCAGAAAGGCCAGAACATGGTGATCGCTGCCGCCCGGACAATGCAGAAACGCCACCATGTCTTGCGCGCGGTCGCTCAAACGCATGCCGAGCACGCGGGTGTAGAAATCAATCTTATTGTCGATATCGGTGGTGAAGCTGAGCATGTGGCCGAGGCGGCGCGGCTTGACCACCGTATCGCGCGGCGGAAATCCGCGCGCCCCGATGCGCGAAACATGGCCCGGCGAGTTGATGCGCCATTCCGGCGCGCCGGCCCAGGGCGCCGCCTCAGCAGTGCGCAGATTAATAAGCACGCCTTCCGGGTCGCGCAGCCACAGGCCGTCGCCCGGCGCCTGTTTGGGCGGGTCGAGCAATTCCGTGGCATTTGCCGCGAGCGCCGATTTCAGCGCCTCATACCCGGCTTCGTCGGTGCCCAGGCAAATATGATGCAATTGCCGCCGCGCGCCTTCGACGAGAACGATCTGGTCCTGATCGCGCCCGGCGCAGCAGAGCGCCATGCTGCCTCCGCGATCCTCGGCTTCGAGCCCGAAATCCTCGTAGAATCCCGCGCCGAGCGCCGGGTCGGGCACCGCCAGACATAAATGCTGCAACGAATAAACCGCCACGGTCTCCCCCTCCGTGAAACCGCATCATAGCGTTATTCATCGATTGCGATATTGGAAAAACGCCATTCGGCGCCGTCAGTCTTCGGAAGATTCGATTGCCTTCGCGGCGCCACCGCGCCGCAGCACGCCGACGATGAACAGCAGCACGCCGCCGAGCAGCAGAAAGATATAGACATTGCTGAGCGCGACGCCGGCGCGCCACGACAGCATGCCGTCGAGCGCACCGAGAATGATAAGCACGACGCCCATCAGCTTGATGATGCTGCCTTTGTTCGATGTCTCGCCTTCCATCTGCGGCTCCCGATCAGGTTTGCTCGGCAATACGCCGGCGCCGGACATTGTAAAGCCACCACAGTTCGAGCGCGCCGACGGCGAGCGCCACCAGCACGGCGGCGAGATAGGACGAGCCGCCGCCCGGCGCGCCGAGGCGCAGCCAATACCAGGTCGTGAGCGTATGTTTGCTACCCTGTTCGCCGTTGCTGCCGTCCCAGGCGAGAACCGAGAGCGGG
>CAJXFT010000199.1 GCA_913053235.1 uncultured Alphaproteobacteria bacterium
AAGCGGACCGCCGCCGAGGCGCGGAAGGTGGGTTTTTTCCTGAGCCGCATCCACGCCTCGGTGATGATGCCGAGCGCGCCTTCCGAGCCGATCATCAGGCGGTCCGGGCTCGGCCCGGCGCCGGAGCCCGGCAGGCGGCGGCTTTCAATGGCGCCCTTTGGCGTGACGCTGCGCATCGATTCGACGAGCTCGTCGATATGCGTATGCAGGGTGGCGAAATGGCCGCCCGAGCGCGTCGCGATCCAGCCGCCGAGGGTGGAGAATTGGAAGGATTGCGGGAAATGCCTGAGCGTCAGGCCGGAAGGCTTCAATTGGCGTTCCAAATCCGGCCCCAGCACGCCGGCCTGGATGCGCGCCGTGCGCGCCACCGGGTCGATTTCCAGCACCTTCGCCATGCGCCGCATGTCGATGGTCAGCACCGCCTTGAAAGCGTCACCCACGACCGGCTCGATGCCGCCGACGACGCTCGATCCGCAGCCGAAGGGGATCACCGCGGCGCCGGCGCCGTCGGCCCAGTCGAGCAAGGCGGCGATGTCGTTCTCGCTCTCCGGAAAGGCGACGATGTCGGGCGCACCGCTGTAATCGCGGCCATAGGCGCGCACGTAATCGGGATAGGATTTGCCGTAAGTGTGGGCGGCGCGGTCGTAGGCGTCGGTCGAGCAGATGGCGCCGAGCGCCGGCGGCGCTTTCAGGCGCGGCGCGGCGAGGCTGATCTCCGCCAATGCGGGCGGCGCGATGTAACCCTGCGGTGATATGCCGGTCAACCCGCCGATGCGCTCGGCGATTTGGCGCGCCTCGGCTTCGGACAGGGTCTGGTCCTCATGGCCCCAACCCCAGAATTTCAAACGCCGTTCGGCCATGTTTTCCCCGCTCGTTTCAGTCGCTGGTGAATTGGCGGGCAGGGGCGCTAGGATGGCGTGGTCAGGGTCGAGAAGCGCACGGGCAGGATTTCGCGCGTCGAAATCCGGCCGTCGCTGCTTTTCTCGACCAGCAAGAGCTGCTGATCGTCCTCGAGGCCGGCGGGAATGATCATGCGCCCGCCGGCCTTGAGCTGCTCCAACAGGGCCGGCGGCATCAGATCGGGCGCGGCGGTGGCGATGATGCGGTCGAACGGCGCGTGCTCCGGCCAGCCCTGACTGCCGTCACCGACGCGGAAATGGATATTGCCGTAACCGCTGGAAGCGAGCCGCCGTTCGCCTTCGGCGGCGAGCTCCTCGACGATCTCGACGGTGTAGACCTGATAGGCGAGTTCGGCCAACACGGCGGCCTGATAGCCGAGCCCGGTGCCGATCTCCAACACCCTGTGCGTGCTCGTCAACTCCAACAGATCGGTCATCAAGCCGACGATGAAGGGTTGCGAGATGGTTTTGCCATGGCCGATGGGAAGCGGCGAATCGAGATAGGCATAGAGCTTCATTTCGACCGGCACGAAATCATGCCTGGGCACGCGCCCGAGCGCCGACATCACCGCTTCGCCGAGCACGTCCTTGCCCGTCTTGTCGGCGACCAGGCTGGCATGGCTGGCGACTTGGCCGACCATGTTTTGCCGAAGGGCGCCGAACTGGGCATCAACCGGGCTTATTTCCGACATCATCAACTCCGCGACCGGCAAGTGCGCGCCGCCATGCCGTGGCGGGCATGTCCGGGGGGCGCTCCGATCTGCTATAACTACAGCATAATGCGCGCCCTTCGGCCACAAAATCATCCGGGCAGTTGAAATGCCGGCCGCTCCTTCGGCGCTGTGCCGGGACTGCGGCTGGGAGGGCGATGGCGCCGGGGCGCTTGATTCCTGCCCGGCCTGCCGCTCACGGCGTATCCTCGGGCATGGTGAGCTGGGCGCTCTTGCCATCGCCCATGTCGATTGCGACGCATTTTACGCCGCAATCGAAAAACGCGACGATCCGGCGCTTGCCGACAAGCCGGTGCTGGTCGGCGGCGGCAAGCGCGGCGTCGTCAGCGCCGCCTGCTATATTGCGCGCCGCTACGGCATCCGCTCGGCGATGCCGATGTTCAAGGCGCTCGAAGCCTGCCCGCACGCCGTCGTCATACCCCCGGATATTGAAAAATATAGCCGCGTCGGCCGCGAAGTGCGCGAGATGATGGTGGCGCGCACGCCGCTCGTCGAGCCGCTTTCGATCGACGAGGCATTTCTCGACCTTTCCGGCACCGAAGGCGTGCATGGCGGCTCGCCGGCGCGCAGCCTGGCCGGGCTGGCGCGCGAGATCGAAGAGCGTATCGGCGTCACCGTTTCGGTCGGCCTCAGCTACAACAAGTTCCTCGCAAAGATCGCCTCCGATCTCGACAAGCCGCGCGGTTTCTCCGTCATCGGCCGCGCCGAGGCGTGTGATTTTCTCACCGACAAACCGGTCGGCCTGTTATGGGGGGTCGGCGCGGCGCTGCAACGGCGCCTGGCGCGCGACGGCATCCGCCGCATCGGCGAGCTCAGGCAATATCCGGAGGCCGAGCTGGTGCGCCGCTACGGCGCCATCGGAAGGCGCCTCGCGCGCTTTTCGCAAGGCCAGGACGGGCGCCCCGTCAAGCCCGGCCGGGCGGCCAAAAGCGTCTCCTCCGAGATCACCTTTGGCGAGGATATCCGCGCCTTCCAAGAGCTCGAGGCGAAATTATGGCGGCAATGCGAACGCGTCGCCCGGCGCATGCGCAAGAGCGAACTGGTCGGGCGCACGGCGACGCTCAAGCTGCGCACGGCGGATTTCAGGATTCTCACCCGCTCGCGCACCCTGGCGGCGCCGACGCAGCTCGCCGAAGTGCTGTTCCAGGCCGTCTTGCCGCTGCTCGAAAAGGAAGCCGATGGCCGCCTCTACCGGCTCATCGGCGTCGGCCTGAGCGGGCTCGACAATGCCGACACCCAGTCTCAGGCCGATCTGTTCGGCGCCGATGACGAGCGCGCCGCGGTGCTCGAAAAAACCGTCGATCGCTTGCGCGCCCGCTTCGGCAACGCGGCGCCGGTCAAGGGGCGCTCGCTCGGCGCCAAAAGGAAACGCTCTTGAAGGGTTGACGCCATGCGGTCTTAGATGTTGCTTATTGATGGAGATCAATGTCTTACCATGCGTTTAGAATAAATTTGCCGCGTGGCGCAGTGGGAGCCATAAAAATGTATGAGAGGATTGAGGGCGATGCCGGTCGATAAGATATACGAAGCCGTTTTGGACTATGACGATGACGAAATTGCCGGGTTGGTGACGGCTGAATTGGCCGCCGGCACCGCTCCCCAGGCGATACTCGATGACGGGCTCGTGGCCGCGCTCGATACCGTGGGGGCGCAATTCAGCGAGGGCACGCTGTTCGTGCCGGAAATGCTGATGGCGGCCGATACGGTGAAGGCCGGCCTCGATATTTTGCGGCCCATTCTCGCCGAAACCGGCATGAAACCCATCGGCACGGTGGTGATCGGCACCGTAAAGGGCGATTTGCACGATATCGGCAAGAATCTGGTCAGCATGGTTCTCGAGGGCGCCGGATTTCGCATCGTCGATCTCGGCACCGATGTCGAGCCGCAGAAATTTGTCGATGCGGCGCTCGAGAACAACGCCGACATCGTCGCTTTGTCGGCGCTTCTGACGACCTCGATGGCGGCGATGGAGAGAGCCGTCGGCGTCGTCTCGGCGGCCAATGAGACCAGCAATCTCAATGTCCGCATCCTGGTCGGCGGACCGCCGGTGACGGACGATTTCGCCGCCAAGATCGGCGCCGACGGTTACGGCGTCGATGCGCCGACCGCCGTCGGTCTGGCGCGCGGATTCGTGCAGTAGGGGTGGCTGACGGCGGGTCCTGGAAATGGCGCGGCTGCCCTCCATCCTGTTGATATGCTGTGGCTCGATGGCGCGTGAAATGACCGCCCTGGTGCGCGATCAAGGCTGGTCGCATATGCGCATCACCTGCCTGCCGGCGCATATCCACAACACGCCGGAAAAAATTCCCGAGGCGGTGCGCGCCAAAATTCACGCCGGGCGCGGCAAGGCGGACAAGATTCTGGTGCTGTTCAGCGATTGCGGCACCGGCGGAAAATTGGCCGCCGTTTTGGAAGAGGAGGGGGTCGAGGGAATCGGCGGCGCCCATTGTTACGAAATATTCGCCGGCGGCGGCAATTTCGCGGCGCTGATGCGCGACCAGCCGGGCTGCTTCTTTTTGACCGATTTCCTGGTCCGCCATTTCGACCGGCTGATCCTGGCCGGCCTCGGCCTCGACCGCTTCCCCAAATTGCGCCGAACCTATTTCGGCCATTACGACAAGCTGGTCTATCTCGCCCAGCGCGAGGATTTGGAATTGCAGGACAAGGCGCGGGCCGCGGCGAAAACGCTCGGTCTGGAATATGAATTGCGGCTGACCGGATATGGCGATTATCGCGATTTCCTCGCCGCCAAGAGCGCTTGAGGCGGCCGGTGCGGGCCTTACGGCGCTTGGCCACACGTCATGCCGGGCCTTTTGAGCGGCTCTATTTGGTGTGCGACAGATTGGCTCTCGCGCTGGCGCCGTTGCTGGTGAAGGCCGGCCTGGAGCGGCTTGAGCGCCCCGCCGCGGTGCTTGAATCCTGGACCAAGGGCGCGCTCTTCGATTGCAATATGTGCGGCCGCTGCGTGCTCGCCGCGACTGGCATGACATGCCCGATGAACTGCCCCAAAGGCTTACGCAACGGCCCTTGCGGCGGTGTGCGGGCGAACGGCAATTGCGAGATCGAGGCGGCGCTGAGATGCGTTTGGCTGGAAGCCTGGGAGGGCGCCGGGCGGATGCGCCACGGCGGCCGCATCGGCGAGCTTCAGGCACCGCTCGATCACCGCCTCAAGGGAAGTTCCGCCTGGCTGCGGCGCATGGTGGAGCGCGCCCGGCTGGGGAGCGCGCCGCCATGAGCGTTCATCGGATTGAATTCGGCGATTCCTATCCGCCTTTGCCGGGCCATGTGTCGGGCGGGCGGCTGGAGCGGGTTCTGCGCTCGGGCCGCTTCGCGGTGACGGCCGAATTGAACCCGCCCGACAGCGCCGACCCGGAAGAGATATACCAGCGCGCCCTGGTGCTTTCGGAAGTCTGCGACGCCATCAACGCCACGGACGCGTCGGGCGCCAACTGCCATATGTCGTCGCTCGGCATTTGCGCCCTCCTCAAGGCGGCGGGCTATTCGGCGGTGATGCAAATATCCTGCCGCGACCGCAACCGCATCGCCATTCAGGGCGACGTATTGGGAGCGGCGGCGCTCGGCGTGCACAATGTTCTCTGCCTCACCGGCGACGGCGTCGAGGCCGGCGATCAGCCCGGCGCCAAGCCGGTATTCGATCTCGATTCAATCACCCTTCTCGACACCATCCGCGCCATGCGCGACGAGGGCCGCTTTCTTTCGGGACGCGTCATCGAATCGCCGCCGCGTCTCTTTCTCGGCGCCGCGGCGAACCCCTTCGCGCCGCCCTTCGATTGGCGCCCGCGCCGCCTGGCCAAGAAAATCGCCGCCGGCGCCCAGTTCGTGCAAACCCAATATTGTTTCGACGTCGCGCGGCTTCGCGCCTTCATGTCCGAAATCCGCGATGGCGGCCTGCACAAGGCCTGTTTCATTCTCGTCGGCGTCGGCCCCCTGGCTTCGGCCCGGGCGGCGCGCTGGATGCGCTCCAATGTGCCGGGCGTTCATATTCCCGATAGCGTCATCCAGCGCCTCGAGGGCGCCGCCGACCAGAGGCAGGAGGGCAAGCGCCTCTGTGTCGAGCTGATCCAGGAGATTAGCGAGATCGAAGGGGTGCGCGGCGTTCACGTCATGGCCTACCGCCAGGAGGAATTGGTCAACGATATCATCCGCGATTCAGGCGTGCTGAAAAACCGCGCGCCGCGCGCCCAAGGCGCCGAGCCAACGCCCGGCGCCGAGATCATTTAAAAAGGAGACCGACATGGCAGGCATGAGCCCAAGGGAGCGGGTCCTCGCCGCGCTCAATTTTCACGACACCGACCGCGTTCCGATAGATTTCGGCAGCACCATCGTGTCGACGATCTATTACACCGCCTATGACGACCTCAAGCGCGAGCTGGGCATGGACCATGAGACGGTCATGCTGGCCAAGCTCAAGCGCCTGGCCGTGCCCGACCCCGCCATACTCAGGCGCTTCGAAGTCGACACCCGCTATCTCGCGCTCGGCGTTTACGAGGGCGACCAGAAGGAATTGGACGATCACAGCTATCTCGACGAATGGGGCACCACCTGGAAACAGGCCGAGGACGGACATTTCCTCTTTGTCGATGGCCCGTTCTACAACATCAAGAAGCCCAAGCCGGAGGATCTGTCGCGCTGCAATTGGCCGGACCCGGACAATCCCGGCTATTACCGCGGCCTCAAGGAGCGCGCGGCGGCGCTCCGCGAGGAGGGCGATTACGCCATCATCCTCAACATGCCCAACGGCCTCGTCCACCAGTGCCAGTTCCTGCGCGGCTTCGGCGACTGGCTGAAGGATTTGTACAAGAGCAAGGATTTCGTCGAAGGCCTGATGGAGCGCATCTCCGCGCATTGGATCCGGGTCGCCGAGAACGCCCTCGACGCCGCCGATGGCAATGTCGATATCCTGTTTTTCGGCGACGATTTGGCGTCCCAGCAGGCGCCCCTGTTCAATCCGGAGAAGTACCGCGAAATGGTCAAGCCGTACCATCGCAAGATGATCGCGGCGGTGAAAGCGCGCGCCGATGTGAAGCTGCTCTATCACAGTTGCGGCTCGGTCGAGCCGATGATCGA
>CAJXFT010000200.1 GCA_913053235.1 uncultured Alphaproteobacteria bacterium
TGGCGCCGACCTGCGCAGGGCTATCCTGAAGGATGCAAATCTCCGCAGTGTTGACCTTCGGAGCGCTTCCCTCCAGGAAGCTCGGCTTGGTGGCGCGGTCCTTCGGGACGCTGATCTCCGCGACGCCGATCTTCGGAATGCGGGTTTGCAAGGCGTCGATCTGCGCCACGCTCTACTTCGCGGCGCAGATCTCCGCGGAGCGCGTCTTCCAGGCGCCGACCTTCGCGACTCTGACTTGCGGGTCGCCAAACTCCACAATGTCGATCTCAGAAATGCCAAGCTCCAGCGGGCCGATTTTGGCCAAGCAAACCTCAATGAAGCCAGGCTAATTGGCGCCGATCTCCGTGGTGCAAACTTTGTCGGCGCTAATTTTAAGGGGGCGGATCTTGAAAACGCCAATCTCGGTGGGGCCGATCTGAGAAAAAGCCGGAACCTTACCGAGGCGCAACTGAACCAAGCCTGCGGAGATGGGGAAGTCCTACTTCCACCCACCCTGACGATTGCGCCCTGCAATTGATAGGGCCGGCAGCGAAATGGGAGCGACATCGGATTAGCAGGCAGGCCGATAAACGCGGACGAAGAAGGGGGAAAATATGTTCGGAATACTGAGAATTGCCGTCGCCGCGATATTCGCAATCATGGTCGTGCCGCCGGCCTTCGCTGGCGAGCGCTATGGCACCCTCAAGAAGATTCAAGAATTAGGTGTCATTGTCATGGGATTTCGGGAAGCTTCGGGTCCGTTCTCTTATCTGGGGCCGGATGGCGAACCCATCGGGTACACCATCGACCTGTGTTACAAGATCATCGACAGGATCGGAGAAACCCTCAATCTGCCCGACCTCAATGTCAAGCTGATGCGGGTGACGCCTGACGACCGTATCCCGCTCTTGAAAAACGGCACGATCGACATCGAATGCGGATCTACAACCGCCACCTGGACGCGCGCAAAACAGATCGATTTTCTGGCCATCACATTTTTTACCGGTACCAAGCTGGCAGTAAAAAGAGGCTCCGGCATCAAGGAGATCGAGGATCTGGAAGGCAAGGGCATCGCGCTGCTGCAGGGCACCACCAACGAAGAAACCGTCAAACGATTGTCAAAAGAGAAGGGTCTGGACATCAGATATGAAATCGTCATGGATCATGACGGTGGTTGGCGCGCGCTCGAAGCCGACCGGGTAGAAGCCTACGCTACGGATGACGTGCTGCTTCATGGTTGGATTACCAAATCCGGAAACCAGGAAGGTTATAAGGTTGTGGGACGTTTCCTGTCTAACGATCCGTATAGCATCATGGTCCGGCGCGATGACTCTGCCATGCGGCTAATTGGTAACACCGCGCTAGCGGATCTGATGCATTCAGGCGAAATACAACAAATCTATGACAAGTGGTTCAATCCGGGGCCGTCGGAAATCAACATACCGATCAGTTCGACCCTAAAAACGGCCTTTGAAATCCAAGCTCTTCCTTATTAAACCTTGGTCTGGGAGGCGCGAAATCGACCGCATTATCCACAATGCGGACGCCAGTTTCATCCTCGTTTTCCAACCTTGAACGTCCGCTCGGGGTCAACTACAGCTCAATTCTCCGCCTAAAACCATTGTCTGCAATGCATCTTGAAGCGGTCATTATCTGCAACAATGGCAGCTTGCGGCCTGAGATCGCCGATGGCTTTGGGTGCGAATAAGCAGGTTGCCATAGTTGATTGTGAAAGCGCGCCCGGCGGTAAACGGAAAACAAATAAAGAGCGGGCCAAAAACACGAGCGCTTGCGCGCTTGGTTCGCCCCTTCTCCCCAACCCCTCTTCCCCTCGGGGAAGAGGGGCTTATTCAGGGTGCGGCGGCGCTAAAAACTCGGCGGCGCGCAGGCGGAGACGAGTTCGCATTCCTCGTCGCCGATATTGCGGAAGCGGTGCGGCAGGCGGGAATCGAAATAATAGGCGTCGCCGGCCTCCAACACGCGGCGCTGATCGCCGACCGTGACTTCGAGCCGGCCGCGGATGACCACGCCGCCTTCCTCGGAATCGTGGCGCAGCATGGCGTGCCCGGTGTCGCTGCCCGGCGCATAGCGCTCGTGCAGGATTTGCAGCGCGCGTCCGGCAAGGTCGCGCCCGACCTGGCGGTAGGAGATATTGCCGTCGCCGATGTCGAGCATATCCTCGGCGGCGAAGAAAACATCCTGGCGCGGCGCCGTCTCGAGGCTGAAAAAATCGGCGAACGACATCGGCAGGCCCTGCAGCACCTTCCTCAGGCTGCCCACCGAGGGGCTGACGCGGTTCTGCTCGATCAGCGAGATGGTGCCGTTGGTGACGCCGGCGCGCTTGGCGAGTTGGCGCTGCGACAGGTGATGCATCTTGCGCACTTCGCTGAGGCGCGCGCCGACGTCGAAATCCACATCCTGGTCCATCCGCTCCTCCGTCACGCTGTTTAAACGGTTAATATATTAAACATATTAAACAGAAATTGCTATTTTTTTGCTAGTTTAGCCAAAAAATCATTCATGTTGTCTATTTTATTACATGGTGATAATCTCCGCCAGAGACCCAAACCCTCGCCAGCCGGGAGCCGCAACATGCCGGAGAGCACCGAGAGCACGCGCTACGAAACCATGCCCAACGACCTCGAGCCGTTGTGGATGCCGTTCACCGCCAACCGCCAATTCAAGAGCGCTCCGCGCATGTTCGTATCCGCCGAGGGCATGCATTACACCACCACCGACAGGCGCCAGGTGCTCGACGCCACCTCGGGTCTGTGGTGCGTCAATTGCGGCCATGCCAGGAAGGAGATCACCGAGGCGGTGAGCGCCCAGGTCGGGCACCTCGAATACGGCCCCGGATTTCAGATGGGCCATCCGGCGTCGTTCGAGTTCGCGGCGCGCCTCGCGGCGCTGGCCCCAGGCGATCTCGACCATGTCTTTTTCACCAATTCCGGCTCCGAATCCGCCGATACCGCGCTCAAGATCGCGCTCGCCTATCACAACGTCACCGGCAACGCCTCGCGCACCCGCCTGATCGGCCGCGAGAAGGGCTATCACGGCGTCGGCTTCGGCGGCATCGCCGTCGGCGGCATCGCCAACAACCGCAAATTCTTCGGCGCCACCATTCCCGGCGTCGATCATCTGCCGCATACCCACAGCCTCGAGCACAACGCCTTCACCAAGGGCGCGCCCGAATGGGGCGGCCATCTCGCCGACGATCTCGAGCGCCTGGTGGCGCTGCATGACGCCTCGACCATCGCCGCCGTCATCGTCGAGCCGATGGCCGGCTCGGCCGGCGTCATCCTGCCGCCCAAGGGCTATCTCAAGCGCCTCCGCGAAATCTGCGACCGCCATGGCATCCTGCTCATATTCGACGAGGTCATCACCGGTTTCGGCCGCCTCGGCGACAGCTTCGCCGCCGAGCGCTTCGGCGTCGTGCCCGATATCATGACGCTGGCCAAGGGGCTCACCAACGCCGCCGTGCCGATGGGCGCGGTGATCGCGCGCAAGCATATCTACGACGCCTTCATGGACGGCCCCGACAACGCCATCGAGCTGTTTCACGGCTACACCTATTCGGGCCATCCGGTGGCCTGCGCGGCGGGCCATGCGGTGCTCGATATCTATTTGAACGAGGGCCTGTTCGAGCGCGCCGCCGAACTCGAAACCTATTGGATCGACGCCGCTTTCTCGCTCCGCGATCATGCCCATGTCATCGATATCCGCGCCATGGGCCTGGTCGGCGCGGTCGAGCTCGAGCCGATTGCCGGCAAGCCGACGGCGCGCGCCTTCGATGCTTTTCTAAAATGCTACGAACGGGGTGTGCTGGTGCGCACCACAGGTGATATCATCGCCCTCTCGCCGCCGCTTATCGTGGAGAAAAACCAGATCGACCAAATCTTCGAGACCATTGGCGGCGTCCTCAAGGAGGCCGCCTGAAATTAACCGGGGCGCCGGCTGGGCGCGCGCCCTTAATTTAAAAAAAACGCGGCCACGGCCGTTCTCACACAGGAGCAAAGCTCATGCTCATCGGCGTTCCCAAGGAAATCAAGGTTCACGAATACCGCGTCGGCGTGCCGCCGGCAGGCGTGCGCGAGCTGGTGCATAACGGCCATCAGGTGATGGTGCAGAAGGACGCGGCCGAGGAAATCGGCATGCATAACGAGGATTACGAGCGCGCCGGCGCCGAGCTCGTCGAGACGCCCGAGGAAATCTTCGAGCGCGCCGAAATGGTGGTCAAGGTCAAGGAGCCGCAGGCGCATGAATGCGCCATGCTGCGCGAAGGCCAGGTGCTGTTCACCTATCTCCACCTCGCGCCCGATCCGGCGCAGACCAATGCGCTGGTCGAATCGGGCTCGGTCGCCATCGCCTATGAGACCGTGACCGACAATATGGGCGGCCTGCCGCTGCTGGCGCCGATGAGCGAGGTCGCCGGTCGCATGTCGATCCAGGCCGGGGCGCATTGTCTGGAGAAGGAACAGGGCGGGCGCGGCGTGCTGTTGGGCGGCGTGCCCGGCGTCGAGCCGGCAAATGTGACGATCATCGGCGGCGGCGTGGTCGGCAGCCACGCGGCGCGCATGGCCGTCGGCATGGGCGCCCAGGTCACCATTCTCGACCGCTCGATCCCGCGCCTGCGCCAGCTCGAGGAGCTGTTCGGCGCCAGCGCGCACACCATCTATTCGACCGCCGAGGCGCTCGAGCAATCGGTCTACAGCGCCGATCTGGTGATCGGCGCGGTGCTGGTGGCGGGCGCCGCGGCGCCCAAGCTGGTGCGCCGCGACATGCTGCCCAACATGCGGCGCAATTCCGTGGTCGTCGATGTCGCCATCGATCAGGGCGGCTGTTTCGAGACCAGCAAGCCGACCACCCATGCCGATCCGACCTACAAGGTCGACAATGTGCTGCATTACTGCGTCGCAAATATGCCTGGTGCGGTGGCCCGGACTTCGACACTGGCGCTCTCCAACGCGACGCTGCCTTTCGTCATCGCGCTCGCCAACAAGGGCTACCGCCAGGCGCTGCTCGACGATCCGCATCTCGCAAACGGCCTCAACGTGCATCGCGGCGACGTCACCTACGAGGCGGTGGCGCGCGACCTTGGACACCGCTTCGTCGATCCGCATAATGCCTTGGCTGCGTAATGCCTGGGCCGCGTAACCGATAGGGAAATCCGGGAGAATTTCGATGAGCGAGACACTCAGCCATTGGATCAACGGCCAGGCGGTCGCCGGCCAAAGCGGGCGCATGGGCGATGTGTTCAATCCGGCGATCGGCGAGAAGATCGCCGAAGTGCCGTTCGCCGGCACCGACGAGGTGGCGAAAGCGGTCGCCGCCGCCAGCGCCGCGGCGCCCGAATGGGCGGCGACGCCGCCGATCCGGCGCGCCCGCATGATCTTCAAGTTCAAGGAGCTCATCGAGGCGCGCATCGATGAATTCGCACGGATCGTCACGCGCGAGCATGGCAAGGTCCTGAGCGACGCGGCGGGCTCGATCACGCGCGGCGTCGAGGTGCTCGAATTCGCCTGCGGCATCCCGCATCTGTTGAAGGGCGAATTCAGCGAATCCGTCGGCACCGGGGTGGATAGCTATTCGATGCGCCAGCCCTTGGGCGTGGTCGCCGGCATCACGCCGTTCAACTTCCCGGCCATGGTGCCGATGTGGATGTTTCCGATCTCGCTCGCCTGCGGCAACACGTTCATCCTCAAGCCCTCCGAGAAAGACCCGTCCGCCGCCATTTTCATGGCCGAGGTGATGAAGGACGCGGGCTGCCCGGACGGTGTGTTCAACGTCATCCATGGCGACAAGGTGGCGGTCGACGCCATCCTCGAACACCCCGATATCGCCGCCGTGAGCTTCGTCGGCTCGACGCCGATCGCCGAATATATCTACACCACCGGCTGCGCCCACGGCAAACGCGTGCAGGCGCTGGGCGGCGCCAAGAACCACGCCATCGTGCTGCCCGACGCCGATCTCGACATGACCTCGGACGCGCTGGTGAGCGCCGCCTACGGCTCCGCCGGCGAGCGCTGCATGGCGGTCTCGGTGGCGGTCACGGTGGGAGATGCGGCGGGCGACGCGCTGATCGAATCGCTGCGCCCGCGCATCGAGCAGATCAAGGTCGGCCCCGGCACCGACGGCGAATCCGAGATGGGCCCGCTGGTCAGCCAGGTCCATCTCGACAAGGTGCGCGGCTATATCGACCATGGCGTCGGCGAGGGCGCCGAGCTGGTGATGGACGGCCGCGGCCTGACGCTGCAAGGCTATGAGAACGGCTATTATATCGGCCCGTGTCTCTTCGACCGCGCCACGCCGGAGATGAAAATCTACAAGGACGAGATTTTCGGCCCGGTGCTCTCGGTGGTGCGCGCGCCCGATTACGACGCCGCCGTCAAGATGGTCAACGATCATGAGTTCGGCAACGGCGTCGCCATCTTCACCCGCGACGGCGACGCCGCGCGCGATTTCGCCGCCCGGGCCGAGATCGGCATGGTCGGCGTCAATGTGCCGATCCCGGTACCGGTCGCCTATCACAGCTTCGGCGGCTGGAAGCGCTCGCTCTTTGGCGACCACAACATGCACGGCATGGAAGGCGTCCGCTTCAACACCAAACTAAAAACCATCACCGCCCGCTGGCCCACCGGCATCAGAAGTGGAGTGGATCTGAGCTTCCCGTTGATGGGCTGAATAAGCCCTTCTTCCTCAGCGGCATCCTGCCAAGTTACAAACCCCTCTTCCC
>CAJXFT010000201.1 GCA_913053235.1 uncultured Alphaproteobacteria bacterium
CCCTTGGCTACCTCGTATTAACTCGGGCGCGCAGTCGCGCTTGCCGGAATGCAAGAAAGTGCATTCCGGGGGGTGTGCCGTTTGAGAGAGTCTTTGTGGGTTCCGGTGCACGCTGGGCCGGGGCCGGGCGGTTGCATCCGCCCCCTTGGCTTGTCGCTTGCCGGAATGCAAGGAAGTGCATTCCGGGGGGTGTGCCGTTTGGGTGAATCTTAATGTGAACCAGTAAGCCAATCCGGCACGCTGTCGCGTGCGAGGAGGGTGTCATAGTCGAGGCGCGGGCGGATCAGGGCGGCGTCGGTGCCGTGCACCATGGCCTCGGCGGCGGGTGGGCGGCTGTTGTAGCTCGATGACATGACGGCGCCGTATGCGCCGGCGTCGCGCACGGCGATGAGATCTCCGGCGCGGAGTTCGGGCATGCCGCGCTCGGCCGCGATGACGTCGCCGCTCTCGCAGACGGGGCCGACGATATCGACCGGCGCGGCACCGCCGGGGCGCGGCATGACGGCCTGAATATCGTGCCAGGCGCCGTAAAGGGCGGGGCGCAGCAGGTCGTTCATCGCCATGTCGACGATGACGAATTGCTTGTTGCCGTTTTGCTTTACGCGGATGACGCGGGCCAGCAACAGCCCGGCCGGGCCCGCCATCCAGCGCCCCGGCTCGAGCGTAAGCGCCGCTTCCAACTCGCGCCCGGTGCGCTGGACCAGGGCGCCGTACTGGTGCAAATCCAGCGGCGTTTCGCCGGCATAGGAAATGCCGAGCCCGCCGCCGAGGTCGAGCTGTGAAACGGTCTGGCCGTTTTGGCGCAAGTTTCGGCACAGTTCGCCGAGGCGCCCGAAGGCGTCGGCGAACGGCTTGAGAGAAGTCAGTTGCGAGCCGATATGGATGGCCAGGCCGTCCATGGCGATGCCGTCCAGCCCGGCGCCGCGCGCATAGAGCGCCCCGGCCCGGTCGAACTCGATACCGAATTTATCCTGCGCCCGGCCGGTCGAAATCTTGTCATGCGTCTTTGCGTCGATATCGGGATTGACCCTGAGCGCGACCGGCGCGCGCACGCCGCGTGCCGCCGCCAGCGAGGCCAGCAATTGCAGCTCATCCTCGGATTCGACATTGAAGCGGGCGATGCCGGCATCGAGCGCATCATCCATTTCATCGCCGGTCTTGCCGACGCCGGCAAAGACGATCTTGGCCGGCGCGATGCCCGCCGCCAGGGCGCGGCGAAGCTCGCCGCCGGAGACGATATCGGCGCCGGCGCCGGCGCCGCCGAGGCAGCGAATCACCGCCAGATTGTCGTTCGCCTTCACCGAATAGCATAGCAGGGCATCGCCGACGGCCCGGCTAAAGGCGTCGAAGCGCCCGACAAGTGCCGCGCTCGAATAGACGTAGCACGGCGTGCCGAAGCGCTCGGCGAGCTCGCTGAGCGCGACGTCCTCGGCGAACAGTTGGCGCCCGCCGGCGCTCTCCCGGTAAGAAAAATAATCCATGCCGTGACGATCCGAGGGATTGCCGCCGTCAGACCGTGCGCTGCGGCGATTCGAGGGCGGATTCCTGGGGCGGCGCTTCGAGCGCGCCTTTCTTGCCGCATCCGACCAGCGCCACCACCAGGCCGAGCGCGGCGAGGATGGTCATGAGAAGGCTGAGTTTACGAATCATAGGAAACGCTCCCGCGCGCGCACAACCTGCGCCCGCACTTGGCTCGGCGCCGTGCCGCCATAGCTCGAGCGGCTGGCGACGGCATTCAAGGGATTCAACACTTCCAGCGCCGCCGCAATGATGCGCGGCTCGACGGCCTGCAGTTCCTCGAGCGAAAGCTCGTCCAGCCGGCACGACAATTCATCGGCGCGGCGCACCACCCGCCCGGTGACGCGATGGGCGTCGCGAAACGGCATGTCGAGCTCGCGCACCAGCCAGTCGGCGAGCTCGGTCGCCGTGGCGTGGCCGTGCCCGGCGGCGCCGGCCATGGCGGCCTTGTCGACCTCCAGATCGCCGATCATGCCGGCCGTGGCACGCAGACAAATCGACAGCGAATCGAAGGCGTCGAACAGCGGCTCCTTGTCCTCTTGCATATCCTTGGCGTAGCTCAGCGCCAATCCCTTCATCACCGTCAACAGCGCCACCAGCGCGCCGGTGATGCGCCCGCTCTTGGCGCGCACCAGTTCGGCCGCGTCGGGGTTGCGTTTTTGCGGCATCATCGAGGAGCCGGTGCTGAAGCCGTCGGAGAGGCGGATAAAGGCGAACTGCGCGCTCGACCAGATGACCAGCTCCTCGGCCAGGCGCGACAGATGGGTGGCGACGATGGCGGCGAGACTGAGCGCCTCGAGGGCGAAGTCGCGGTCCGACACGGCGTCGATCGAATTGGCGCAAGGCCGATCGAAGCCGAGCGCCGTGGCACTTGCCTCGCGGTCGATCGGAAACGACGTGCCGGCCAGCGCGCCGGCGCCGAGCGGGCATTCGCCGAGGCGGCGCAAGCAATCGGTGACGCGGCCGCGGTCGCGGCCCAGCATCTCGACATAGGCCAGCAAATGATGGCCGAAGGTGACCGGCTGGGCCGACTGCAAATGGGTGAAGCCCGGCATCACCGTAGCCGCATTGTCCTCGGCGCGGGCGATCAGGGCGGCCTGCAAATCGCGCATTTCGGCGTCGCTCCGTTGCAGCGCCCCGCGCACCCAGAGGCGGAAATCCGTCGCCACCTGGTCGTTGCGCGAGCGCGCCGTATGCAGGCGCCCGGCGGCGCCGCCGATCAATTCGCCGAGGCGCGCCTCGATATTCATGTGGATGTCTTCCAGTTCGCTTTTGAATTCAAACCGGCCGTGCTCGATTTCCTCGCGGATGCTGTCGAGCCCGGCTTGAATCTTGGCGCCGTCCGCGGCCGGGATAATGCCCTGGGCGACGAGCATGTCGGCATGCGCCTTCGAGGCCGCGATGTCCTCGGCGTAGAGCCTGCAATCGAAGCCGACCGAGGCGTTTATGGCCGTCATGAGACCGTCGGGGGCGGCGTCGAAACGCCCGCCCCACATGCTGTTTGTCGCCTGCGGCGCAGGATTGGTCGCCGCTTGCGGTGCGGCTTCGGGCGGCGCCGCGCCGCTACCCTGCCTGGCCTTGGAATTGCCGCTCATGTTCCGATTCCGCGTTGGCGCCTTGCGCCGATTTACGAGGCGACTCGGGCGCCTTCGGTTGCGTACGCGCGCATAATGGCGCTATTTGATCGCCAATCAACCGTTTCGTTGTTATTCCGCCGCCGCCGCCGCCGCCGCCGCTTCGCCGCGCAGAAACTCGACGAGGCCGCTGGCGACCTCGTCCGGCGATGCCAGCGATTCGATCGAACCGCGATATTCGCCGCGCGGGCCGAGCAAATAGGTATGGGCGGAATGGGCAAAGGCATAACCGCCGCCCTCCGCCGCTTCCTCTTCGCGCAACAGAACGACGCCAAAGTTGTTGACGGTGCGCGCGATTTCCGCTTGCGAGCCGGTGAGGCCGATGATCGCCGGGTGAAAATTGGCGACATAGTCGGCGAGGACGGCGGCGCTGTCGCGCATGGGGTCGAAGGTAATGAACAGCGGCTGCACCTTCTCGGCCTCGGCGCCGAGAGCGTCGATGACTTCGGACAGCAGCGACAATTCCATCGGGCACACATCGGGGCACCAGGTGTAGCCGAATTGAACCAGCATGTAGCGGCCGTGAAAATCCTGCTCGCTGACGCGCCGGCCGTCATGCGTGGTCAGCGCAAAGTGAATGATGTCGTCATCGCCGTCGCCGGATTGCGCTGCGGCGCCGGAGACCGCGCCCGGCACAATGGCAAACAGCAACAGTGCCGCCGCCAAGCCGATTACGGTGGCAAAAGCCGGTTTATTGAAATGCCTCATTATCCGCTCCCAGGGCCTCGGCCCCCCGGGCCCTCGGGCCGGAATCATCGCGTCGGGACGGGCTCGTCGCCGCTATAATCGTAAAAACCGCGGCCCGATTTGCGCCCCAGCCAGCCGGCCTCGACATATTTGGCGAGCAATGGGCAGGGCCGGTATTTGCTGTCCGCCAGGCCCTCGTAAAGCACCTGCATGATCGAGTGGCAGGTATCGAGGCCGATGAAATCCGCCAGTTGCAGCGGCCCCATCGGATGATGCGCGCCGAGGCGCATGGCGGTGTCGATGGATTCCACCGTGCCGACGCCCTCATAGAGCGCATAGATCGCTTCGTTGATCATCGGCAACAGGATGCGGTTGACGATGAAGGCCGGGAAATCCTCGGCCATGGCGGTTTTCTTGCCCATCTTCACCGCCACGTCGCGCACGCTCTCATAGGTCTCTTCGTCGGTGGCGATGCCGCGCACGAGCTCGACAAGTTCCATCATCGGCACCGGATTCATGAAATGCATGCCCATGAACATGTTCGGCCGGTCGGTGCTGGCGGCAAGCCGGGTGACCGAGATCGAAGAGGTGTTGGTGCAGATGATGGTTTCGGGCTTGATGACGCCCTTGAGACTGGCCAATATCGCCTTCTTGATATCCTCGTCTTCGGCCGCCGCCTCGATCACCAGATCGGCGTCTTTCATATCCTCGATATCGTCGCCGGTCTTGATTCGCGCCAGGGCGCCGTCGCAGGTTTCCTGGTCGATTATTTCTTTGCGCACCTGGCGGCTCATATTTTTCTTGACCGTCTCCATGGCGCTCGCCAGCACCGCCGCGTCGGTATCGATGAGCGTGATATCGAAACCGTTCAGCGACGCGACATGGGCGATGCCGCTGCCCATTTGGCCGGCGCCGATGATGCCGATGCGTTGAATCATGGCTCGCCCCGGTTCTTGGATATGTTTTGTTTATCGAGCTCCTCGGCAAGCTCGGGCAGCACCTCGAACAGATCGGCGACCAATCCGTAATCGGCGATTTGGAAGATGGGCGCGTCTTCGTCTTTGTTAATCGCGACGATCACCTTGCTGTCCTTCATGCCGGCGAGATGCTGGATCGCGCCCGAAATGCCGATGGCGATATAGAGGTTGGGCGCCACCACTTTTCCGGTTTGCCCGACCTGATAATCGTTGGGCACGTAACCGGCATCGACGGCCGCGCGCGACGCGCCGACGGCGGCGCCGAGGCGATCCGCGACCGCTTCGACGAGGGCGAAGTTGTCGCCGCTTTGCATGCCGCGCCCGCCTGAAACGACGATGTCGGCGCTGGTCAGCTCGGGCCGCTCGGAATGGCTCAACTCATGGCGCTCGAAACGCGACAGGCCCTGGTCTCCGGGGCCGCTGACGGCTTCGATGGCGGCCAATCCGCCCGCATCGGCGGCGGCGTCGAACGAGGTCGGACGTATGGTAATCACCTTCTTCGCATCCGTGCCGCGCACGGTCGCCATGGCGTTGCCGGCATAGGTCGGGCGGACGAAGCTGTCGGCGGAGATGATTTCCGAAATTTCGGAAATCTGCGCCACGTCGAGCAGGGCGGCGACGCGCGGCATGATGTTCTTGCCCGATGTCGTGGCCGCGGCGAGCAGATGATCATAGCCATCGGCGAGGCCGCTGATCAGCGGCGCCACGTTCTCGGCCAGGCGGTGGCCATAGGCGGCGTCGTCGGCATGCAGCACCTTGGCGACGCCGGCGACCTGGGCCGCCGCCTCGACGACGGCCGCCGAATCGGCGCCGGCGACGAGAATATGAACCTCGCCGCCCAATTGCGCCGCCGCCGTAACCGCGTTCAGCGTCGCCTGTTTCAACTCAATATTGTCATGTTCGGCGATGACGAGTGCGACCATCACAGCACCTTGGCTTCGTTTTGCAGTTTGTCGACCAGTTCGGCGACGCTTTCGACGATGACCCCGGCCTCGCGCTTGCCGGGCGCGCTGACCTTGACGATTTCGAGGCGCGGCGCCGCGTCCACACCCCATTCCTCGATCGTCTTGGCGTCGATCGGCTTCTTCTTTGCTTTCATGATGTTGGGGAGCGACGCGTAGCGCGGCTCATTGAGGCGCAGATCCGTCGTCACCACGGCGGGAAGCTTGATCGTCAGCGTCTCCAGCCCGCCATCGATTTCGCGCGTCACCTCGGCCTCGCCGTCGCCCAATGTGATTTTGGACGCGAAGGTCGCCTGCGGCCAGCCGAGCAGCGCCGCCAGCATCTGCCCGGTTTGATTGCTGTCATCGTCGATCGCCTGCTTGCCGACAATGACAAGGCCGGGCGATTCCTGCTCGACCACCGCCTTCAGCGCCTTGGCCACGCCGAGCGGCTGAATATCCTGCTCGGCGACCACATGCACGGCCCTGTCGGCGCCGATGGCGAGCGCCGTCATCAGGGTTTGGCGCGCCTCCTCCGGGCCCGCCGTCACCACCACCACCTCCTCGGCGATGCCGGCCTCCTTCATGCGCACCGCCTCCTCGACGGCGATTTCGCAGAACGGGTTGATGGTCATCTTGACATTGGCCGTCTCGACGCCGCTTTCGTCCGCTTTGACGCGGACTTTGACATTGGCATCGATCACGCGCTTGATCCCGACAAGCACTTTCATTTGGCGCGGACTCCTAGTGGATAAACAAAAACATTTGCCGCCCCGAAGGGCATGAAATCGCCGACACGGCTCGGTTTTTCGCATTCGCAACAATGGCGCCGCAGGCGCTTGGGAATGCAGCGTAATGCGCTTGCAGCGCGGCGTCAACGGTCGGTAAAAACATCTATTTTGAGACTGATTTGTCGATTATGTTGCGATGCAGCAATCACCTGTCAGCGCGTCGC
>CAJXFT010000202.1 GCA_913053235.1 uncultured Alphaproteobacteria bacterium
CGCTGGCTGGCCGCGTACAAGGTTCCGCTACTCGTCATGCGGGTGGCGGAAATGCCGCGAAATCCGAACGGCAAAATCCTCAAACGCGACCTCAAGGAAAGGCTACGGCGCCATATCGCCGCGCGCGGCGGGGATTCCTGAGGCGCGGCTTCTACGCTCCAAAGCATATTGAAAAGGGTTGCCTTGAGGGTGTTAATATCAACCATGGAGCAAGTTACCGGCAAACGGAGATACGCCCATGAAATCGCTACTCGGATTGGCCCTCGCATTTTTGCTGCTTGCCTCGCCAGCCCTCGCCGACCTTGATCAGGGCATGGTCGCTTATGACCGGGGCGACTACGGGAAAGCGCTGCGCGAATTGCGCCCACTGGCCGAGCAGGGCGAAGCCGAGGCTCAAGCGATTCTCGGAAGTATGTATTTCGACGGACTTGGCGTAACGCAGGACCATGCCGAAGCAGTGCGTTGGTCGCGAAAAGCGGCAGAACAGGGCGATGCGCTCGCACAAACGCTTCTCGGCTTGACTTACAATCAAGGTTTGGGTGTTTCGCGAAATTACGTCGAATCCGCGAAATGGTTTCGCAACGCGGCGAAACAAGGCGTCCCTTTTGCACAACACGCACTCGCCTACATGTATGCGCAAGGTGAGGGTGTGCCGCAAAATTTTGTGCAGGCGCACGCCTGGAGCAGTTTAGCGGGTTCCCGGGGCGAAGAGGACGCGCTTGACCTCCGCGATGCCATCCAGGAGAACATGAGCGCCGAAGAAATAGCCGAGGCGCAGAGACTTGCGTTGCTTTGGCAGTATTCCGACGGCGAAGGCGAACCCATCGCCGATCCCGAGCCGCCGTCTACGGTGCGCGAAGCGGCGGAACAGGGTGAAGCATGGGCTCAAATAGCGCTCGGCCTCGCCTATGAGGAAGGCAATGGGGTGCCACAGGATTACGAAGTCGCCGCGATGTGGTATCGCAGAGCCGCGGCGCGGGGCAATCCCATAGCGCAGGCCGAACTCGACAAATTATACGCTGAGGGATTAATTGCCCCACCGGAGGATGTTGAAAGGCTGATAAAATTGCGCGAGGCGGCGCGGGATGGAGACGCGAAGGCGCAATGGTCACTCGGCATGATGTACGCCTTCGGCGAGAAAGTCGAACAGGACCTTGCGGAAGCGGCAAGATGGTGGCATATGGCGGCATCCCAGGGCTTGGCCGGAGCCCAGATGTATCTTGGTTACGCCTATCTCCACGGCGAAGGGGTACGGCAGAGCTATGTCAAGGCGGAGAAATGGTACCGCAAGGCCGCGGAGCAAGGCCTTGCCTTCGCTCAAACGAAGCTCGGCACCATGTATCTCACCGATGACGGCGTGGACGAGGATTATGCCGAGGCGGTGAAGTGGTTCCGAAAGGCGGCGGAACAGGGAGACTTCGACGGCCAGATTAAGCTGGGCCTCATGTATATGCAGGGACATGGCGTAGAGCGGAATGCGATTCAGGCCTATATGTGGATCAGTTTGGCGCTGGCGCAGGACCTCGAATTTGCCGCCCAGGCGCAGGGCAACGAAATTGCCGCCCAGGCGCGTGACTTGATCCGCGAAGAGATGACGTCCGGGGAAATAGCAAAAGCCGAGAAAATGGCGCGCGACTGGTCGCCTTCAAAATAACCTATAAGCAGGCGGCTCGGCGATCGCCGCCCCCGGCGGCTCGGCTATTTGGCTGTTGCGAATCGGGCCCTCTCGGGCTACCCCATTGCCAACATATCAACCCGGCTTTGAACGGAGGACGGCATGAGCATTCGCCTGGGCATTAATGGATTTGGCCGTATTGGCCGCAACATCTTGCGGGCCATACATGAATCCGGGCGCGATGATGTCAGCGTCGTCGCGGTCAATGATCTCGGGCCGGTCGAGACCAATGCCCATTTGCTCAAATATGATTCGGTGCACGGCCCCTTCGCCGGCGATATTTCGGTGCAGGGTGATGTTCTCGATATCGGCGGCGGCCCGATCCAGGTGCTCTCGGAACGCGATCCGGCGAAGCTGCCATGGCGCGATCTCGGCGTCGATGTGGCGCTCGAATGCACCGGCATTTTCTCGAAACGCGACGACGCGGCCAGGCATCTGGCGGCCGGCGCGCGCAAGGTGCTGATCTCGGCGCCCGGCCAGGATGCCGATCTGACCGTCGTCTACGGCGTCAACCACGACAAGCTGACGGCGGCGCATGAGGTGGTGTCGAACGCCTCCTGCACCACCAACTGCCTGGCCCCGGTGGCCAGCGTCCTCAACGAGGCCTTCGGCATCGAGCATGGCTTCATGACCACGGTACATGCCTACACGCTCGATCAATCGATCCTCGACACGTTGCACAAGGATTTGCGCCGCGCGCGCGGCGCCGGGACCTCGATGATCCCGACCTCGACGGGGGCCGCGCGGGCCGTGGGACTCGTTTTACCCGAGCTCAAGGGCAAGCTCGACGGCACCGCGGTGCGCGTGCCGACCGCCAATGTCTCGATGATCGACCTCACCGTCGTCACCAAGCGCGCCACTTCGGCGGAGGACGTCAATGCGGTCATGAAAGGCGCCGCCGGCGGCGCGCTGGCGGGCGTTCTCGGCTACACCGAAGAGCCGCTGGTGTCGGTCGATTTCAACCACAACCCGGCCTCCTCGACGTTCGATTCGAGCGGCACCACGGTGATTGGCGGCAGCTTCTGCCGGGTGCTATCCTGGTACGACAATGAGTGGGGATTTTCCAACCGCATGGGCGATGTCGCCGCCGTGCTCGGCGGGCTCTAGGCGCGCGGGGCGGCGATGAGCGCTTTCAGCAACCTCGATGATCTCGATGTAAGCGGCAAGAAGGTTCTCGTCCGCGTCGATCTCAACGTGCCCTTGTCCGAGGGCGGGGTGAGAGACGCCAGCCGTATCGAGAGCGTCGCGCCAACCCTGGTTGAGCTCGCCGAGAATGGCGCCAGGGTCATCGTTCTCAGCCATTTCGGCCGGCCCAAGGGCCGCGCCGTGCCGGCCATGTCGCTGGAGCCCATCGCGCCCCATTTAAGCGCCACCCTCGGCGGGCGTGCTGTCGCCTTCGCGCCCGACTGCATCGGCGCCGAAGCGCGGGCCGTGGTCGAAGGGCTGAACGACGGCGAGGTGGCGCTCCTCGAGAACACCCGCTTTCACGCCGGCGAGGAGGCCAACGACGGCACGTTTTCCGCCGCGCTGGCCGAACTGGGCGAGCTGTTCGTCAATGACGCCTTTTCGGCGGCGCACCGTGCGCATGCCTCCACCACCGGCGTGGCCGCCCATCTCCCGGCCGCCGCCGGGCGCCTGATGGAAGGCGAATTGGCGGCGCTGGAAAGCGTGCTGTTGACGCCCGAGCGCCCGGTCATGGCGGTCGTCGGCGGCGCCAAGGTATCGACCAAGATCGACCTCCTGGCCAATCTGGTCGAGCGCGTTGATGTGCTCGCCATCGGCGGCGCCATGGCCAACACCTTCCTCCATGCAAAGGGCGTCGATGTCGGCAAATCGCTGGCCGAAAAGGAATTGCACGAGACCGCGAAAAGCGTCAGCGACAAGGCCGCGCAGTGCGGCTGCCGATTGTTGCTGCCGGGCGACGGCGTGGTGACACGCGAGTTCGTCAGCGGCGCGGCCAGAGAAATATGCGCCATCGATGCGATTCCCGAAGACGGCATGATCCTCGACCTCGGGCCGAAGACGGTGGCGGCGATCGGAGACGCCATCGGGGCGGCGCGCAGCCTGGTGTGGAACGGCCCGCTCGGCGCCTTCGAAATAGCGCCTTTCGACGCCGCCACCAACGCCGCCGCACGCGCCGCCGCGACGTGCACCCAGGATGGCGGGCTGTTGTCGGTGGCCGGCGGCGGCGATACGGTGGCGGCGCTCCGCAATGCCGGCGTGACGGCGGATTTCAGCTATGTCTCGATGGCCGGCGGGGCGTTTCTGGAATGGCTGGAGGGCAAGGCGCTGCCCGGTGTCGAGGCGTTGAAAGATCAGCATAAAAAGCGATAGCCACGTCATCCTGGTACATACGCTCGGGCAGGCCGAGGCGGCGCTCGGCGCGGCGCACGCGCAAAACCTCGAAATTACCTTGCGCTCGGCGCCGGGTGCGGCGCGGTATGCCGGCCTCGCCTTCCTCAAGGCGCTGTTCGACGGCGCCGCGGCGGCCTGCCCCGATGCGCGCCATACGGTGATTCTCGATTGCGGCAATGATGCCGCGCTGGCGCACCGCGCGATGGTGATGGGTTTTCGCCGCATCGCCTTTTCCGGGCCGCGCGCCATGGGTGGGAAATTGGCCCAGATCGCCGCCAAATGCGGCGCCCGACTGGCCCCGGCGCGCACTCCCGCCACTGCCCTCGATCTGCTCGATTCACCCGATCCGGCGGGCGCCTGTACGGCATATCTGGAACGGCGCGGAGGCGCGAAGAGAGGGAAACGCGGGAGCGGGCGTAAGAGCGATTGACCAGGGCCTCGCGCGTCGCGATTGAAATGGCTTCTCGCCTGGGTTAATCAGGTCATATCGGTACAACAAAGGGGTTCGGCGAAATGAAAGTCTCCCAGCGCGTTCGCAAAATCCTGTCCAGTTACGAGAGCGACAATCCCGGCAGCAAGGCCAATTTGGCGCGCATTCTCATGCAAGGCCGGCTCGGCGGCTCGGGGCGGCTGGTGATCCTGCCGGTCGATCAGGGCTTCGAGCATGGCCCGGCGCGGAGCTTCGCGCCCAACCCGGATGGCTACGATCCGCACTATCATTGGCGCCTCGCCATCGATGCGGGCTTAAGCGCCTTCGCCAGCCCGCTCGGCATGATCGAGGCCGGCGCCGACAGCTTCGCCGGCGCCGTCCCGACCATTCTCAAACTCAACAGCTCGAACTCGCACGCCGTCACCAAGGACCAGGCGGTGACCGCCTCGGTCGAGGATGCGCTGCGTCTGGGCTGCGCCGCCATCGGCTTCACCATCTATCCGGGCTCGGAACAGCAGTTCGAGATGATCGAGGAGCTGCGCGAATTGGCGCTCGAAGCCAAGGCGCATGGCCTGGCCGTGGTGGTGTGGTCCTATCCGCGCGGCGGCAATCTCTCCAAGGAGGGTGAATCGGCGCTCGACGTCACCGCCTATGCGGCGCATATGGCGACGCTTCTGGGCGCCCATATCATCAAGGTCAAGCCGCCGACGGCGCATCTCGAGCAGGCCGAAGCGGCCAAGGTCTATGCGGATCGGAAAATCGACACTTCCAGCCTGTCGGCGCGCGTCTCGCACATTATCCAGTCCGCCTTCGCCGGCAAGCGCATCGTGGTTTTCTCGGGCGGCGCGGCCAAGGGGCTGGACGGCCTTTACGACGAAATCCGCGCCATCCGCGACGGCGGCGGCTTCGGCTCGATCATCGGCCGCAACACCTTCCAGCGCCCGCGCGCCGAAGCCCTGGCGATGCTCGATACGATCATCAAGATTTATCAGAACAAGGCGTGAGGCGCGGCTGCGACCGCCCGGCTTAGTGACAGGCCCTTCTTCCCCGGCGGGGAGGAAGGGTTTGGGTTGGAGGGGGGACCCGAGCGCGCGGCGCGCGCTTTGTTTGCCCCTTCTCCCTAATCCCTCTTCCCCTCGGGGAAGAGGGACTTATTCGTGGGCGACCTCTTCCACGGTGAACAGGTGGACCGGCTCGCGCACGCTTCTCAGGCCGTGGCGGCCGAGCGGTAAAAGCTCCGGGCCATCCGCCGGGATGGCATCGGCGAAGGCCTCGGATATCAGCAGCCGGCGCTCGAGCGGATCGCACATCGCCTCGAGGCGGGAGACCTCGTTCACCGCCGGGCCGATGACGGTAAAGTCGAGGCGCATCGGCGAGCCGACATTGCCGTAGGCCACGTCGCCGAGATGAAGCGCCACGTTGAGCGCCATGATGGGCCGGCCGGCGGCGCGCCGTTCCTTGTTCAGCTCCCCAACCCGCGACAAGGCATCCAGCGCCGCCTCCAGCGCACCCACGCAGGTGGCGCCACCTTCGGCCGGCAATTCGAATGTGCCCAACATGCCGTCGCCCATGAATTTCAGCACCTGGCCGCCACGCGCTTCCACCGGCTCCGCCATGCAGGCCAGATACTCGTTGAGCAGTTCCACCAGCTCGTGCCCGTCCATTCTGTCACCGAGCGCCGTGAAGCCGCACAAATCACTGTAAAACAGCACGGCGGAGACCGTTTCCACATGGCCGCGCTCGATTTCCCCGCTCAACACCCGGCGCGCCGCATCGCGGCCGAGATAGGCATCCGCCACGGCTTGCGCAAATCGCCGGTTGACGGCGACGCGCAGTGTCAGCGCAAGGGTGGGGAGTATGGCTCTGAAAAAATCGAGCTCGGCATCGCTGAAACCGTCCTCGCGATCGGTGCAAAAGGTGAAGATGATCCCGAAGCGCTGGTCATTGGCGGATTCAACCGCATAGCCGCAGATCATGCCGAAATAATCGGTTGCCCCTTCCTGGCGAAGATCCTCGAGGATGGGAAACTCCTCGCCCGCCTCGGGGCCGAGAATGCGGCGGCGTACCTCCGGCTCGCCATCATCGGCCATGACTTTGAAGGTGCTGCGTTCCCACACGCGGGGGTTTGCGTTTCCGGAGGTGTAGATTTCTTCTTCGACGCGGCCTGACGCGCGCCGCCAAATCAAGCCGAAACCCTTATAGAGGGGATGAAGAACCCGTGTCGCGCAGAGGCCGCGCTGAATCTGAATG
>CAJXFT010000203.1 GCA_913053235.1 uncultured Alphaproteobacteria bacterium
CAACCCCTTGTTCTATTTGGCTCCCCGGGTCGGATTCGAACCAACGACCTAGCGGTTAACAGCCGCTTGCTCTACCACTGAGCTACCGAGGAATGGCTCCCCTGATGCCGCGGCGCCGCCGTTTGCGCCGCGCGCCCGCCGGTCAAGGGCCGGTCATTCAGTTTCGCGTCTATATTATATAACAAACCGCTTTATGCGGAACCAACCATTCATCGCCGTCCAACATGGCGCAATATGGTTAATTTTATGAAAAATACAATCGCTTGATTGAAGCCGCCATGCTCGACATCGAAAAACGCCTGTCGGAAATCCAGGGCGACCGCGCGCGCGGCGCCAACCAGCTTGCCGGCGAGGCGTTGGCATTGCTCGGCGCCGCGGCGGCGGCGGCGCCCACGCGCGGCGGCGCCGATATCGTGGCCCAAGCGCATGAGCTCAGCGCCCGCCTGATGACGCTGCGCCCGTCGATGGCGGCGATCGGCAATTGGTCGCTGGTCTGGTGGCACGAGCTGAGCGCCCGCCCCGAGGCGGCGGCGGCCGTCATGGCCGAGTTGCGGGAACGCCGGCGCGCCGCCGCGGCGGCGCTCGGCGAATGCGCCATCGAAGCGCTCGGCGAGGCGCGTTCGGTGCTCTCGCTGAGCTATTCTTCCAGCGTCGAAAATATTCTCGGCAACGCCGGCGCCGGCGCGCTCGAGCGGGTGGTGATCGGCGAGGGCAGGCCGCGCCTCGAAGGCCGGCGCCTGGCGCAATCGCTGCACGGCCGCATTCGCCGGGTCGAATTGATTACCGACGCCCAGCTCGCCCATTTCGCGGCGCGCGTCGATCATGTTCTGTTGGGGGCGGACAGCATCTGCGCCGATGGCTCGGCGGTAAACAAGGTCGGCAGCCTGGCCGCGGCATTCGGCGCCGAAGCCGCCGGCGTGCCCTGCCTGATCGCCGCCGACAGCTATAAGCTCGACCCCGCGCACATAGCTGAAACCATTCCGCTCGAGGAAATGGCGGCCGAAGAGGTCTGGCCCGAGCAGCTCGAACTGTGCCGCAACGTCTATTTTGAGCCGGTGCCGGCGCACCTGATCACTGCCTATGCGACGGAAAAAGGCGTTTTGACGGCGCCCCAACTGGCGCCCGAGCTGGAGCGCTGGCGCCAGCTCCATGCGCGATTTCACGCCGCTGTTTAGGGATCGCCGGGCGGGGCCGGGTTTTCGCCTTCCGCCCGGCGCTGCTCGGTCAATTCCTTCAATTCGGCAGCGAGCGCCGGATTGTCTTCCATCAGCCGGGTGAGGTCGCGCGCCTGCAGGATCAGCAATTGGCACTCGGTGATGGAGATCACGTTGGCGACCCGCGCGGCGCGGCTGAGAATGCCCATTTCGCCGAAAAATTCGCCCGTCGTCAGGTGAAACGAGTTGGGCGGCAGGTCCACTTCGACATCGCCCGAGACGATGAAATACATGCAGTCGGCGGCCTCGCCGCGGCGGATCACGGTATAGCGCGGCGGCACCGCCCAGGGTTTCAGCAGGGCCGCGATCTCGGCGATTTTCTCGGCGTCGAGGCGGCTGAAGAAGGGCACCTTGGCGACCATGCTCCAGGTCACCACGAATTGCCGTTTGCTCAATTCCTGCATGAAGCCCGAGGCGAGAATGCCGGCCGGCAGCGCATACATGCCGAGGCCGAGAATGGTGACGAAGCCGCCCAGCACCTTGCCGAGCACGGTAACCGGCGTGACGTCGCCGTAACCCACCGTGGTCAGCGTCACCAGGGACCACCACATGGCCGAGGGAATATTGGCAAAGGCTTCGGGCTGCGCGTCGTGCTCGATCAGATACATCAGGCTGGCCGACAGCACGAGCATGATGGCCATCAGGAAGCCCGACATATAAAGTGTGCGGCGCTGGCCGTAGAGCACCGCCGCGAAGGTCGCCCAGGCGCCCGAATAGCGCGTCAGTTTCAGGATTCGCAGCAGCCGCAATATCCTGAGCGCGCGCAAATCGATGCCGATAATAAAACTCAAATAGAAGGGCAGGATGACGATCAGGTCGATCAGCGCCAGCGGGCTCGCCATGTAGCGCAGGCGGCCGAGCAGGCTGCCGCTATATTTACCGTCCGCATGGTCGACGCATATCCACACCCGGAGGACATATTCGACGGTAAATATCGCCACCGATACCCATTCGAACATCTCGAAATGCGGCTGGTATGCGGCGGCGACCGAATCGATCGATTCGACGATGATGGCGAGCACGTTCAGCGTGATCAGGCCGATCAGGCCGAAATCGATGGCGCGCGACAACGGATCGTCGTTTTCCGCCACCTCGAGAACGTTGTGCGCCCGGTTGCGGAGCTTGGAAATTATCGAAATAACCGACTCCTGCGCCTGTTCAGCGCCATATGTCGCGCCGCGCCGGTCCGATTGCAAGAAAAGTTTAGGCGGGCGCCGCGTTCGGCGCTGGAGGCCGGGGCCGGAATCGAACCGGCATAAAAGGATTTGCAGTCCTCCGCATAGCCACTCTGCCACCCGGCCGATGACGCGGCATCGGGCGCCCGGCGCCCGTTCGGCTGCTCATATACGGTATGGCGCGGGCGCCGGTCAACCGAGCGCGCGTCCGTGCCGGCGCGCCGGGCGCCGGCGGTTTCTCGCTGCTCCGTTGTCAATCGTGGCGGCGAGGTTATATGATGCGCGGGTCTTCGATTCGATGGAGCCGCCCGCAACCCGAATTCCGGTACGCTTCGGCGGTAACGGTATAGTTGTCATGACGGGATTCGCCGCCGCCCGGCACAATATGGTCGAATGCCAGATTAGCACCAATAAAGTGACCAATGGGCGCCTGATCGAGGCGCTGGACGATGTCCCGCGCGAAAGCTTCGTGCCCAAACAGCTGCGCGGCGTCGCCTATGTCGATGAAGACCTCAAGGTGGCGCCGGGGCGCTATCTGATGGAGCCGTTGGTGCTGGCCCGCCTGTTGCAGACGGCAACCGTCAGCGAGGAGGACGTCGCCCTGGATGTCGGCTGCGGCAGCGGCTATTCCTGTGCCGTGTTGGGCCGCCTCGCCGGCACCGTGGTCGGGCTTGAGCCGGATGCCGAGCTCGCCGAACAGGCGAGCCGAACCCTCAGCGCCGTCGGCGCCGACAATGTCATCATCGTTTCCGGCCGCGTCGCCGAAGGCTATTCGCGCCAGGGTCCCTACGACGTCATTTTGCTGAGCGGCGGCGTTCCCTTCATGCCGCGGCCATTGATCGACCAGTTGGCCGAAGGCGGGCGCATGGTGGCGGTGGTGCGCGGCCCCGGCGAAGCGGTTGGCCGGGCAACCCTCTGGATCAGGCTCAGGGGCGAGGTATCGAGGCGCGTGGTATTCGATGCCGCCGTTCCGCCGCTGCCCGGTATCGCGGCAGAGGCGGCGTTCGAGTTTTGAGTAAGCGGGCGAAGCGGTTGGCGCGGCGGATCGGCAAACCGGCGGGTTTTGCCGCCGGCCTCGCCGTGACGGCGTTCCTCTTTTCTCCGGCCGCTTTCGCCGAGAGCCTGGAGGAGGCGCTGGTCAGCGCCTATCAGAACAATCCCACCTTGTTGGCCGAGCGCGCCTCGTTGCGCGCCACCGATGAGGGCGTGGCGGACGCCCTTTCGGGCTGGCGCCCAACGGTGCAAATCGATGGCGATGTGGGTTACACGGAAACCGAAACCACGACCGTGTCATTGGGCACCACCAATGAGGCCGAAGCTTCGCTGCGGCCGCGTAACCTGTCCTTGAGTATTGTCGAGCCGCTTTACCAGGGCGGGCGCACCACCGCCGAGACGCGCTCGGCCAAGAATTTGGTCGATTCCGGGCGCGCCGCATTGGTCGAGACGGAGCAGGCTGTCTTGCTCGACGCCATTACCGCCTATATGGATATCTTGGCCAATCAATCGGTGCTCGAGCTTAACCGCCATAATGAAAATGTCGTCGAGCGCCAACTTCAGGCGGCGCGGGATCGCTTCGAGGTCGGCGACGTGACGCGCACCGATGTGGCGCAGGCGGAAGCGCGTGTCGCCCAGGCGCGGGCGGACCGCATCGGCGCCGAAGGAAACCTGATCTCATCGCGCGCGACATATCGTGAGTTTATCGGCGATTTGCCCGGCACCCTTCAATGGCCGGCCCGCATCGCCGGCGTTCCGGCCAGCGAGCGCGACGCTTTGCAGGCCGCCGCCACGGCCAATCCGACAATTATCAGCGCCGATTTCGCCGAATTGTCGGCGCGTGACGATATCGATGTGGCGATTTCGGATCTGTTGCCGCAAGTCTCGCTCAGGGGCGGCTACGATCAGCAATATGATCTTTCCGCCACCACCGAGCAGCTCAACACGCTTTCCATTTCGGCGATCGTTACCGTGCCGCTTTATCAGACCGGCGCCGAACATTCGGCGGTGCGGCGCAGCAAGCAGATCGCCGGCCAGCGTCGGCTCGAATTCGAGGAGGCGCGCCGCGCCGTCTTCGAGGAAGTGACGCGGGCCTGGGAATCGCTGATTACGGCGCGCGCCCAGATCACCGCCTTCGAGAGCCAAGTGCGTGCCGCGCAATTGGCTCTCGAAGGTGTCGAACAGGAGACCCTGGTCGGCCTGCGCACCACGCTTGACATCCTCGACGCCGAGCAGGAAGTATTCGCCGCGCGCGTCAATTTGGTGAGTGCCGAGCGCGACGCGGTGATTTCCAGCTTTTGGGTGAAATCGACCGTCGGCGAATTGACGGCGGCGGCGCTGGGGCTTCCGGTTGAACATTATGATGCCGACCTGCACTACCGTAAGGTCAGCGACAAATGGTTCGGCCTGTCGGCGGACTAGTGCCTGAAGGCGCTGACGGAATTCGTGTTAGATGCTGGCATTCTGAATAGCCTTGCCGTAATGTCTTCAAATCACATGATTGTTTGACTTGATACAGGTATCAAATGGCGGACGAAACCTCACAAGAAGAACCGTCAATGGAGGAGATTCTTGCCTCCATTCGCCGAATCATTTCGGAGGACGGAGAGGAAGAGGAAAAAACCGGGGAGGCGCAAGCCAAGGCTGGGGAGGAGAGCGCTCCGGCCGCCGAGAGCGCGCCGGCCGCGGAGAGCGCGCCCGCCGAAGCGGCACCGGCGCAAGAGCCCGCGCCGGCCGGCGCCGGCGAAGAGGTACTCGAATTGACCGAAGAAGTTGACGAAGACGGCAATGTCGTCGGTGACGAAGCGCCCGAGGCGCCCGAGGCCGCGGCACCCGAACCCGTTGCGGCACCCGAACCCGCGCCGCAACCCGAACCCGCCGCGGAAGAAGCCACGGCCGAGCCGGCCGAGCCGCCCGATTTCGCACCGGAGGTGCCGCAAAGCGCCGACGGCCTGATGCAGAATGTCGCCGAAGGTGCCGCCGCCGGGGCTTTCGCCGCCCTGGCATCCCAGGTCGGGCCGGGGCCGGCGGATCAGAATTCCCAGCAGATTACGCCGGCCGGGCGCACCATCGAAGATCATGTCTTGGAAATGTTGCGGCCGATGCTGCGCGAGTGGCTCGACAAGCATCTGCCGCAAATGGTGCAACGGCTCGTACAACGCGAAATAGACCGCATCATCCACCGTTCCGATCCGGTGTGAACCCTGGCCCGGCCTGGCTTGGCCCGCGCCTTGGCTTGACGATCCCTTCGCCCCGCCCACCCAAACTGTTGTGAGAGAGTTCAGCGATGCTGGACAAGACTTATCTGCCGGCTGATATAGAGAGCAAGATTTACCGCGCCTGGGAAGCGGCCGGCCATTTCGCCTGCGCGCCGAAATCCGGCAACCCGCCCTATTGCGTCATGATGCCGCCGCCCAACGTGACCGGCAGCCTGCATATGGGCCATGCGCTCAATTCGACCCTGCAGGACGTGCTCACGCGCTATCGCCGCAAAAAAGGGCGCGATGCCCTCTGGCAGCCCGGCATGGATCATGCCGGCATCGCCACGCAAATGGTGGTCGAGCGCCAGCTCGCCGATGACGGCGTCCACCGCCGCGATTTGGGCCGTGACGCCTTTATCGAGCGCGTGTGGCGCTGGAAAGAGGAGTCCGGCGGCGCCATCGCCAACCAGCTGCGCCGCCTCGGCGCCTCGCCCGATTGGTCGCGCGACCGCTTCACCATGGATGACGGCCTGTCGCGCGCCGTGCGCACGGTGTTCGTGGCGCTCCATGAAGAGGGCCTGATCTACCGCGACAAACGGCTGGTCAATTGGGATCCCAAGCTGCACACCGCGATTTCCGATCTCGAAGTCGAGCCGCGCGAGACCGATGGCCATCTCTGGCATTTCCGCTATCCCATCGAAGGCCGCGACGGTGAGTTTATTACCGTCGCCACGACCCGCCCCGAGACCATGCTCGGCGATACCGCTATTGCCGTTCATCCTGACGATGAACGCTGGAAAGGCGTGATCGGCGGCTATGCAACGCTGCCGCTGGTCGGCCGTCGCCTGATCGTGGTCGCCGATGAACATGCCGATCCCGAACAGGGCTCGGGCGCCGTCAAGATCACGCCGGCGCATGATTTCAACGATTTCGAAGTTGGCCGCCGGCACGATCTCGAACTGATCAACATCTTCGATGCCGATGCCCGCCTCAATGACAATGTTCCCGAGGCCTATCGCGGCCTCGACCGCTACGCCGCGCGCGACAAGGTGGTCGCCGATATGCAGGCGCTCGGCCTGATCGACAAGGTCGAGCCGCACCGCCATGCGCTGCCCTA
>CAJXFT010000204.1 GCA_913053235.1 uncultured Alphaproteobacteria bacterium
TGGTAGTGATGATCTACAATCTGCTCCGAACTGAAGGTTATCTGGGAAATGTCGGGCAAAGCTTCTTCCGCCCGCTTGTGCCGCAGCAGCAGGATCGCCACGATCCAGATCGCGAAAAGGGCGAGCCCACGATTGGCGAGCACCACCCAAGCGATACCGCCGGTGGGAGAGAGCAAATAGCCAATAACGGTGAGCGCCGTCCCGACGCATGCCAAAACAAGAATGTATCGCCGCGACGGCAGCCACAGGCCGAGCAAAACGAGCGCCACATAGGGCACGCCTCCGGCCACGCCCAACGGCAAAGACAGGTCGACCGCGAATATCGCGGCGGCCGCGACCACGATCACAGCGACGATACCGGCGGTCGACTGTCGCGGCCAGCTTAGGGTGCGCGGTATCCGTTCGCGATCACTCACGGCACGTCAATCCGAGCCACCGCCGGCAAACCGCGACACCCACGCCCGATGCCGATGATCTTGGCGTCCCCCGGTCTCGAGATACCGGTCGACGCAGCCATCGTGCTCGCCGTGAAACGGATCCGGCATCGGCATCTTGACCTTTTTTACCGATCACCTCGGTTGTCTTGTAGCCGAAAACCCGCTCCGCCGCCGGGGTGAACGACGCGACGACGGGACGCTCGTCGATGGTGATGATCGCGTCCAGAACGTGATCGACGATCGCGGACAGGCGCCCCTCGCGCGCGCTCGACGTTTCCCCCCGTCCGGCGCATCGGGCGCCCCTTGCCTTGGATCTTTCACCCGCCATCTTCTATCGCCTTGCCAATTCACGCTTTTAGCGAATTTAGACGCGGTCGGTTCCAGCCTTTCCGTCCGGTATTCGCGCACACCACAAAATTTATAATATTTCGTTAATATTAAATTTAGAAAGTTAACAAAATGTTAACAAAGCGAACAAAATACTAGAACTAATTAACTATCTTTTCAACCCATCAATTGTCCAACCAAATTCGAGGAGTACTAACACGGGTGTGAATCACGCCGCTGCTTGCGCTTGGCAAGGGCGCGGCCGTCTTTCATGATGGCGCGCAATGATCGCCGCCGATCCCTTCCTCTTGATGTGGCTGACCCTGGCGCTTGCCGGGATCGTCATCATCGCCTACGCGCATCCGCGTTTGCCGCTCGAGCTGACTTCGGTCGGGCTGGTGGCGGCTTTGCTCATTCTGTTTCATGTCGCGCCGCTGCGCGATTCGGAAGGCACCGTCGCCCTCGACGCGGTGAGCCTGCTGAAGGGCTTCGGCAACCCGGCGATTATCACCGTCGTCGCGCTGCTTATCGTCGGCCAGGGCATGGTGCGCGCCGGCGCCCTGGAAATGATCAGCCAGACGATCTACCGCGCCGCGCGCGGGCGCCCGGCCCCGGCCATCGCGCTCAGCCTGGTGGTGGCATTGACCATCAGCGCGGCGCTCAACAACACCCCGGTGGTGGTCATGTTCATCCCGGTTCTCGCCTCGCTTGCCGATCGCCTCGGCCATACCGCGAGCAGCGTCATGATGCCGCTCAGCTATTGCACCATTTTGGGCGGAATGATGACGCTCATCGGCTCGAGCACCAACCTGTTGGTCGCCGGCACGGCGGTCGAGCTGGGCATGGCGCCGCTCGGCTTCTTCGACTTCGCCATCCCCGGCGCCGTGCTGGCGGCGCTCGGCTTTCTCTATGTGCTGTTCGTTGCGCCGCGTTTGATGCCCAAACGCGAGACCGGGGACGACGAGCCCGCCACCAGCAGCGGCAAGCAATTCATCGCCCAATTTACCGTCGAGCCGCAATCGCAGCTCATCGGCATCGCCGCCGTCGGCGGCATGTTCCCGGCGCTCAGGGAGATGACCGTGCTGATGGTGCAGCGCGGCGCCGTGCACAGCCGGGCGCCGTTCGAGGATATCGCGCTCGAGCAGGGCGACGTGGTTATCGTCGCCGCGACGCGCAAGGCGCTGATCGACGCGGTATCGCCCGGCAGCGGCCTGCAAATCCGCCCCACCGAGGCGTCCGAGGATGATACCGTGCCGGCTGACGAGGCGGCCGGCGATGCCCCGCCCGACAGCGCCCCCGGCGCCGACCGCGTCGTCGCCGAGGCGATGGTCTCGCCGGGCTCGCGCCTGCTCGGTTTGCCGATCGAGCAGTCGGCCTTTCCGGCCGCCGACGGCGTGCGCGTCGTCGGCGTACAGCGGCGCTCGCGCATGACCCGCGCACATATGCATGAGGTGCGCCTGCAGGCCGGCGATGTGTTGCTGGTGTCGGGGCGGAGCGCGGACGTGCGCGGCTTGCGCGCCAACCGCGACGTCGTGCTCATGCAATGGTCGGAAAGCGAGCTGCCTTCCTACCATCATGCGCGGCGCGCCAGCCTGATCTTTCTCGCCGTCGTCGCCATCGCCGCTTCGGGTGTGCTGCCGATCGTCGCGGCGGCGGTGGCGGGCGCGGCGCTGATGGTATTTTCCGGCGCCCTCAATATACGCCAGGCGGCGCGCGCCATCGACCGCCAGATCATTCTGGTGGGCGGCGGCGCGCTGGCGCTGAACGCGGCGCTCAGCGCCACCGGCGGCGGCAGCTATATCGCCGGCGGCCTGGTCGAGGCGCTCGACGGCGCCGGCGCCGCCGTCATGCTGTCGGGATTTTTCCTGCTCGTGGCGGTGTTCACCAACGTGCTCAGCAACAATGCCTGCGCCGTGCTGTTTACGCCGATCGGAGTCAATATCGCGGTCGGGCTGGGCATCGACCCGACCGTCTTCATCATCGCCGTCATCCTCGCCGCCAATTGTTCGTTTGCCTCGCCCATCGGCTATGTCACCAATCTTCTCGTCATGACGCCCGGACGCTATCGCTTCAGCGACTTCGTGCGCGCCGGCAGCCCGCTGATCCTGCTGTTGTGGATCGGATTTTCGCTCTTCGCACCGTGGTATTACGGGCTTTGGTAAGCGACAAGGCGGGTTATAATCGGTGCCATGACCTATCCCGGGGCGATACGACGCGACGGCGCCGAGCAGGCCGACATTCCCGGCCTCGCGGCCGATCGGCTGGATTTCCTGTTCGCCACGAGAATCCAGCCTTGCCCCTATTTGGCCGGCAAAGAGGAGCGCAAGATCGTCGCCGAGCTGGCCGATGGCCGCGCCGGGCGCGAATATACGCGCTTGATCCGCGCCGGATACCGGCGCAGCGGCGCCATCGCCTACCGCCACGCCTGCCCGGCGTGTAGCGCCTGTGTTCCGGTACGCCTGCCCAGCGCCGGTTTCACGCCGGGCAAATCGCTGCGCCGGGTGGTGGCGGCCAATCGCGACCTCGATGTCCGCGTCGTGGCGCCACGCGCCGACGCCGACCAGTTCGACCTCTTTCGCCGTTATCAGGAAGGCCGCCACGGCGGCGGCGAAATGGCGGACATGGATTATGCCGAATACCGCGCTCTTGTGGAGGACAGCCACGTCTCCACCCGCCTGGCCGAGTTTCGCGGCCCCGGCGGCGAATTGATGGCGGTATGCCTGTTCGACGAACTGGTCGATTCGCTTTCCGCCGTCTATACTTTTTTCGATCCCGCCATAACCAAGCGCAGCCTCGGCAGCTATATGATTCTATGGCTGGCGGAATATTGCCGCGAGTCGGGCAAGGGCAATCTTTATCTCGGGTTTTGGATCGAGAAATGCGCCAAGATGGCCTACAAGGCGCGCTTTCGCCCCCTGGAGATGCTTGACCGGAGCGCCTGGCGGCGCATGCTGTAGGATTGCCAATCAAGCACCGTGGGCGATAGTCTTGCGGCAATAACGCGGCGCGCCCAGCGCGCCCCTTTCAACAGGAGGTTCACACCATGAGTAAACTGATCAAGCGACGTTCGTTTCTGAAAGGCGCGGCGGTCGCCGGCGCCGGTGCCGCCGCCGTCGCGGCTTCCAATCTGGCCGCTCCGGCCATCGCGCAGGGCAAGCGCGAGCTCAAGATGGTCACCACCTGGCCGAAGAATTTTCCCGGCCTGGGAACCTCCGCCGAGCGCCTGGCGGCGCGCATCGGCAGCGCCAGCGGCGGGGCGATCACGGTCAAGGTGTTCTCCGCCGGAGAGCTGGTGCCGCCCTTCGAATCCTTCGACGCCGTGAGCCAAGGCACCGCCGACATGTACCATGCGGCGGATTATTACTGGCAGGGCAAATCCAAGGCCTACAATTTCTTCTGCGCCGTGCCGTTCGGCCTGACGGCGTCGGAGATGAACGCCTGGATCCACCATGCCGGCGGCCAGCAATTGTGGGACGAACTCGGCGCCGGCTTCAACATCAAGCCGTTCATGGCCGGCAACACCGGCGTCCAGTGGGGCGGCTGGTTCAACAAGGAGATGACCGGGCTGGAGGATTTTAAGGGCCTCAAGATGCGCATGCCCGGCCTCGGCGGCGAAGTCCTGCGCCGCCTCGGCTCGGCCGCCGTGGCGCTGCCCGGCGGCGAGATATTCCCGGCGCTTCAGGCCGGCACGATCGACGCCACCGAATGGGTCGGCCCGTGGAACGACCTCGCCTTCGGCTTCTACAAGGTGACGAAATACTATTACTGGCCGGGCTTCCACGAACCCGGCACGGTCTTGTCGTGCGGCGTCAACAAGGGCGTGTGGGACAGCCTGAGCGCCGGTGAGCAGAGCCTGATCGAGACTTGCGCGGCGGCCGAAAACGACATGGTGCTGGCCGAGTTCAACGCCAAAAACAGCGACGCGCTGGCCACCCTGGTCAACGAGCACGGCGTGCAGGTGCGGCGTATGCCCAACGACATGCTCAACGCGATCGGCGGAAAGTCGGGCGAAGTGGTGGCCGAAGCCGCCGCCTCCGATCCGATGACCCAGAAGGTGTATGACAGCTTCCTCGCTTTCCGCGGCAAGGCGATCGCCTACTCCAAGCTCTCGGACCAGGCCTATTGGCAGGCCCGGCTGCTGCCGTTCAAATACGGTTGAGGCGATCGTGGCGATGACGCCCGGAGGCCCGCGCCGCGACGCGGTGCGGGGTTCTCCGGGATGAAGCGCGCCGAAGCGGCGGAGGCTCTCGGCGGGTGAGGATTGTGGCGGCGCTGGCGCGCGCCATCGACAGCGTTAACGAGTGCATCGGGCGCGCCGCGGCGTGGCTGGCGCTGATCATGGTGCTGCTCCAGTTCAGCGTCGTCGTCATGCGCTATGTGTTCGGCCTCGGCTCGATCTTCATGCAGGAAGGCGTGATCTATCTGCACGCCGCTTTGTTCCTCGCCGGCGCCGGATATACGCTGCTGCATGGCGGCCATGTGCGCGTCGATATCTTCTATCGCGACGCCACGCCGAGGCGCAAGGCGCTGGTCGACCTGTTGGGCACATTGCTGTTCCTGCTGCCGGTCTGCGTCGTCATCGGCTGGGCCAGCGCGCCCTATGTGGCGCAATCCTGGGATACGCTGGAGGGCTCGCGCGAGACCAGCGGCATCCCCGCCGTGTTCGTGCTGAAGTCGCTGATCCTGCTCTTCGTCGTGCTGATCGCGCTGCAGGGCTTGTCGCTGTTGCTGCATTCCATACTCACCCTGACCGGCGCCGACGGGCGGCGCGGGCAAGAAAAGCAGGAACCGATGTAGCATGGCGGTCAACGAAATCCTCGTCCTGTTTATGTTCGTCACCACCTTCGGCTGCTTGCTGGCGGGCTTTCCGGTGGCCTTCACGCTGTCCGGCGTGGCGCTGCTGTTCGGCCTCTTTACTTACGCCTTCGGCGGCTTCGACATCACTTTCGTGCGCGCCATGCCGCAGCGCGTTTTCGGCAATGCGATGTGGAACGAGGTGCTGCTCGCGGTGCCGCTGTTCATCTTCATGGGGGTCATGCTGGAGCGCTCCAAGGTGGCCGAGGAATTGCTCGAATCGATGGGCCGCCTGTTTGGCCGCCTGCGCGGCGGGCTCGGCATTTCGGTGCTCGCCGTCGGCGCGCTGCTCGCCGCCTCGACCGGCATCGTCGGCGCCACCGTCGTCACCATGGGCCTGTTGTCGCTGCCCACCATGCTGCGCCGGGGCTACGATCCGAAACTGGCGAGCGGCATGATCTGCGCCTCGGGCACGCTCGGCCAAATCATCCCGCCATCGATCGTTCTGGTCATCCTCGGCGAGCAGATTTCCAACGCCTATGTCGACGCCCAGCGCGAGATCGGCAACTGGTCGCCCGACCCGGTGTCGGTCGGCGATCTGTTCGCCGGCGCGCTCATACCCGGTCTCGTATTGGTCGGGCTTTACATGCTCTATCAGATCATTGTCGCCTGGTTGCGTCCCAATAGCTCGCCGGCGATAGATCCTTCCGAATTCGCCGACGAGCGCGGATTCGAGGTGTGGCGCCGTATCGGCCATGCCCTGGTGCCGCCCTTCGTGCTCATCATCGCGGTTCTGGGATCGATCCTGGCCGGCGTCGCGACGCCCACCGAAGCGGCGGCGGTCGGCGCCGTCGGCGCCCTGCTGCTGGCCGGCCTCAGGCTCGACGAGAAGCGCCCGCGGCCGCTCTACGCCGCCGGCCTGGCTCTGGTCGGGTTGCTGGTGCTGTCGAGCCAGTTCGATCTGCGCGTCGCGCGCGACGAGATCGGCGCCGGCGACCAGGCCGCCATTTACGCCGCCTACCTGCTGTGCGCGCTGTTGGCCTGGGGCGTCATCGTCAGCCTGGTGCGCACCTTCCGCACCGGCGTGCTTCAGG
>CAJXFT010000205.1 GCA_913053235.1 uncultured Alphaproteobacteria bacterium
CGCGCCGCCATGCTGGCCCGCATCAACTCGCTGGGGCGCGGCAATTCGGCGATCTCACTTGAGAATTTTGAGAAATATATCGCCATGTATAATCGCGGCGTGCTGCCCTGCATTCCCGAGAAGGGCTCGCTCGGCACCAGCGGCGATCTCGGGCCGCTGGCCTGTATCGCGCTTGTCGGCACCGGACAATGGCGGGCCAAGCTCGACGGCGAAATCCTGCCCGGCGACGAAGTGCTGAAGCGCGCCCGTATCGAGCCGATGAAGCTGAGCTACAAGGAAGGCCTCGCCCTGATCAACGGCACTTCGGTCATGACCGGCCTCGCCGGCTGCCTGGTCGGCGACGCCAAGCGCCTGATCAAGGCCTACACGCTCGCCACCTGCATGAGCCTCGAAGTGCTGAAGGGCAAGATCATGCCGTTCCACCCGGCGGCGCATGTGCAAAAACCGCATCCCGGCCAGATCCGCATCGCCGACTGCATCTACCGCACGCTCGCCGACAGCGCGATGATCGTGCAGGACAAAGAGGTCGAGAAATGGCTGCAAAAGATGGCCAGCGACGAGCCGCGCGGCCTCGACGAGCAGATCGAGGACGCCTATTCGATCCGCGCCACGCCGCAGATCATGGGCCCCGTCGTCGACACCCTGCGTTACGTGCAGGAAGTCGTCGAAACCGAGCTCAACTCATCGAACGACAATCCCCTCATCGTCGTCGCCGAAGGCGAGGCCATCCACAACGCCAACTTCCACGGCCAATACATCGCCAACGCCATGGACCAGTTGGCCATCGTGCTGGTCAACATGTGCAACCTTTCCGACCGCCGCAACAACCGGCTGCTCGACCCGGCGCGCAACGGCGACCTGCCGCCCTTCCTGTGCAAGGAAAATCCCGGCATCCGCCAGGGGCTGATGGGCGGCCAGTTCATGGCCACCTCGCTGACCGCCGAGATCCGCCAGATGTGCACGCCGATGTCGATCCAGTCGCTGCCCTCGACCGGCGATTTCCAGGACCATGTCTCGTTCGGCCTGAACGCCGCGCGGCGCACCCGCGATATTCTGCGGAACGCCCAATACATACTCGCCTTCGAGCTGATCTGCGCCTGTCAGGCGGCGGACATACGTGATGTCGGGCAGCTCAGCGGCGCCACCAAGCGGCTGCACGAGATGGTGCGCGAGCTGGTGCCTTACCGCGATTTCGACGCCCCGCTGACCGATCATATAGAGGCGGTGGCGGCGGAATTCGAAACGGGGCGCTTTCTCGACGCCGTGCCCGAGGGGATCGACGCTTACGACTGGTAAATAGCGCCGGGGTGGGCAAAAATAGCGGCGGTACGAAATGACTTACCGAGCCCAAATTCCTTATGGCGCTTATTGGTCGACGCCGTTCGCCCGTTGGCAGGGCAGCCTCGCCAATTTGAACAGCGTCGAGCTGGCCGCGCATGTCACCAAGCGCGAACTCGAGCAGCGCTCCATCGGTGCCGATTCATTCGATTACGGCGTTCTCGGCATGACCGTGCCGCAGCATCATTCATTCTACGGCCTGCCCTGGCTGATGGGCATGATCGGCGGCGCCGATGTCGGCGGCCCGACGATCAACCAGGCTTGCGCCACCGGCACCCGCACGCTGCTGGCGGCGGCGCAGGAGATCGAATCCGGCCTCGCCGAGAGCGCCCTGGTGGTGACCTGCGACCGCACCTCGAACGGGCCCCATATCTACTATCCCAACGCCAAGGCGCCGGGCGGCACCGGCGCCGCGGAAGACTGGGTGTGGGACAATTTTTCGTGCGACCCGCTCGGCGGCCACGCCATGATCGATACCGCCGAGAACATCGCCGGCAAGCATCAGATCGAGACCGAGCGCCAGCATGCGCTGGTGCTGCGCCGCCAGGCGCAATATCAGGACGCCTTGGCCGACGATCACGCGTTCCAGAAGCGCTACATGACGCTCCCCTTCGAGGTGCCGGCACCGAATTACCGCAAGACCGCCACCGCCATGGAGGGCGACGAAGGCGTCACGCAATCGACCGAGGACGGCCTCGCCAAGCTGAAACCGGTGCGCCCGGACGGCTCGGTCACCTTCGGCGGGCAGACCTATCCCGCCGACGGCAGCGCCGCGATCATCGTGACGACGCCCGAGCGCGCGCGCGAACTCAGCTTGGATGACGGCATCGAGGTCGAGATTCTCGGCTTCGGATTGGCGCGCGCCGAGCTCGCCTTCATGCCCGAGGCGACCATCCCGGCGGCGCGCCAGGCGCTCGATCAGGCCGCCATCGGTATCGCCGAGACCGACGCCATCAAGCTGCACAATCCCTTCGCCGTGAACGATATCGTCTTCGCCAAGGAGACCGGCGCCACGCTCGACGGGATGAACAATTACGGCTGCCCGCTGATCTGGGGCCATCCACAAGGGCCGACGGCCTTGCGCGCGATCATCGAGCTGATCGAGGAGTTGGCGCTGCGCGGCGGCGGCTACGGGTTGTTCGCCGGCTGCGCGGCGGGCGACACGGCGATGTCAGCGGTGCTTCGGGTCGGTGATCGCTGAGCCCGTGACGGCCGGCGGCGAGACACCACCGCGCGCCAGCCTGGAATTCGGACCGGCCCGCGTCGCGCGCGACAACCTGCCCGGCGGCGGCTTTATCCTGCGCTCGCCGATCGCGCTCGAGCCGCATGCCGCGAACATTTGCGACTATCTCGGCGAATGGGCGGCGCGCACGCCCGATAGATGCTTCCTGGCCGAGCGCGACCCGGAGCAGAGCTGGCGCAAGCTGTCCTACGGCGAGGCGCTGAGGCGCGTGCGCGCCATCGCGCAAGCGTTGCTGGCGCGCGGCCTGAGCGAAGACCACCCGGTGATGATCCTTTCCGACAACGGAATCGAGAACGGCCTGCTGCAGCTCGGCGCCATGTATGCCGGCATTCCGGTGGCGCCGATTTCGCCGGCCTATTCGCTGAATTCGGTCGATTTCGGCAAGCTCCGCCATGTCTTCGAGCTGATCCGCCCGGGCCTCGTATTCGCCTCGGATGGCGCACGGTTCGCGCCGGCGCTCGGCGCCCTCGATCTCGATGATGTCGAAATCCTGCTGACCCGAAATAGGCCGGACGGCCTCGAAAGCACCGCCTTCGCCGAACTCGCGGCGACGCCGGTGACGGCGGCGGTCGACGCCGCGGCGGCGCGTGTCGGCCCCGATTCAGTGGCCAAGATCCTGTTCACCTCGGGCTCGACCGGCCTGCCCAAGGGGGTCATCAACACCCACCTGATGATGTGCTCCAATCAGCAGGCGATCGCCCAGATCTGGCCGTTCGTGACGCGCCGGCCGCCGGTGCTGGTCGATTGGCTGCCGTGGAATCACACCTTTGGCGGCAATCACAATTTCAACATGATCCTACGCAACGGCGGCACCCTCTATATCGACGCCGGCAAGCCGGCGCCGGGGCTGGTCGAGCTCAGCGTCGCCAATTTGCGCGACGTCGCGCCGACGCTCTATTTCAACGTGCCGCGCGGCTTCGACATGATTCTGCCTTTTCTCGAACAGGACGACGCGCTGCGCGACCACTTCTTCTCCAACCTCGACACCATCTTCTATGCCGCCGCCGCGCTGCCGCAGAATCTGTGGCGCCGCCTCGAGGCGCTGGCACTGGCGGCGCGCGGCGAACGGATCGCCATGACCTCGGCCTGGGGCGCCACCGAGACGGCGCCGCTCGCCACCGGCGTGCACTTCCCGATCGACCGCGCCGGTGTGATCGGCATTCCGGTGCCCGGCTGCGAGCTCAAGATGGTGCCCAATGGCGGCAAGCTCGAAATGCGCGTGCGCGGGCCGATGGTGACGCCGGGCTATTACAAGCGCGACGACCTCACCGGCGAGGCTTTCGACGAGGATGGTTTCTACAAGATCGGCGATGCCGGCAAGCTCGCCGATGCCGACGACCCGGCCAAGGGGATACTGTTCGACGGCCGCGTCGCCGAGGATTTCAAGCTTTTGACCGGCTCCTGGGTCAGTGTCGGCACGCTGCGCATCAATGCCGTCGCCGCCGGCGCGCCAATGATTCAAGACTGCGTGATCGCCGGCCATGACCGCGACGAAATCGGGCTCCTGGTTTTTCTCAATGGCGCCGGCGCCGCCGAGATCGCCGGCCTCGATGCGGGCACGCCGTTGGCCGAGTTGATCGCCAGCGAAAAGATCCGCGCCGCTCTCGGCGCCGGCCTCGCCGCCCACAATGCCGCCCATTCGGGTTCGAGCAAGCGCATCGGCCGCGTTCTGCTGCTCGGCGAGCCGCCCGATATCGACGCCAACGAGATCACCGACAAGGGCTACATCAATCAGCGCGCGGTTCTCGAACGGCGCGCCGGCCTTGTCGAAACGCTGTTCAGCGGTGACGCAAGGGTGATTCTGATAGACTGACAATTTGAACCCGCCCGACAATCAACAACAGGTAAAAGAGATGCAAGTCCTGCAGCCCCCCGGATGGTCCGCTCCCATCGGCTACGCCAACGGCATCGTCGCGCCGCCCGGCCGCACCGTCTTCGTCGCCGGCCAGATCGGCTGGGACGAGCAACAGGTTTTTCACAGCGCCGAGCTGGTGCCGCAATTCGAGCAGACGCTCAAGAACATCGTCGCGGTGCTCGCCGTCGCCGGCGCCAGGCCCGAGCATATCTGCCGCCTCACGGCCTATTGCACCGACAAGCAAGCCTATCTTGCCGGACGCCGCGAACTCGGCGGGGTTTGGCGCGACATCATGGGCCGCCATTTCCCGGCCATGGCCCTGCTGTTCGTCTCGGATCTGGTCGACGAGGGCGCGCTGATCGAGATCGAAGCCACGGCGGTCCTCCCCGACTAGGCCGCCAAGGTGGGCTTCACGGGCGTCGCAATGACGCTCCGCGGCATCGATCTCGGTGTTCGCAAGACAATTCCCTTCGGAACTCAATATTTCTGGCATATCTTCCTTGCCACGATCGCCTAAGCTGGCGTCCGTATTGTGGTGGTGCCAAGAAACGGGACGTTGAAAAATGCAAACTACGGCCTCGCCGTCAAAAGTTCTACTGACCGGGGCCTCCGGCATGGTAGGCCGCCACGTGCTCGACCATTTGCTCGCGCGCCCGGATGTCGGCGAAATCGTCTCGATCGGCCGGCGCAAGAGCGACCTCAACAATGACAAGCTGCGCGAAATCGTCCCTGAGGACTTTCTCGACCTGTCGCCGCTCGCCGCCGACCTCGCCGATGTCGATGTCTGTTTCCATTGTCTCGGTGTCTATCAAAGCCAGGTTTCGAAGAAGGCCTATGTTGAGATCACCTGCGGCTATCAGGAAGCGCTGACAGACGCTTTGTCGGCGGCCAGCCCGAAGGCGGTATTCGTGTTATTCGGAGCGCAAGGAGCAAAGCCCGACGGCAAAGGCATGCCCTTCGCGCGCGTTAAAGGCCGGGCCGAGAACATGCTGCAGGCGACTGGCTTCCCGCGGAAATACATCTTCCGCCCCGGTTATATTCACCCGACGGGCGCGCGCAAGCCGCCGGGCGCGATGTACAGGCTGATATTGCTGCCGATCATGGCGGCGCTGTTCGCCCGCAAACCGAGCATCGGCATAACGGACCGCGACCTGGCCCAGGCGATGGTCGCGGTCGGTATCGAAGCGAAAGAGGAATCGAAAATTTTCAGCAATCAAATGATCAGGGACATCGCGGCTCCCGGCTGAGTTCTTACGGAGATCGAGACATCGTCATGACGCGAAATTTCTTGGGCCTTCACGCCTCGCCACGGTGTTGCCGGTTCGGCCTAATTTACGTTCATGGCTAATTTCCGCCGTTAGAGGACCGGCCTCGGTGCGACCGCTTACGAACCGATCACGGACAAATTGTTCTGGAATGTGCGCTCTGCGCGGTATGGCGAACTAAATCATAGGCCGGTGTTTTCGTCCCTTCGTGACTACAGCGGACTTGCCAGCTTAGTCGGCTAGACTCACGACACGCACCTACATAGACTCGCTCGGTTGCCCAACAGGTGCCGAGAATGGGGGCAGGTAGGCAGCCAGTGTGCTGGACCAACTCAGGTTTGTGACGGCCGGGCTGCAGCGCCAACGAAAATAGGCTCCCCATCCAAGACCGGCGGGTCTCATCCACCCGGGCCGCCCGAGATTCGCTCGCGGCCGAGGGTTTATTCCGGTCGAGCCCCGCCAAGGATAGGGCCCGCATGCTGAATAAGAAGTTGCGTAGATGGTTCAGGCGGCTGATCGAGGTGGGCTTGTCGCTCGTCACGATCGGCATTGTCCTGCAGATCCTGTTCGGCGAAAAGGTTGCTTTCCTGCCCGGCGATATCGTCGGCAACATCGTCGCCAAAGTCGTCCTCTTGGGCGACTACGAGTTGGTCGGCGTCGTCGTCGGCGCCGGCATATTCTGGCTGTTCGTCTACGCCGGTGTTTGGCGTGATGAGTCCAAGGCAAGCGAGGATACGGCCGCGCAATCACCCAGTTCCTCGGCGTCGGACAAAACGCGCTAGACGCCCGGGCGGCGATAGTTGAAATTCAGTGTGGATACCGCGAGGTATCGCGTGAGGAAGGAACCCCTGCGCTGCGATCATTGAAGTCTCCGCGCCAACCATGCCCGGGAAACCACTCGGCAACATGGTCAATGATATTTGCGGAAGATTCTGGAC
>CAJXFT010000206.1 GCA_913053235.1 uncultured Alphaproteobacteria bacterium
TTCCTCGGCGAAACGATGCAGGCGGTTCATGAGATCGTCGAAATCGACCTGGTGCGCGTCGAAGTCGGGCCCGTCGACGCAGGCGAATTTCATCCCGTCGCCGAGCTTGACCCGGCAGCCGCCGCACATTCCGGTGCCGTCGATCATGATCGGGTTGAGGCTGACGGTGGTTTTGATGGCGTGGCCGCGCGTCGTCTCGGCGCAGGCCTTCATCATGATCGGCGGGCCGATGGCGACGACTTCGTCGATTTCGCCATGTTTCTCGATCGCCGCCTCGATGCCCGCCGTCACCAGCCCCTTCATGCCGATCGAGCCGTCATCGCTGCAGATGATAAACTCGTCGCAGACGCTCTCGAACTTGTCCTTCCAGAAGACCAGCGATTCGCTGCGGAAGCCGACGACGCCGATGACGTAGGCGCCGTTCTCCTTGAAGGCGCGCGCCTGCGGGAATACCGGCGCCACGCCGAGGCCGCCGCCGACGCAGATCACCTTGCCACCGTCGCCGATAGCGCCGATGTCGCTCGGCGTCCCCATCGGGCCGACGACGCCGAACAGAGCGGAGCCGACCGGAAAACTACGCTGTATCTCCTTCGTCGTCTTGCCGACGGCCTGGATGACCAGGGTGATGGTTCCGGCCGCGCGGTCGAAATCGGCGATCGTCAGGGGAATGCGCTCGCCATGCTCATGCGGTATGACGATCACGAACTGGCCGGGCTTGGCGGCTTTGGCCAACGCCGGATGGCTGATCTCAAGGAGATAGGTAACGTCGGAGAAATCCTCGCGCGCCACGATCTCGAACGTGGATTTGCCTTCCCCTTGGCGCCTCACCGCCGCGCCATCTCGTGGCTCATCGTGCTCGGCGTCCAAATTTCCGCTCATTTCCCGCCCGCGCTCTCTCGTTCAACGTATTGAACAACAATGTACCTTAATATCAATACATTGAAGAACAATTTACCGCAGGTGCACGGAGATGTGTTGACACACATCAAACAACTTGGTCATGAAGGGGCGCGGCCCGATTTGCCAACGGGTATTACGGCATGCGCCTGCCGAGCGAGGATGAATGGGAATATGCCGCGCGCGGACCCAAGGGCTGGTGCTAGCCGTGGGGAAACGCCCTCGAGCGGGAGATGCTCGCCGAGTTTACCGATGCCGGCAGCGACGGGTGCCGCGCCGCTTCGGCGGCCGGGGCAACAACCCCTATTGCCCGAGGACCGCCTACCGGCACGGCAATGCGCCGCATATCGGCCTCGACATGGTCGGTTTCAGATGCGCCGCCGGATGAACATCGACGCCACGGTCTGATCGATTAGAATGGCCTGATCGGCTGTTGAGCGGAGGACCGAGCCATGGATGATTTGACGCCGGAAGGGCGCACGGATACGCCGCCGGGCGAGGGCGTGGACGCGGTTCTTCTGGCGATTATGGCCAACCGCATGGACGCCATCTGCCGCGAGATGACCAATACCGTCCTGTTCAGCGCGCGCTCGGCCGTGATCGGCATCGCGCGCGATTTCTCCTGCGCCATCATCACCGCCGGTGACGAGGTGCTGGCGGTCGCCGAAGCGATGCCGATTCATGTTTTCGGCATGCATCTGCAAACCGCCTCGATGAAGAAACATCACCCCGATTTTCGTGAGGGCGACGCCTTTCTCGACAATGATCCCTATGTCGGCAACAGCCATGCCGCCGACCACACGATTCTGGTGCCGGTATTTCACGAGGGCGAACATTTCTTCACCGTCGGCGTCAAGGCGCACCAGGCCGATACCGGCAACAGCCAGCCGACGACCTATCTGGCGGCGGCAAAAGACGTCTACCAGGAAGGCACGCTGATTTTCCCCTGCGTTCAGGTGCAGAGCGATTTCGAGAATATCGAGGACATCATCCGCATGTGCCGCCGGCGCATCCGCGTGCCCGATCAATGGTACGGCGATTACCTGGCCGCCATCGGTGCCGCGCGCATCGGCGAGCGCCGGCTGAGTAGCTTTATCGCCAAATATGGCGCGGCCGCGGTGCGCGGCTTCATCCGCGACTGGCTCGATTATTCCGAGCGCCGCGCCGCCGGCGCCATCCAGGCGCTGCCCGGCGGCAGGATCGTTGCCGAAGGCGTGCATGATCCGATCGCGCCCTACCTGCCCGACGGCGTGCGCATCCAGGTGGCGATCGACATCGACGACAAGGATGGCCGCATCAAGGTCGATCTCAGGGACAATCCCGATTCGGTCGATGCCGGGCTCAACCTGACGCGCTCCACCGCCACCATGTCGGCGGCACAGGCGGTGTTCTGCTGCCTCGATTCCGACATACCGCACAATTCGGGCAGCCTGCGCCGCATCGAGGTGGCGTTGCGCGAAAACTGCATCGTCGGCATCCCGCGCTTCCCGCATAGCTGCTCGGTGGCGACGACGAATATGACCGACACCATCATCAACGCGATTCTGGCCGGGTTTTCCCAGCTCGGCGACGGCTACGGCTTCAGCCAAGGCAATATGTGCAACGGCGCCGGCACCGGCGTCTGTTCGGGCAAGGATTGGCGGCTGAATGACGCGCCCTATGTCAACCAGATGTTCATGTCGGCCGGCGGCATGCCGGCTTCGGCGCGCAATGACGGCATGCATGGCCTGGTCAATCCGGTCAGCGTCGGGCTGGTCTACCGCGATTCCATAGAGGTCAACGAACAGCGCTTTCCCTTCCAGGTGCAATGCGTGCGCGCGCTCGAGGATTCGTGCGGCGCCGGGCGGCGGCGCGGCGGGCCGGCCTCGGAAGTGATATTCGGGCCGCGCCACGACGAGATGCTGGTCATCAATATCTGCAACGGCCTGGTCAACGTGCCGCGCGGCGTGCTCGGCGGCCGGCCGGCAAAAGCCGGGCTCCAGGCCAGGCTGGCCGCCGATGGCGTTGAACATGTCTATGGCACCGATGCCTATTGCCACCTGGCGCCCGGCGATCGCCTGCGCGCCGTCGACAATGGCGGCGGCGGTTACGGCGATCCGCTGGAGCGCGAGGCTGAGCGCGTGCTGGCGGACGTCGCCGAACGCTACGTCTCGCGCGCCCAGGCCGAAGCGGTTTACGGTGTGGTCATCACCGGCTCGGCGGCGCGCGACGACCTCGCCGTCGACGCCGAAGCCACGGCGGAGCTGCGCCAAAGATTGCGGCCATAACATCGCCGCGGCCGGCCGTAGCGGGCATTTTTCCGCGCCCAACCGGACCGCGACAAAAATATGTTATCATCGGCGGAGAAAATCGTCAGGCGACGCATCAAGGAATAAGAATGGACCACGGGATCGACGATATATTGGCGAGGAATTATCTCGATCAGGCTCTCAATCATGTGAGCGACGGGGTCGCCGTTTTCGATGCCGACGACCGCTTGATCGCGTGCAACGAAAACTACAAATCGCTATACGGAAAGCACCGTGAAATTGTCGTGCCGGGGGCGACATTCGACGCCCTGATCCGGGCCAGCGTGGCGCTCGGTCTGACGCCGCATTCCGGCATCGATGGCGATGACTACAGCGAACTTCGCCTGCGCGATTTCAAGGCGCGAAAGGGCGCTGAATTTCAAACCTTCGACGGGCGCCTGATCGAAGCCAGCGAGCATCCCTTGGCGGATGGCGGCGTCGCCCATATTTGCGTCGACGTCACCCGGCGCCGGCGCGCCGAGGAGTCGCGCGAACATGCTGAAATTCTGCGCCAGCATGCCGAACGAATCGCCCATTTGGGAAGTTGGGAAATCGACTATAGCTCCGACCAGGTGAAATGGTCCGACGAGGTGTATCGGGTATTGGGCCTTGACCGCGAAAGTTTCGATGGCCGCCAGGAGAGCTTCCTCGAGCTCGTTCACCCCGATGACCGCCGGCTGGTGCGCAAGCAACGCGAGGATATCGCCGACGGCAGGCCGTACGACTACACCTACCGCATCGTTCGCCCCGACGGCAGCGAGCGCATGGTTCACGTCGGCGGCGAGGTGATCCGCGCCGTCGGTGGCGACCCGGAACTGGCACGCGGTTTCATCCACGACATCACCGAACACAAACAGGCCGAGGATGCCTTGCGCGAAAGCAAGGAGCGCCTTGACGAGGCCCAGCGCATCGCCCAGGTCGGCAGTTTTACACACGACTTCCACGGCGACGTGAATCACTGGTCGGACGAGCATTACCGCATTTTCGGCGTCGAACCGCTGGGCAAGAAAATTAGCCAGGTTGAATTCATGGCTCTGGTGCATCCCGGCGACCGGGAATCGGTTGCCGAAGCGGTCAGGCAAGCCATTGAACTGCACAAGCCATACGATCTCGAACACCGGATCGTGCGGCCCGACGGCGCCGTGCATGTCGTGCACGGGCGCGGCGAAGTGACCTTCGGCGAGGATCACAAGCCGCTTTCGTTGCGCGGCACGGTGCAGGACATCACCGAGCGCCGCGAGGCCGAGCAACAGGTGCGCTATCTCGCCCATCACGATGCCCTGACCGATCTTCCCAACCGCCACCTGTTCGAGGACCGGCTTGAGAAGGCAATGGCCATCGCCACCCGCCATGACCAGCATGTGGCCGTCCACTTCATTGATCTCAACCGCTTTAAGCAGGTCAATGATGCGCTCGGCCACGCCGTCGGCGACGAGCTCCTGAAGGCTGTCGGCACGGTTCTCAAGGGGGTCGTGCGGGCGACGGATACATTGGCGCGTTTCGGCGGCGACGAGTTTACGGTGATCCAGACCGAGCTCGTCGATCCCCAGGATGCCGCCATCCTGGCGCAAAAAATTATCGATGCGATAAGCCAGCCATTTCGCATCGCCGGCCACCGCGTGCACACCGGCGCCACCATCGGCATCGCCGTCTATCCCAATGATGGGACCGAAGCGACGGAGCTTCTTCAACAAGCCGACTTCGCGCTCTATTCGGGCAAGGCCAAGGGCCGCAATACATACGAGTTCTTCGACAAGAAAATGAGGGCGGCGCTGGCCAATCGCCAGAACCTGGAGGAAGAACTCTCGCGCGCGCTCGAGCGCGAGGAGTTCTTGGTCTACTACCAGCCGAGGATCGAGCTTTCCACCGGCCTGATTACCGGCGTTGAATCGCTGGTGCGCTGGCGCCATCCCGAGCGCGGCATCGTCCTGCCCAACGAATTCATTCCCAGCGCCGAGCATAGCGGCCTGATCCGGCCGATCGGAGAGTGGGTGTTGCGCACCGCCTGTATGGACGCGGCGGCGTGGCGCCAGGCCGGGCTGCCGCCCTTGTCGATTGCCGTAAATCTATCGGCGGCGCAATTCCACGACACCGATCTCGTCGACCTGGTGAAACAGGTCCTCGAAGCCTCGGGGCTGGAGCCCGGTCTGCTCGAGTTCGAAATCACCGAGACCCTGATGATGAAGGAGCGCGACACAAAAGTCGTCCCCACCCTGGTTCAGCTGCGCGAGCTCGGCGTACAAATCTCGGTCGATGATTTCGGCACCGGTTATGCATCGCTGACCTATCTCAGGCATTTTCCGGTCTCCAAGGTGAAGGTCGACCAATCCTTCGTGCAGGGCATCATCGGCGTCGCCCAGGACAAAGCCATCGTCGAGGCCGTGATCAAGCTCGGCCATGGCCTCAAACTGGCGGTGACCGCCGAGGGCGTCGAGACCCAGGAAGTGGTTTCCTTCCTCAAGGCGTGGAATTGCGACGAGGCGCAAGGCTATCTCTTCAGCAAGCCGCTGGCGGCCGAAGAGCTGATCCTGCTGCTTAAAGATCAGGTCACGAAATAGCCGCGAAGATTTGGCGAGATACGCCTCCGGCCCGGCGAGCACCGGAACCCACAAAGATTCTGTCAAACGGCACCACCAACCAGCGTTTGCGAGCGCGCCCAATGCGCCAAGGTGTCGCTGCGCTTCGCCCCGGCTGTTTGACGCGAGCTTCCCGGCTTGGCACCGACAGGCGCGCTCTTGCGGTGATCGGCGCCGACGGGCGGCATCGGCGCGCGCACGGTGGAATTGTTCGTGGCCGAAGCGGCGCTAGCTCCGCGCGCGCACGAATTCCGTGAGGCGCTCGACGACGAACTGGAGCGTCTCCTCGTCGCTGCGCCGGCTGATGATGCCGAGGCGGAGCGCCTCGGGCTCGCCCGGCCGTAAGCTCTCGGGCTTCGCCAATACGCCCGCGTCGCGCAAATACCGGACGGCGTCGGCGGCGCTGAATGCGCCCGCCCGCATGGCCGGATGAATGGCGCAGACCACCGGGAGCGGCGTTTGATTGACGATTTCCCAGCCGCCGTCCCGGAGCAGCGCGCGCAGCCGCTCGCCGAGCGCCGCCTCATGCGCGACGCGGCGCGCCAGTTCGCCCGGCCGCAATATCGAGGCGAGAACGCGCAGGCCGGTGTTGGCGCGCGAGCCCTGCAGCGACAGATAGGCGTAGTCATGTGGCTCGACGGCGGCGCCCGAGACGTTGAAGGCGAGCTCTACGGGAGCGCGGTGGCGCGAGATGAACATGCCCGAGCCGCCGGCGCCGAGCGGCGCCAATGTCTTGTGCGGGTCGAAGATCAGCGAATCGACCGCCTCCAGGCCGGCCAGGCATTGCTGCTTGAGGCGCGGCGAAAAAGCGGCGATGCCGCCCCACGGCGCGTCGACATGGAAC
>CAJXFT010000207.1 GCA_913053235.1 uncultured Alphaproteobacteria bacterium
TCAATCACAAAAAACAGAAGAACCGACACATAAGAAGCTCGACGACGCGCGCAAAAAGGGCCAGGGGATCAATTCGCGCGAGGTCACCAACCTTTTCATGCTGGTGGCGGCGACGGTCGTTGTGGCGGCGATCCTGCCCGGCGTGATGGGAGATGTGGCGACTTCCATGCGGCCGTTTATCGCCGAGCCGCATTTGATGAAGCTCGGAGATGCCGATGCGCCGGCCGGGCTTGCCAGCGTGGCGACCAGCCTGTTGTACGCCTTGGCCGGACCGCTCGGTATTTTCGTCGTCGCCGCCCTCGCCGCCGGATTGGTGCAGCGCGGCTTCAATGTGTCCACCGAGTCGATGAAGCCGGAATTAAAAAAAATCTCGCTGATCAAGGGGCTCAAGCGGATGTTTTCGCTGCGCTCGTCGATGGAATTCGCCAAGGGCATAGCCAAGCTGGTGATCGTCGGCGCCGTCGGGGTGGCGACGATCATGCCCGAATTGGACAGCTTGGAGCTTCTGACAAGCATGTCGACGTTACAATATATGGCGCAGATTCATGATTTGGTCATTCGCCTGCTGGTCGGCGTGTGCTCGATTTTGGCGCTGATCGCGGGTCTCGATTACCTCTATCAACGCTACGAATTCCTCAAGCAGATGAAGATGTCGCGCCAGGAGATCAAGGACGAATATAAACAGACCGAAGGCGACCCGGCGATCAAGGGCAAGATCCGCCAGCTCCGCCAGGAGCGCGCGCGCGGCCGCATGATGGCCGCCGTGCCGGAGGCCGATGTGGTGGTCACCAACCCGACACATTTTGCCGTGGCGCTGAAATATGATGCGGACAACATGAATGCGCCGACGCTGGTCGCCAAGGGCGCCGATCTGGTGGCCAAGCGCATTCGCGAGGTCGCCGAGGAAAGCGATGTGCCGATCGTGCGCAATCCGCCGTTGACGCGCGCCCTCTATGCGGCGGTCGATCTCGATCAGGAAGTTCCCGTCGAGCATTACAAGGCGGTGGCGGAAGTGATCGGCTATGTCTGGCGCCTCAAGGGAAAAATGAGGCAAGATGGATCACGTGCATGGTAGGACATGTATGGTGGGAACTGAAAACGGTATAGCGCGATGACCCGGATCCTTGGTTTGGGCGCGGTAGTGGGCGCGGCTGCATTGATCGTCTCGGCATTGGTCCCGGCGGCGGCGGCGGCGTTGTGGCCCGGCCTGATCCTGCTATGCGGCGTGACCGGCCTGGCGCTAACCCGCCAGGCGCGGCAGGCTCCGCCATCCCGGCAAATTGAAATGAAGGAATTGGCGCCGGCGCCGGCCGCCGCTGACGCCGACTCCGCGGCCGAGCAAACCCGGCCGGAAAATCCGCGCGAAAAATTGTTGGCGGCGCTGTTGGACCGCACGCCCTCGGGCGCCTATGCGGCCGATGGCGACGGACGGCTGATCTATGTCAACGAAACATTGGCGCGCACGCTGGGCAAGGAACGCGGCGAATTGATCGCCGGCGGCGGCGGCCTGGCGCCATATGTCGGCGCCAATGGCGAGGGCTGGCAGCCGGGCCGGGCGCTGACCAATGGCGGTGCCGAGGGCGACAGCGAAATCAAGCTGGCGATGCCCGGTGACGGCGCGGCGCCGGCCATGGCGAACGTGCATGAATGGCGCCCGGGCGGCGACGGCGGCGGCGTTGGTGGCGAAGCGGGAGAGCCGGGGCAGGGCGCCGATGTGCTGGGCGTCATCAGCTTGCCAAAAGCGCCGGACGAGGAGGTGCCGGAGGAACTCACCCAGCGCTTCCATCAGCTCTTCGACGGCGTGCCGATCGGCATTGCGGTTCTCAATCGGGACGGCGCGTTGGTCGAGTATAACGAGGCGCTGGAGCGCCTGGTGAACGTTCCGCCGGGAAGCTCGGGCGGCAGAAAAATCATCGAATTCATCGCCGCGGCGGAGCGCCCCGGCGTCGAACAGGCGTTCGCGGCGATCATGGCCGGGCAATCCGTCGATCTGCCGCTCGAAGTTCATATCGAGGGCAAGAGCGAGCGCGTCGCCGCTTTGTTCGCCAGCAATATCGAACGGGCGGCGGGAGAGCGTTCCGAAATCATCGTCCATGCGGTCGATACGACGGATCAGAAAAATCTCGAACTGCAATTTGCCCAGGCGCAAAAGATGCAGGCCGTCGGCCAGCTCGCCGGCGGCATCGCGCATGATTTCAACAATTTGCTGACCGCCATTATCGGATTTTGCGATTTGCTCCTGATGCGCCACCAGGCCGGCGATCACTCCTTCTCCGACATCATGCAGATCAAGCAGAACGCCAACCGGGCGGCGAATTTGGTTCGCCAGCTGCTGGCCTTTTCACGCCAGCAGACCCTGAAACCCGAAGTCCTCTCCGTCACCGACGTCTTGGCCGATTTGACCAATCTCCTGCGCCGCCTGATCGGCGAGACGATCGAAATGCAGATGATCCACGGCCGCGACGTAACCTACGTCAAGGCCGATCAGGGGCAATTCGAACAGATCATAATCAATCTCGCGGTGAACGCGCGCGATGCGATGAAAGGCGGCGGCACGCTGACCATCCGCACCAGCAATGTCGCGCAGACCGAATCGGTGCGCATGGGGCATGACCTTCTGCCGCGCGGCGACTATGTCCTGATCAAGGTAAGCGATACCGGCATGGGCATACCGAAGGAGCATGCGGGCAAGATTTTCGAGCCCTTCTACACCACCAAGGAAGGCGGCGCCGGCACCGGCCTCGGCCTCTCCACCGTTTACGGCATCGTCAAACAGTTTGGCGGCTATGTGTTCGTCGAAAGCGAGCCCGACCAGGGCGCCAACTTCAACATATTCCTGCCGCAATTCATTCCCGACGATACCGAGAAGGTGGTGACCGAGCGGGTGAGCGAGAGCAAACTGACCCAGGACCTCACCGGCCAGGGGACTATTCTTCTGGTCGAGGACGAAGATGCGGTGCGCATGTTCGGCGCCCGGGCGCTCCGCAACAAGGGCTATACCGTGCTCGAAGCGGATAGCGGCGAGACCGCGCTCGAGCTCATGGAAGCCTCCGAACAGCCGATCGACCTGCTGGTCACCGATGTCGTCATGCCGCAAATGGACGGCCCGACGCTGACCAAGGAAGTCGAGGCCCGGCGCCCCGATATCAAGGTGATCTATATCTCCGGCTATGCCGAGGATGCGTTCCGCTCAAAAGTGGACAGCAAGGTCAACTTCCTGCCCAAGCCGTTCAGCCTGAGCCAATTGGCGACCAAGGTGAAGGAAGTGATGCTGTCCGAAAGCTAGCCGTCACCGAAATTACTCTTCCGAATAGGCCCTTCCTCCCCGGCGGGGAGGAAGGGTTTGGGTTGGAGGGGGGAGCAAAGCGCGCTCCGCGCGCTAAGTTTGCCCCTTCTCTCCAACCTCTCTTCCCCTCGGGGAAGAGAGGCTTATTCAGTTCGCCGAAAAAATGCCGGCAGGGGAATTTCCCGCTTCCCGGCGATGCCGCCGGGGCGAATCGCCAAAACCACCAGCATGAAGGCCGCCAGTCCCAATTCGCCGAGCCCGGCGACGCCAATCGGTTTTTCGACTTGCCGCAGCCCCTCGCTGACGATGGAGATGGCGATGACGCCGACCACGGCACCGGTGAGCGAGCGCATGCCGCCGACCAGGAGCATCACGATGGTGATGAAGGTGAGGTTGAGGTAAATCAAATTGGCCTGGGTGATGGTGGCGGTGAAATGAACGTAGAGCACGCCGCCGATGCCGGTGACGAAGGCGCTGACGACAAAAGCGACCATGCGCTGGAAAACAATATTTACGCCGGCCGCTTTCGCCGCGACCAAATCCTCGCGCGTCGCCCTCAGTTGCAGGCCGAATTTGGAACGGTCGTAGACATGGGCGATCAGCAATGCGCCGGCGACAAAGCCGAACGCCACCCAGAGGTCGACATAGGTCGGCAGGCCGATCAATGTGCTGGCGCCCTTGGTGTAGGAATCCCACTGATTGTAGACCACCGTAACGATGGTGAAGACGGCGAAGGTGCCGATCGCGGCGGCGATGCCGGAAAGCCGCATCAGCGGCAGGCCGACGATCATCGCCAGGACGGCCGAGAGCAGGCCGGCCAACAGGGCGCCGGGAAGAACATGCATCTCGATCAGGCCGAAGCCTTCCCAGATATCGGGCAGCATGATCTTCTTGCGCATCACCGACATGGTGAGCCAGGCCGACATATAGGCGGAGACGACCATGAATGTGGAATGGCCGAACGAGAGGACGCCCGAATTGCCGATGAAGATGTAGAGGCCGATGACCACGGTCATCATGATCAGAGCCCGGATCACCATGCGCTCGAAGGAGAGCGGCCCCAAATGGGAGAAGGCGACGACGATGGCGAGAATCAGGATCAGCGAGAGCACCGGCCATAGCCGGATCAGGGCGTCGGCGCCGCGCGTGCCGAGCGGCGCCATCAGACGCGTTCCTCAAGTGTGGCGACCTTGATGATGCCGCCGGGGCGATACATCAGGAAGAGCAGCACCACGGTAAAGATGAAGGCTTCGCGGTAGGGCAGCAGCGCCAGCGGCAAAAGGCCGCCCAGCACCACTTCCAATATTCCCACCGCATAGCCGCCGATCACCGCACCCGTGAGGCTGCCCATGCCGCCGACCACGGTGGCGACAAAGGCGACGAGCGTCAATCTGAGACCCATCGCCGGCAGCACCAGGCCGGTCTTGCCGAGCACCACGATCGCCGCCGCGCCGGCCAACAACCCGCTGATGGCGAAGGCGGTGGCGATGACCAGATTGACGCGCACCCCCATCATGCGCGCCATGCGCACATCCTCGGAAGCCGCGCGCATGTTGACGCCCATCTGTGTCCGGTTGAGAAACAGGCTGAGCCCGATCATGAGGATGAGGGAGAGCGCGATCGTGAACAGATTGAGGAGCGAGACGCTGATCTCGCCCCAGTTCAGGTGGAGGCTGAGCGCCGGCACGATATCGACGCCGAGCGCGCGCCCGCCCATGATCATCAAAACGAAATTCTGCAGGAAGAAGCTGACCGCGAAAGAGGCGGCGAGCAAGACGGATGGATCGGCCGTGCGCAGCGGGCGAAAGGCGATCCTCTCGGTGATCAGGGCGACCAGGATGGCGACGACGACGCCGCCGAGGATGGTGATCGGCCAAACGGCCGCGGCCATCATGAACATGGCGTAGGCGCCCATCATCAGGAGATCGCCATAGGCGAAGTTGATCAGGCGCATGATGCCGAAGATCAGGCCGATGCCGAGCGCCGCCAGCGCGTAGAGCCCGCCGATACTGAGCGCATCGATCAAATATTGAAGAATTATCAATCTGGGCCAGCCTGTCGCGTGCGATAAAAATCAAAGCCCTCGCGGCGTCTTTGAAGACACGCCGCGAGGGCTCCTAGATTAGCACCGATTGGAATGCGTCAGAACGTGATCGGCGGTACTTTCTCCGCGGTGTAGCGCATGATCGGCGCATGTTTGCCGTTCTGCACTTCCATCATCTGCATGCCGCGGAAGAGATTGATATGGAGGTCCGGCGTATAGGTCGTCGGGCCGATCAGGAGCGGTTCATTGTCGAACTTGTCGAGCTCCTGGCGGATGGCGTCGGCATCGAACGAGCCGGCACGTTCCGCCGCTATCACCCAGGCTTCGATCAGGCTATAGCCGGTCAAGGAATCGCCGGTGATCGGTGCCACGCCATGCATCGCGGTGTAGCGCGCGACATAGTCGTTGATGGCCGGGTCGGGATCGTTGCCGAACATGGAGGCGTACACGGAAAGGTAAAACTCGCTCAAGTTAGGCACCGCTTCGAGCCAGAAGGCGCCGTCCATGGATGAGGAGGCCAAGATCGGCGTTTCCACGCCGGCGGCGCGCGCCTGCTTGATCAGGGCCGGGCCGTCGAACGTCGCGGCGCAGAGGAAAACGAAGTCCGCGTCGCTGCTCGCCTTCATGCGCGTGACCTGACCATCGAAGGTCTTGACCTCGGCGAAATTGTAAACGTCCTCGCCGACGACCTCGCCGCCGAGCTCGGCCCAGCGAATCTTGAAATTGGCGCACAGCGATTTGAAATATTCAACCATCGAATCCATTTCGACATAGGCTTTGCGCCAGCCTTTTTCCTTGTAGGCCCATTCCGCCAGGGTGGCGCCTTGCGCCGGGGTGCCGAGCGACATGGTGTAGGCCAGCGGGCCGATGCCCTGGACGCCGAATTTGGGATCGCCGGCGCAGGATGAGAAGGTGACCTTGCCCGACGCCGAAGCCTGCAATGCCGCCGCCGCGCCGAAATCGAAATCGCAGGTCACGATGACCATTTCCGCGCCCTGTTCGAGCACTTCGATGGCGGCATTGGTGCCTTGCGCCGGATCGGATTTGGTGTCGGCGGTGATGATCTTGAGTTGCCGGCCGAGCACGCCGCCCTTGGCGTTGATGTCGGCGATGGCGAGCTGGGCGCCCTTCAAGGGGCCGTCGTCATAGGGTTGGACGAAGCCGCTCATGGCGATCGCGGCGCCGATAACGATCGGGTCTTCGGCCTGGGATTGCCCGGCGAATCCAGCCACGCCCAGGGCAAGCAGCCCGGCCATAGCC
>CAJXFT010000208.1 GCA_913053235.1 uncultured Alphaproteobacteria bacterium
TAAGATTTTTAAGCGGTTATTATCTTTTGATTGTTTTATATTACGGTGTTTATTTGATGTTAGAAATCCGTTAATAATGTTAATATATTGAAATATATTTTATTTATGCAAATGTGCTCTGATCTGTATGATGTCCGCGTCAGACTATATCAGGCCGCCGAGCGGCGATGACGGATCGGCATATTGCTTTTTCGCCATGCGGCCGGCCAAATAGGCCAATCGCCCCGCCTCGACCGCAAGGCGCATGGCATGGGCCATCGATATCGGGTCCTTGGCTTCGGCGATCGCGGTATTCATCAGCACGCCGTCACAGCCCAGTTCCATGGCGATGGCGGCGTCCGAGGCGGTGCCGACACCGGCATCGACAAGCACCGGCAGCGAGCTGTTCTCGATGATGATGCGCAAATTTACCGGATTTTGCACGCCGAGGCCGGAGCCGATCGGTGCCGCCAGCGGCATGATGGCGGCGCAGCCCATATCCTCCAGTTTTTTCGCCATGATCGGGTCGTCGCTGCAATAAACCATGACGTCGAAACCCTCTTTCACCAGCATTTCGGTCGCCGACAATGTCTCGATCATATTCGGATAGAGCGTGGTCTGGTCGCCCAGCACCTCCAGTTTGACCAGCTTCCAGCCACCCGCCTCATGCGCCAGCCTTATCGTGCGGACCGCGTCCTCGGCGCTGTAGCAGCCGGCCGTATTGGGCAGATAGGTGTATTTTTTGGGGTCGAGAAAATCGACCAACATCGGCTCACCCGGGTTGCTGATATTGACCCGACGCACGGCGACGGTAACGATTTCGGCGCCCGAAGCCTCTACCGCCCGCGCCGTCTCGGCGAAATCGCGATATTTTCCGGTGCCGACGATGAGGCGCGAATCGAAACGGTGCCCGGCGACCTGCCAGCCATGCTCTTCGGCGGCCTGCGACTGCACGGCGCCCGAGCCGCCGCCGATGAAATGAACGATCTCCAGGCGATCGCCATCGATGACCTCGGTGCCGCCATAGGCGCCTTTCGGTACGATTTCGAGATTGCGTTCGACGGCGATCTTGCGCGGATCGAAACCGAGCCGCCGCAATACGGTTTCGACGGTCAAGGGCCCCTCGAATTCGCGCGCTTCTCCATTGATCTGAACTTGCATGTGCGGCGCTGATTCCTTCGCCAAGCGGCGCCCGCCGCCGGCCATCATGTTGTGCGTCATAATAATTTAGAGTATGGCCACCTGTTTCGCCATTTCAACCGTTTGCGCCCGGGATTCGGACGAATAGCGGCATTTTACGCCGCCGCGCCTCTCTCCTGGTGCGGTCAGCCTGGATTTGGTTTAGTATGGATTCGCCATGGCACACAAAATCTTGATCCTTAATGGCCCCAACCTCAATATGTTGGGAGAGCGCGAGCCGGATATCTATGGCGGCGACAGTCTTGAATCGATTGGCGTCGCCTGCCAGCACAAGGCTCAGACCCTGGGCATGGCCGTCGAATTGCGCCAATCGAACGACGAAGGCGAGCTGGTTACCTGGATTCAATCCTCGGTCGGGGTATTTTCGGGTATCATACTCAATGGCGGCGCCTACAGCCATACTTCGATAGCCATCCTGGATGCCTTGCGGGCCGTCGGCTTGCCAACGATCGAGGTTCACTTGTCCAATATTTACCGGCGTGAATCGTTCAGAAGCCATTCCTACATATCGCAGGCGTCGCTCGGCGTGATTTGTGGGCTGGGCGCTCAAGGGTACCTGCTGGCGCTCGATGCGCTGGCCCGGATAGTCGACGAGGAATGAACAGATGGCGGTGAAATTGCCCTTGAACGAACCGCGCGACAGGCGCCAGGCGGCCGATTTCGATCTCATTCGCGAATTGGCCGCGCTGCTCGAGGAAACCGGTTTGAGCGAGATCGAAATCGGCGAAGGGCCCGGACGCGTGCGCGTCGCGCGCACCGTTGGCGGCGCTTACGCCGTGCCGGCGCCAACGCCTCAGCCAACTCTGGCTTCCGAGCCACAGGGCGCGGATCTGGCCGATGTCCACAAGCCGGTGAACGTCGATTCCAGCCACCCCGGCGCGGTTATTTCGCCCCTGGTCGGCGTCGCCTATGACGCTCCCGAGCCCGGCGCCGAGCCGTTCACAAAGGTCGGCGAGCAGGTCAGCGAGGGACAAACCCTGTTTATCGTCGAGGCGATGAAAACCATGAACCCCATCCGCGCGCCGCGCGGCGGCCGGGTCGCCAAAATTTTGGCCGAGAACGGCGCCCCGGTGGAATATGGCGAAGTCCTGCTGGTGCTGGAGTAGCCCCGGCCGCGGCCTCAGCATAAACTGCCCATCGTCATGTTCGACAAAGTTCTCATAGCCAATCGCGGCGAGATCGCGGTGCGTATCAACAGCGCCTGCCGCGAGCTCGGCATAAAGACCGTCTCCGTGCATTCCGTGGCCGACACCGACGCCATGCATGCGCGCCTCTCCGACGAATCGGTATGTATCGGGCCGGCGGCGGTGCGCGACAGCTATCTCAACATTCCCTCGATCATCGCCGCCGCCGAAATCACCAATGCCGACGCCATTCATCCGGGCTACGGCTTTCTCTCGGAAAACGCCAATTTCGCCGCCATCGTCGAGGAGCATGGCTTTACCTTTATCGGGCCGACGCCGGCGCATATCGGCATGATGGGCGACAAGGTGCGGGCCAAGGAAACCATGCGGAAACTGGGCGTGCCGGTGGTGCCGGGCTCGTCCGGCGCGCTCGACGATGTCGAGGAATTCATCGCCGTCGCCGAGGAGATCGGCTATCCGGTTCTGGTGAAGGCGGTTTCAGGCGGCGGCGGCCGCGGCATGAAGCGCGTCGATGGGCGCGAGGGAATGACCGAAGCGGTGGCGATGGCGCGCGCCGAGGCGCAATCCGCCTTCGACGATTCCTCGCTTTATCTGGAAAAACTGATCGATTCGCCGCGCCATGTCGAAGTTCAGGTTTTGGCCGACCAGCACGGCGCCGTGGTGCATCTCGGCGAGCGCGACTGCTCGTTGCAGCGCCGCCATCAGAAAATGGTGGAGGAAGCCCCCTCCTCCGCGCTCAACGCCGAAGAGCGGGAACGCATCGGTGCCCGCGTCGTCCATGCGGTGGGCGAAATCGGCTATCGCGGCGTCGGCACCGTGGAATTTCTCTATCAGGCCGGAGAGTTCTATTTTATCGAAATGAACACGCGCATCCAGGTCGAGCACCCGGTTACCGAAATGATCACCGGTATCGATCTGGTGCGCGAGCAGATCCGCGTCGCCGCCGGTGCGCCGCTCGGTTACGGACAACAGGATATCGTCTTTAACGGCCACGCCATCGAATGCCGGGTGAACGCCGAGGATCCGCTCACCTTTCGCCCCTGCCCCGGCCTGATTACCGGATATCATCCACCCGGCGGGCTCGGTGTGCGAGTGGATTCGGCTCTCTATCAGGATTATACCGTGCCGCCCTATTACGACAGTCTGCTGGCCAAGGTCATCGTGCACGGCTCCAACCGCAACGAATGCCTGATGCGCTTGCGCCGCGTCCTCGAGGAATATGTCATCACCGGCGTCGAAACGACGATACCCTTTCACCTCAAATTGATCGCCAATGCCGATTTCGCCAACGGCGCTTTCGACATTCACTGGTTGGAGCGCTTCATAGCCGAAGGGTAATGCCGAGGAACGCGGTATAGGATGAGCGGATGATCGAACTGTCGCCAGAGCTGATTCTCAAGGCCTATGCCTGTGGCGTTTTTCCGATGGCGGAGCGCCAGGACGACCCGTCCGTATTCTGGGTCGATCCGGATTTCCGCGGGGTCATCCCGTTGGACGAATTCCACCTGCCGCGGCGCCTCGCCCGCACCGTGCGTTCGGGAAAATTCCAGATCAGCGTCAATCAGGCTTTCGACCAGGTTATCCGCAAATGCGCCGAGCGCACGACGCGGCGCGCCGAATCATGGATCAATGGCGGCATCGTCGAGGTTTACAACGAATTGCACCGCCGCGGTAACGCGCACAGTGTCGAATGCTGGAATGGTGAAGAGCTTGCCGGCGGGCTCTACGGCGTTTCGATCGGCGCCGCCTTTTTCGGCGAAAGCATGTTCAGCCGCGCCCGCGACGCCAGCAAGGTCGCCCTGGTGCATTTGGTCGAGCGTCTGCGCGCCGGCGGCTATATGCTGTTGGATACCCAGTTCGTGACCGCGCATCTGACCGGTTTCGGCGCCGTCGAGCTGCCGCGCGAGATATATCTCGAACAATTGACGGCGGCGCTGGAGCACCAGGCGTCTTTCTATCCGTTCGATTGCGAATTTTCCGTCAACATGGCGCAATCGAGAACCCAGACGTCATAGACCGGATGTTGCAGCGCCGACAGGCCGGGCGTCGAAGCGAACATCCAGCCGCTGAACAGGGATTGCACCGGCTGTCCGCGCTGCTTCTCACGGATTTCGAGAAAGGCGGCGCTTTCGGGCGGCTCCTCGGGCGGTTTTTTGTGGCACGCCCGGGCGGTGATTTCCAGCGTGCCGAACTGGGTGGGGACGCCCAACTCGGCGGTGAATTCGGATATCCGCGCGGTTACCTTGTCGAGACCCTGTAGCACTACCGCGGTGCGCTCCGCCGCCGGCAAATTGACCGGCGACAACATCAACAGCATGGCCGACGCGCCAAGTCCGACAGCCGCCCGGCGCCAGCCTCCCGCGCGGCGGCTAATTATCCGCACCGGATGTGGCCAATTGCGGTTTTTTGTCGGCCCAGGGGAATGCTTCCTCAAATGCCGCCGCGGCACGGAAAATATCGGTTTCCGAATTGATCCGCGCCACCATCTGCAAGCCGACCGGCAGGCCCGCCTTGGTGAAGCCGGCCGGAATCGAGGCGGCGGGCTGGCCGGTCACATTGAACGGGTAGGTATAATAGACCCAGGAAACCGGGTTCCTGTCCTCCCATCCCGGCGGCACGTTGAGACCGGTATCGAAGGCGGCCACGGGGAGCACCGGCGACAGCAGCAGATCGTAGCCGTCAAAGAATTCGCGCACCGTTTCACGAAATGCGTAACGCGCGAAAACCTTGGTGAAATATTCGTCGATCGTCTGGTCGAGCGCGCCCGACAGCATCTCGACGACGGCGGGGTCCAACTGCTCGGGCGAATCAGCCAGCAAATCCTTCAATTTGGTGCCGACGCCGCCAAAAAATTCGGCCATCCAGATATCCAGCGGCTCGTCGCCGAAGGGCGCCGCCACCTCTTCGACGCGGCAGCCGAGCTGCTCGAAAGCGCGCGCCGCCTTTTCGCTGATTTCGAGTATTTCCGCATCCGAGCGGGCATAGCCGAAAGTCGGGCTCCAGGCGATTTTCATGCCTTCGACGGAGTGTTCGCAGGCGCCGAGATAATCCGGCACCGGCGCCGCGACGGCGAACGGGTCGCGCGCGTCGTGGCCGGATATGGCGGTGAGCAGAAGCGCCGCGTCGCGCACGCTCCTGGCCAGCGGGCCGACATGGGAGAGGGTCGGCGTCGCCGGGATGGGAAACAGCGGCACGCGGGAAAACTGCGCCTTGATGCCGAACAGGCCGCACAGCGACGACGGGATGCGAATCGAGCCGCCGCCGTCGGTACCGAGAGCAAAGGGCGTCAGCCCCGCCGCGACGCTGGCCCCGGCGCCGGCGCTCGAGCCGCCCGGAGTCTTGTCCAAATTCCAGGGATTGCGCGTAATCCCGGTGAGCGGGCTGTCGCCGCTGCCCTTGCAGCCGAATTCGCTGGTCGTGCTCTTGCCGATGATGCAGGCGCCGGCGGCGCGGGCGCGGGCCACAGCCGGCGCGTCGACGGCGCCGATATTTTTGGCGAACGGCCTGGAGCCGGACGTCCATGGCACGCCTTGCATCGATATCAAATCCTTGACCGAGAGCGGCAGGCCATGCAGGAGGCCGAGCTGGTCCCCCGCCATGACGGCTTTTTCGGCTTGTTTCGCCGCCGCCAGTGCGATTTCCGGCGTGCGCGTCACGAAGGCGTTGATTGCCGGCTCCAGCGCAACTTGCCGCCGCAACACATCCTCGGTCAATTCGAGCGGCGAGATTTCCCGCTCCACAATCATGCGCGTCAGCTCAAAGGCGCTCTGGTAGGCGAAACTCATGCCGTCAAATTCCTCATCGATGGCGTTTCAGATGGCGCCGGAACCGCGGTCGAGAACGGTCTGTTGCTTGAAGATGCAGGCGGCGAAGCGGGCTTCGAGGTCGCCCCGATCCAACCCCCTGCCGATGATGACGATGCGGGTTTCGGGCTCGCCGCGCGGCCAGCTATCGGCGTAGGTCGGCGGGCTGAAGGTGTCCTGGACGCCTTGCAGGATGACCGGCTTGTCGACATTGTCGAATTGCACCAGCCCTTTGACGCGATAGAGATTTTCGCCGTAGCTCTCGGTTAGCTCGACAAAAAAGCGCAGCACCAGGTTCCAATCCATGATGCGCGAATCCCGCAAACAAACGGCGCTCACATCCGGCGTATGGCCGTGATCATGCGGCGCGCTGCCGTCGTCGCTGCCGAGCCACTCGCCGATCG
>CAJXFT010000209.1 GCA_913053235.1 uncultured Alphaproteobacteria bacterium
GCCCCCGCGACCCGTCGGAGGGCGTCGGAAGGCCTTGCCGATGCGCCGCATCGCCCGCGGCCTCCCTCCTACCCGACGGGCCGCGGGGGCGATCCCTATGGGTCATTATCACCGCTTCTTGGTATTAGGCCGTGGACACGTTAATGAGAGTTTCAAGCGCCGACGTCTGCTCAACGAGGCATAACGGACTAAAATTGAGGCCGGCGTTTTCGTCTCTTCGTGACCCGGTGCGGACTCGTGGAGCGCTACGATCTAAGCGCGGACGAGGTCCTTTGTGATTGGCAAGGGAAAACGGATACAGCGAAAGCTTCAATGCCCGTTTCCGGGATGAGCCGCTAAATAGCTCGCGTCAGAACAATCAATATGTCAAAGAAAGGTCGGTTTCTGAACCAATTTGGCTGAGAGAAACCGATGCATCTTCAAAGTCGGGCGGACCGAGTCTCGCTTGGGCGCCGTTTGAAAAGCCATAACCTTCGCGCGGTATGCCGATGAAATTGGTATCGAAATCGCCGCTGCGATTCTCATCGTGAAAAGCGGCGGCGGCATAGGTCCCCGGCATTAAATCGGCGAACACAACCTCCACATCGCCTTCCTGTGCGGACAGTGTGCGGGTTGCCGCAGTTTGCCCATCAACGAGAAAGCTATCGGCAGAGCTGTAGATAGAGATGCGAATATCGCCGTCGCTGCTGCGGATATCGCGCACTGTGATGATGAGGGTTTCCGCGCTGGCCGGCAAAACGCCAATCGCAATTATGATCGCGAACAACAGGGCGGGGAGAAATGCTGAAAGAAGACGGCGGCGCGGTGACATGACTTCGTCTTTCGTGTGAGTGAAATTGTCAATCGTGCTGACACTGAAGCCACAATATAGGGGCGTTGGCTGGCAATGCGGCGGTCGCCGCTTTGCCCAGTCCAATTTGGCTGTGGCTTCGGGAGTACGTGACGCATGCGGTAGATGGGCTCCTTGAAGACGCATTGCAAGGGGAGCCCGGAAAATTTCAATCGAGCAGCCCGCCGGCAAGGTGAAACGCCTCTGGGTGGGCTAAGCGACATGTCCGTTCATGGCCAAGAAGAGTGGTTTTGACCGCGCCTAAATGACGACCGCTTTTATGTAATTAACGGATATCCTTACGGTAAGCCGATGTCTATTTGCGACGCCATTTATGAGTACACGACCCTGTACGATATCGTGCTATTGGCCGGGACGAACGGGCAGGGTGAATAACCCAGGATACGCTTGCGTCAAAACTTGAAAGAGTCTAGCGCGCCGGCGAGCGCCGCCTGGAGGGCGCTTTCGCCGGGGCCGCTGGCAGCGCCACCTGCGCCCGCAACAGGGTGAACGGCTCGACCTTGTTGGGAAACGCCATGGCGTTGACGAAATGCTCCTGAAAGCGCGTTTCCGTCGCCGTTTCCACCTTCACCAGTTTTTTCACCTGCCGTTGAATTTCATGCCGGTAGCGGCGGTTGAGGAGTGCCATGCGGGCGCCGGTGCTGGCGGCGTTGCCGATGCCGGAGACCTTCTTCAAATCGCAATCCGGGATCAGCCCCAAAACCATGGCGTATTTCGGATCGATATAGCTGCCGAAGGCGCCGGCCAGCTTGATCCCGGCGACCTCGTCGACGCCGAGCTTGTCCATCAGCAGACGCGCGCCGGCATAGAGCGCCGCCTTGGCGAGCTGGATGGCGCGCACGTCCTTTTGCGACACGCTGATCTCGATCTCGCCGCGATGCAGCATGTAGCTCCAGGTCCGCCCCACCCGCACCAGATGATCGCCGGCGCCATTCGGCGGCTGCCTGATGACGCCGTCCGCCGTGATAAGTCCGGCCAGATACATTTCGGCGATCGCCTCGACGATGCCGGAGCCGCAGATTCCGGTGATGCCGGTCTTGCCCGCCGGCTCGGCAAACCCCGCCTCGTCGGACCACATATCGGCGCCGATGATCTTGAATTTCGGCGCAAAAGTCTCGGAATCGATACGCACCCGCTCGATGGCGCCAGGTGCTGCGCGCTGGCCGCACGAGATCTCGGCGCCCTCGAAGGCCGGGCCGGTCGGCGAGCTTGCCGCCAACACCAGTTTGCGGTTGCCGAGGACAATTTCCGCGTTGGTGCCGATATCGACGAGAAGCGTGGTGTTCTTGGCCGCGTAAGGCCGCTCCGACAATGTCACCGCCGCCGCGTCGGCGCCGACATGGCCGGCGATGCAGGGCAAGAGGTGAAGCCGGGCGCTCGGCGGCAAGCCGCCAAGCACGCCCTCGGCGCGTCGCGTCAAGGCGCTGGAGAGCGCCAGCGCGAAAGGTGCCGCGCCGAGTTCGCTCGGATCGATATCGAGAAAGAGATGATGCATGATCGGATTGCCGACGATCACGGCCTCAAGGATATCCGCCGCCGCGACGCCGGCCTCTTCGGCCGTGGCGGCGATCAAATTATCGATCGCGCCGCGCACCACGGCGGTCAGTTGCGGCTGGCTGCCCGGGTTGAGCTGGATGTAGGAGACGCGCGACATCAAATCCTCGCCGAAGCGAATCTGCGGGTTCAAGGCGCCCGCCGAGCCGACCACGCTGCCGGTCATGAGGTCGGTGAGATGGGCGGCGATGGTCGTCGAGCCGATATCGACGGTCAGACCATGGATCGTTTCCTTCAGGCCGGGCCAGAGACCGGTAATGACGGGCGCCCCGCCCTGCTCCTGGAAAACCGCCGCCGTAACCAGCCACTTGCCGTTCCGCAATACCGACTGAAGCGACGGCAGCAGCGCCGCATCCAGGGTCACCGAGCGATATCCCCACTCCTTCTCCAGCGCCGCCGTCAGACGGCCGGCATCGCCGTCGGGGGCCGTGATATCGGGCGGCGCCACCTCGACATAGCGGAGATGGGTGACGAGATCGCGCTTGATGGCGCGGCTCTCGGCCGCCTTGCGCACGACTTGGCGATTGGCCCGCGCATCGCTCGGAATCTCGACCACCAGATCGCCCCGAATCAGTGCCGAGCAGCTCAGCCGGCGGTCGTCGGCGAGCGGCTTCGCCTCGCGGAAGCGGGTTTCCTGGTCGCCGATGGGGGTCAGGTTTTCGGGCCCGCTGGTGACGCCGTATTTGGCGAATTTTCCCTCCGCCACCTTGATCTGACAGCGCCCGCACAAGCCGCGTCCGCCGCACACCGATTCGACATAGACGCCCAATTGTTGCGCCGCGCGCAGCACCGGCATGCCTTTGGCAAAGCGCCCGCGCCGGCCCGACGGCTGAAAGACGACCAGCGCCTCAGCTTTAGCCACTGGAACGCCGGCGGCGATTGCCGCGCCGCGCGCCGTCGGCGGGCCGGTTGGCGGCGAGCCAGGCGGCGCAATCGGGGTCGCTGCCGTTCAACATATTGGCCGCGCGCACGCCGTCCATCTCCTCCTTGTGTAGCGGATTCATGATCGCCGAGGTCATGCCGGCGAGCGCCGCCATGGCGAGGAAATGCCCGTTCAGCACATGGCGGTTGGGCAGGCCGAACGAAATGTTGGAAGCGCCGCAGGTCGAATTGACCTTGAGCTCGTCTTTCAGGCGGCGCAGCAGACGGAACACCTGATCGCCGGCATCGTTCATGGCGCCGATCGGCATGACGAGGGGATCGACGACGATATCGCGGTGCGAGATGCCGTGATCGGCGGCGCGCTCGACGATTTTTTTGGCGACGTTGAAGCGCACATCCGGGTCGCTCGAGATCCCCGTCTCGTCATTGGATATCGCCACGACGGCGGCGCCGTGCTTCTTCACCAGGGGCAGCACGGCCTCCAGCGATTCCTCCTCGCCGGTGACCGAATTTACCAGCGCCTTGCCTTGATAGACTTCGAGACCGGCCCCGAGCGCCGCGACAATCGAGGAATCGATGCTGAGCGGCACGTCGACCAGGCTCTGCACCAGCTCGATACATTCGGCGAGTATGCGCGGCTCGTCGGCGAGCGGGATGCCGGCATTGATATCGAGCATATGCGCGCCGGCGCCGGTCTGGGCCAGCGCCTCCGCCGCCACGGATGAATAATCGCCTTGCTTCATCGCCGCCGCGAGCTTGGCGCGACCGGTCGGATTGATGCGCTCGCCGATAATGCAGAACGGCTCATCGAAGCCGATAACCACTTCGCTGCTGGCGGAACTCAGAATGGTACGGGTCATAACCGAAGGCTCATTTAAAGGGCGGCGACGAATTTTTGCAGCTCGCCGTAACCGGTGCGCCGCATTTCGAATTTCAGGCGCAAGCGCCGCGCCGCGCCGCGCGCCTTCGCCAGCAAATCACGGTCCTCGCTTTGCGCCAGATAAACCAGGCGCGAATAATGCCTGAAATATTGGTCACGCAGTTCCGGGTGGCGGTCAAGCCCCAAGGCGGTGTAGACGAGCTTGTCGAAATGGCGGGCGAGGAAATCGGTGAGAAAGAACGCGTCGATATCGCCTTGCGCCGCGCCGGTAAAGTTATCCAGCCCGGAATAGAAGGCGTAGCAATGGGGGCCTTCGAGGCGCTCTATTTTTTCTTCCCTAAGCACCCTGTCCAATGCGCCGCCGGTGCCGCATTCGCCGTAGGCGACGCTGATGCGCTCGTAATGCGGCCGCGCCCGAACGATCGCCCGCTCTACCGCGCCGGCGATGCGCTCGGGCCGATTGTGCAGCTCGGCCGGCAGGCATTGCAGCGCCACATGATCGAGGCGGTTGGCCCGCTTGAGCGCCAGAATTTCGCGCGCCAGCGCGCCGCAGGCGATGATCAGCACGGTTTCTTGCGCCACTTCCGCCGCCGCCATATCAGGAACCGACTTCGCTCGGCTGATTATGCTTGCGATGCATCAATTCCTTGGCCGTCTCCACGGTTACCGCGGCGTCGCGGCAATAGGCGTCGGCGCCGATGGCGCGGCTGAATTCCTCGCTCAACGGGGCGCCGCCGACGAGCACGAAATAATCGTCTCTGAGACCCTTTTCCTGCAATGTCTCGATGACGGTTTTCATATAGGGCATGGTCGTCGTCAACAGCGCCGACATGCCGAGAATGTCCGGCTTATGCTCTTCCAGCGCCGCGAGAAAATTCTCGACCGGATTGTTGATGCCGATATCGATGACCTCGAAGCCGGCGCCCTCCATCATCATCGACACCAGATTCTTGCCGATATCGTGAATATCGCCCTTGACCGTGCCGATCACCATCTTGCCCACCGAGGGCGCTCCGGTCTCGGCCAATAGCGGGCGCAGGATCACCATTCCGCCTTTCATGGCGCCGGCCGAAAGAAGCACCTCGGGCACGAAAAGAATGCCGTCGCGAAAATCGATTCCGACGATGCGCATGCCTTCGACCAGCGCCTCGGTCAGCACTCTATAAGGCTGCCAGCCGCGCGCCAGTAAAATATTCACGCCGTCCTCGACTTCCTCCTTGAGACCGTCATAGAGATCGTCATGCATCTGGGCGACCAGTTCAGCGTCGCCGAGCGCATTCAAATCGAGTTCGTCGGAATCGGTCATCGGTGGTTACCTCCGGGGTTGGCGGAAGCGCGATCGAAGGGGCTCAGTATCGCACCTAAGGGGCTCGAAAACATGCCCAAAGCGACCATTTTAGGCAATGGAGCGACACCGGAGCCGTGCTCCTTTCAAGCTGTTGGAGCCACTCGCCCGCCGGCGTGGTATGTTTGCTGAAGTTGAGTTTCAGGATTCGGCGATCTGGGAGATTACGATGCAGACCGATTTCACAGACAAGCGCGTGCTGGTCACGGGAGGGTCGCGGGGCATTGGGCGCGGCACCGTCGAGGCGTTTCTCAAGGCCGGCGCGCGGGTCGCGGTAAACGGGCGGACGGTCGAGTCTACGGCCGCGGGAATGGCGGCCATGGGCGAGAGCGAGAGGCTCTTGGCCGCACCCGGCGACGTCGCCACGGTGGCGGGTTGCGAGGCCATTGTCGGCGCGGCGATCAAGGGCCTGGGCGGCCTCGACGTGTTGGTCAACAATGCCGGCATCGGCAAGTTCGGGTCGATCGAGGATTTCGACGAGGCGGCCTGGGACGAGATGCACAACGTCAACCTGAAGGGCACTTTCTTCTGTATCCGCGCGGCGCTCGCGGACTTACGCGCAAGCAATGGCAACATCGTCAACGTGGCGTCGGACGACGGTTTGATGGGCCAACATGGTTTGGCCGTTTATTGCGCGTCCAAGGGCGGTGTCGTCAACATGACCCGCGCCATGGCGCTCGAGCTCGCTCCTCATGTGCGCATCAACTGCGTGTGTCCGGGCTATGTCGATACCGACATGGTGCGGCGCGACTATATCGAGCAGGCCGACGACCCCGCCGCCGCCGAGCAGGAGGTCCTCGACTTCGCACCGCTGAAACGCATAGCGACGCCCGGCGAGATCGCCACGGCAATCCTCTATCTGGCCTCGGACGACGCGCGCTTCGTCACCGGGGCGGCCTTCCAGATCGACGGCGGCTCGACGGCCGGCCATTGAAGAAGCTAAACCGACATTTCCCAGATAACCTTCAGTTCGGAGCAGATTGTAGATCATCACTACC